>DATJLT010000230.1:0-5497 GCA_035509195.1 Streptosporangiaceae bacterium | reverse complement strand
TTCCAGCCCGCTCGCCGCCGTGGCTACTAGCTGACTGGCCGACTGGTCGAGCAGGAGGACAGCGGTCGTGTCGGCGTGAAAGGCGGCCCTCACCCGTTCGACCAGCGCCACGAGCAGATCCTGCGGACGAAGCAGGGAAAGCGCCACGTCGGTCACCAACTGAATATCGCGGAGCTTTTCCGCGCTGTCGTGCTCGAGAGCGGGTGGCGAGCCGTTCGTGGCGTCGGAACAGTTCAACTAGCTCACTTCCGTAGTCGGCCAGGTTTAAGGCCCTAGCTCTGCCCTGCCCGCGTGAACTTCAAACCGGCGCTGTCGTGCTTAGCCCGTCCGCCGCCGGGTAGCGGGCCGACACGGATTCTCGACGGCCTTGAAGTCAACTACGTGCTGCGCAACGCGACTTGTCCGGTCCTCATGGTGCCGTGACCGGCAGAAACTCGCGAAAACCGCCAGCGCGCGCACGGCCCGTATCAGGGGACCAGGCGCAGCACCGACTCCAGGCCAGTGAGCTCGATCAGGCGGCGGATGATCGGGGTCGGGTCGCGTAGCTCGAGGTTGCCCCCGACCCGCCTTGATACCGACAACAGCAGCGCGATGCCCGAACTGTCCATGAAGTTCAGGCCGCTCAGATCGAACGCGATGTCGTCATGCTCGCCGTCAAGCACGGCGTCGATGTCCGACAGGATGCGGTCGGTGCTGGTCAGGTCCAGTTCTCCGGTCAGCCTGAGTATGAGCGTACGGCCCTCGGTGCGGGTGGCAAGGGCGGGGTCCTGATCGCTGGCGGCGTCTAGTTCAGGCATCTCAGTCCAATCATGGCGATGTCGTCAGCGGTGGGGCCATCATTGATCAGTTCAGCGCACACGGACCCAAGCAGGTCGTCAAGAGGCGCCTGCCCGGCGTTGATCGCGGCCTTCAGCAGACGGGTCAGTCCCGCGTCGAGGCTTTCGCCGCGCCGCTCGACCAGGCCGTCGGTATAGGCGATGAGGGTAGCCTCCGCTGGCAGCGGGAATTTGCCTGGCAGGTACTCCGCGGTAGCGCTGACGCCGACCGGCGGCCCTGGCTTCAGCGGCACTACGCTGCTCTGGCCGTCGTGAATGAGGATCGGCGGCAGATGGCCGGCGCTGGCCAGCGTCATTTCGCGGGCGCGAAGGTCGAGAATCCCGCACAGGACCGTCGCGAAATGACCAGTCTGGTCTATTCGCAGAATTCTGGCGAGGTTGGCGAGAATCAACTCGGGCGGGTGACCTTCCACGGCATAAGCACGGCAGGCGAAGTGCAATGAGGCCATGACGGCCGCGGCGGCCACGCCACGCCCGGAGACGTCGCCGACGACGAACACGAGCCGATCGTTGTCGAGCGGCACGACATCGCACCAGTCACCACCGACGTCGACGCCCCTCGTGCCAGCGATGTACCTGAGGGCGACCGCGACCCCGCTCACGTCGGGCAATTCGCTCGGGAGCAGGGCTTGCTGCAATTCGGCGGCCAGCGAGCGCTGCTCGGCGTAAAGCTGCTCGCTTCGCTGGCCAGAGGACTCGGCAGCCTCGCGGTCACGTGCCAGTCGCCACGCGACCCAGGCGGCGAGTGCCGTCAGCAGGGCGCCGCCGGCGATAATGCTAACTGGCAGGTACTGCGAAAGCGACCCGGCCAGTGAGGACTTGGGTGACGTCGTCAGGCTGAGCACGGTGTCACCGAACGGGATGCGGGCGGTGTAAACGGTCCCGCGCAGGGGAAGCGGCGCGGTCGAGTCGTACTCGAGCAGAGCCGAAGGCGTTTCCTTCCTGCCAAGGTAAAGAACGAGGTTTAGCTGGGCGACCGGCGAGGTTGAAGGCACCGCTATCTCGCGGTCCCTGGGCAACTGCTCCTCGCTGTAGCCGACAAAAAGGCCGCCGGTCCCGCGCGCGGCGATCGCATACCCCAGTCGTGAACTTCCCGCCGCGATGACCCTGGTGACGATGAAGGCCGCCTTGCTCACCGCGGCCTGACGGAGAAGATCAGTCATCCGCACCGAGCCTGGCGGAAGCAGCGGACCCGCGCCAACCTCGGTGACCTCGTGCGGCACAGTACCGCTCAGGCGCCAGAGAGAGCCGTCAGAAAACGGGCCGTTTTTGGTCAGCGAGCCGCTCATCGCCTTGCTGAAGACCTCTGATGGGTCATTGCCCGCAGCCGCTATCCGTACGGCACCGCCAAGGTGATCTTGGACGTACAGCGGGCTGGCCGCCAGAGCGTCGGCAGTAAGACGGGTCTGCAGTGCGAGCAGCCGATGCTCGTTGCGGTGATAAGAGCCGAGAGTGACCAGGGCAAGCACCGTCGTGACGCCCACGCCGGCCGCGACGACGATCACAAGGACGCTGCCGGGTCCGAGCCGGCCGCCTCGCCTGGCAGGCGCACTGTCACCGTCCTTGTGACCTCGCCTGATCGCCACTGGCTCCATCCGGTTGACTACCTGAACATACTAAGCCGAGCAATTCGCGTACTGACCCTCTTCAGCAGAGCCTGGCCGCAGCGCGGCCGTCCGGCAGGCATGGGTGATGGGGTGCTTGGGGATCTTGCGCGCCCCTACCCGCAACTGCTGACCTTAACCAGTTTGTTTCGCGAGGCTGTTTCGCGAAGTTTGGCGGAGCCATCAACGGGCAGCAGCGTTCCGCCCGCGATGACTCACGCGATGACTCACCCGGAGGCGTCTTTGGAAGCCAGTGCAGACCTGCAGGTAAGTGACCTCGCATCCAGGGATCACGCGTGCCTGACGTTCGGAGACGAGGAAGAGCTTTTTGACCTGACTGCGGCATTCGCCCGCGACGGCCTGGCCAGCGGGCTTAAGGTGCTGTGGATCAGCGAGTCAGCGGGGCAGATGGAGTCCGACTTCGCCGGGCGCGGACTGAAGGTGGCGTCAGCGATCGCATCGGGGCAGATGGCAGTGGTTGAGTCCGAAGGCCCTGTCCTGTCGAGTCAGGCCTTCGCTCCCGGTCACACGCTGAACTGGCTCAGCGGGCAGATCGACGCTTGTCTTACCGAGGGATTCGCTGGCCTGCGGGTAGCGGTTGACATGAGGTGGGCGTTGCGGCCGGTGACTGGCGTCGAGCAACTGCCCGACTTCGAAGAGCGCCTCGGGCCGTTGCTCGCCGATAACAGCGCGACTGTGCTTTGCCAGTACGACAGGGAGAGCTTCGACCCGGTGACCCTGGGCTCTGTCGTGCCGTTGCACACGCGCTCGGTCGCGGCTGCTACCTATCATGCTGACGCGGTGCTGCGGATCTGCCGTCAGTACGCACCGCCGGGAATCAGGATCTCCGGCGAGATCGACTATCGCGCCGAGCAGTCGCTGGCACTGGCACTGGCCGAGGCATTGCGCCTTGACCATGACATCACCGTCAACCTGGCCGGGCTGAGGTTCATCGACGCGTGCTGCGTGCGGATGATCATCAACGCGGCCCGCGGTCTCAGTTCATCGCGCGCTATGACCTTGCGCTGCTCGGTCTCATGCGCCGACCAGTTCACCTTGTTCGGGGCGAAGGACCTCCCCGGCCTGAGCATCGCGACCGTCCATGAGCGGTGAGACGACCCCGCGCGCCGGGCACGACGCGCGCCGTGCTTCCGGCACGGGTCCGGTGCTTTTTCTTGACCAGCGCTTTGACGCGCGGACGCTGTATCAGCTTCGCGCGGCTCTCAGCGCGCATGTGGCGGAACTTGGCGTGCCCGTTCAGCAAGCCAATGACATCCTGATCGCCGTGCACGAACTGGCAAGCAACGCCGTCAGGCACGGTGAAGGTCATGGCCGGCTGCGCGGGTGGACGGACGGTCGCACCGTGATCTGCACGGTCATCGATGGTGACCTGCCCGGGGACCTGACTTACCCGGCCGAGGTCTTCGATGAGCCTGCGGCTCCTGCCAATCCGCCCTGGCCCGTCCTTGAGGGTCACGGGCTATGGCTGGTGAACCAGGTCGCCGATCACCTGTTCGTGAACTGCGACGACGGAACGGTGATGGCCACGGTCAGTTTCACGACCCGACGGTGACCAGCCCGTGCCGGCCCGTCGGCGGCCCCCTGTTTGCCGTGCCGCGTTCGTGGTAGCAGGAAGCCTCGTGACGGCAGAAACCATGGCTCGCGGCGAGAAGTGCTGTAACGGCGGGCTGTGCAGTTGCCCGGCTGGATGCGACTGCAACTGCCCCGGTTGCGTGTGCTGATGACCTGCCGCGCTGTGATGCGCCGTCAGGCGCCTGTTGCCCTTCAGTAGCCGGATCTTCTGCCTGTACCAAGGGGGCCGGTCTGGAGGGAATGGAAAATGTTCGGCTCCCGGCCCCGCCCGGCCCCGCCCGGCCACCCACAAACCCCGGATTGAGGGCAGCACACACCCCCAAACCCCGGATTGAGGGCTCCCCTGTTGTTTCCGGTGGTGCCGTGGGTGGCTGCGTGGCCGCTGGCGTGTTCCAGCACCAGAAGGCAACGGAGCCAGCACCCCGCGGTGAGTAGCCTGGGCGCTATGGACCGGACGCCCGCGTTTGCCGCTGACCCCGCTACGGCCGCCTATTACGACCAGCGAGCACCGGAGTACGACGAGTGGTACCTGGGCGAGGGAAACTTCGCCCGCCGTGACCGGCCAGGCTGGAGCGAGGAAGTCGCGCAGGTGATCGCGCTGGTCGCGAGCCTGCCGCCGGCGCGCACGCTGGACGTCGCCTGCGGCACCGGCTTCCTGACCAGGCACCTTCGCGGCTACGTCGTCGGAATCGATCAGAGCCCTGCCATGGCAGAAATCGCCCGGTCCAGGCTGCCAGCCGGACTGGCGATCGTCGGTGACGCGCTGCGCCTGCCGGTCGCGGAGCGTGCCTTCGACCGGGTGCTCACCGGCCACTTCTACGGGCACCTCTCCCCCGCCGAGCGCGAGGCCTTCCTCGCCGAGGCCAGGCGAGTGGCCAGCGAACTGATCGTAATCGACTCGGCCCTTCAACCCGGCGTCAGCGCCGAGCAGTGGCAACAGCGAGTGCTGAACGACGGATCACGTCACCAGGTATTTAAGCGGTACTTCACCGCCGGTCAGCTAGCCGGAGAAGTCGGCGGCGAAACCTTGTTCGACGGCGCGTGGTTCACCGCCGCCAGAGTCTCCTGATGTAAATTTGCTGAGTGAACCAGCAGATTTCCGCAGTAAGAACCAGCAGATTGAGACCTGACGGTGGCTGAACTAGTTCCCCGGCTCGCGCAGGGGCTACTTGACGAACTGGCGTCCGCTCTCAGGGTGGTGATCGTTAACGGGCCGCGTCAGTCAGGCAAGACCACATTGCTCAGGCAGTACCAGCGAGCCCACGGGGCCTCCACGGCACAGAGTCCGCATGGACCAGGGACGAGTACATCGCGGCCATCTGCGACGGCGGGTACCCGGAAGTACGCGGCCTCCGGTCGCAGATCGCGCGCAGCGCCTGGTACGACGGCTACCTCACCACAGTCATCAACAGGGACATCAGCGATTTCGCCGAGATCGGCAAGGTTCGCGCGATCCCCAGGCTG
>DATJLT010000229.1:0-33096 GCA_035509195.1 Streptosporangiaceae bacterium | reverse complement strand
CGCTGATCCCGTAGTACAGCCCGTAGGCAGCCGCGAGCACCAGGCCGGCGGCACCCAGCCGCAGCACGGAGAGCAGCGCCCCGGCAGCGGCCCATGCGACGACCCCCGGCACCACGTACGCACCGACCACGAGGCACCGGGCCGAAAGCCTCCCGACCGGAAGGCCGGCCGCCAGCGAGACGGCCGAGTTCACGCCTCATGGGGAGTACGCCTTCGAGTATCCGTTGACCAGGGCGAGCACGACGGCCAGGCCGCCGAGCGCCGCGACGAACCCCAGCATCACCAGCCATCACACCAGGTCAAGATGCTGCAACCGGTGCTGCTCCGTCCTGATGTCTGCCGGGCTCACGCATTTGCAGCAAATGCACTTGGTCAGGCAGGTACACCAGTCCTCGCAGCCGCCAGGGCCAATGCAGTCGTAGCAGACCTTGTAGCCGAGGCCATGACCGAGGCCCATGCAGGCGATCCAGTTCCCAGACGGCCACTCGCACCGGTACCCCTGCGCGTTGAAGCAGTCGCTGGTGAACGATCCCTTGCACAGGTGGTACCCGGTCGGGCAGCCCACTTCCGGGCATTTCGCGCAGCGCCTTGTCGGTCCGCAGGTGCAGGTCTGAGCCTGCGCCGTGCCGTTGCCCACCGCCAGCGCGGCGAGCCCCGTCGTGCCGCCGACAATGGCGCGGCGCAGCGCGTCCCTGCGGCTCACCCGACGGGCAACGCGCTCGCTTACGGTGCCTGACTTGTCGCGGATTCTCAAGTTGCTTCCCCCTTCGTCGCGGCGGCGGGCTCCGCCGCCGTCCGCGCGCTGATGACGTATTGCAGTACTTCCGCCGCCCTGATCGCCGATCCGGCGGCCCTGACCGTGCCGAACCCGTCGATGGCGACGAGCAGCGGCGTCGCCGACACCCGGTAGGCGTCAAGCTCGGCCGGCTTAGCCGGCCGCCCTATCTCCAGGTCTGTCTCCGTGAACGCCGGCGAGATCCGCAGGTAACTGACCGGATCAGAGATCAGCAGCAAGGTTCGCACCCCGCTGAGCTCGCCGGCCGAGCTCAGCGAGCCGAGCACCCTGACAAGTTCCTCGCAGGACGGGCAGGTCGGGTCGACGAACGCGAGCAGCAGCGGCTGCCCGGCTCCCGGCCTGAGCAGCCGGGCGTCGTCTGGTTCTCCGGGGCGCAGGTAGCCGAGAGGCGGTGCCAGGGTCCCGGCGGCCGGGCCGAGCGCGGACGTCTTCCCCTGGCCGTTCATGAGGTGGCCGAGCTGCCTGAACAGCACGAGCAAGAACACGCCTAGCGCCGCGAGCAGCGCCCACTGAGCGACCGCCAGGTAAAGGGGTATCCGTATCATCAGGCCCGCTCCGCAGAATCCGCTAGCAGCCGCCCCGCGGCCGCCGCCGCGCTGAATGCCGCCGCGGCCACCAGGACCGCGCCGGCGAGCAGCCCGGCCCTCGCGCCCTGGCCGAGCTGAACGGAGCTGACTGGCACCCTGGCCAGGGCGGCGAGCGCCGCGAGCACGAGCCCGCCGGCCCGCAGCACCCCTGCTCCGCTGAACCCGCGACGTGACAGCGCGCCGAAACAGCGGCACGGCCGGCCGCGATGCCGTGCGTACCCGGCCGTCCAGGTCGCCAGGAAGCCGACGCAGACCACCGCGACCGCCCAGCCCAGCCACCGGACACCGGGCAGGGCCAGGCTCGCCGCGCCGACGGCCAGCTCACCGCAGGCGATCACGCCAGCGATCACGCCTGACAGGCGCAGGGCCAGGGTCGAGGTGGCTGAAGGCAAGAAAAGCCGGACACTGCCCGCGAACCCGCGCAAGTCCGCCACCTTGGCTCCGCCGGCGGCCAGCAGCAGCACCGCGAGACCCGACTTGCAGCCGAGCACCCCGACCTGCAGCACCGTATATGACACCAGCACGACAGCTACACCGCCAGCCCGAACGCCCGACGTCGCCGGGCAGCGCCAGGACCGTCTTCCGCCGGGGGAATCGCGGCGATCTGGCACAGCTTGACGAGTTGCCAGTCGTGGTTGACCAGGCTCGAGGCCCGCACGAGCCCGTCGGAGCCGACAAAGATCGCGAACGGCATGACCCTGACGTTGTACTGCCCGTACAGCCGGGGCGATCCGGCCAGCACAGGCAGGGAACGAAGGCCGAGCTGCCCGAGCAACTCGGCGGCGCCCTCACCTGGCCCCCTCGTGACAACAACGATCTCAAGATCGGTGCTCTCAACATCGGTGCTCTCAACATCGGTGAGCTGGCGCAGCCCGTCCAAGACTGACGGAAACGACTTCAGTGAGTGATCGGCGAACAGCAGAAGCTGGAGCGTTCCGCCGGCCGGCGGCGAGCTGTGCACGTTGCCCTCACTGTCAGCGAGCGACCAGGCCGGGGCGCGGCGCCCCCGCCCGATGCCGTCACGTTCGAGCGCGCCTGACCCCGATAGCGCCAGTTGCCCCATTCCGAACCAGGCAAGCACGGCCGCCGCACCAAAAATTATTGTAATTCCGATAAAGACGATTGCATTCGCGGTCACGCGCGCACCAGCTCTGACCAGCCGCAGTTCATGTCCAGAACCCAACCATCCACGGCCAGCAATGGTCAAGCAGGGCGAGTCAAACACGCCAGGGGCAGCGGCAATTTACTAGTGGCGGGCCGACCAGCGCGGACCGAAGCACGCCCATTCGATCGCCCAGTAAGCCATCCGCCGCCGGTTCGCGGCCCAGCGGACCGCGCAGCCGGCCCCTAGCCCGACCATCGCCAGCCCCATCGCGACGAGAATCTCGACGATGATGACGCGGAACGTGACCGCGTCCATGCTGACCGGCCGCAGGTTGGTGACGGTGCCGCGGCCGTCGACCCAGATCGTGACCCTCGAGCCGGCCTGCGTACCTGGCGGAACCGGTATCAGGCCGCTCCTGCGCACGCCGGCCGGTGCCTGCCACTGCCCGGAGACCCACACGGTCGCCGAGGAATCCAGCCCGTCCATCCGCGCGGGAGCGGCATTGATCGCTACCGCGTTTACCTCGCGCCAGGATTGCTCCTGATGAACCAGCCGCAGGTTCTCCGCCCTGGTCGCGTTGCCCGCCATCGGCACGAGCACGGGCACGGCGACCAGGAACGCGACCGCCAGCAGCACCCAAAGAGCGCGCTCCACCCGGTCGATACCCCGCCGCAAAGGATTGCCGTCCATTGCTGCCAGGCGAGCCGCCTGCCGTGCCGTCACAGGCTTCCGCCACCGCCCGCTCCGGTCCCCCGTCCGTCGCACAACGAAGAGCATTCCCCGCCTACCTGGGCCAACACACCCGTTCGGCTCCTCGCCCGGCTCCCCTGCCGATGCCGATGCCCGTGATAGCGTGCGCGACTGACGACGGGGGGTCAAGGGTTGCACGGGGGGTCAGGGGTTGCACGGGGGGCCAAAGCCCAGGTCAGCGCTGGACCCGCTGAGGACCAGGCGGTTTTTCCTCGCCGGAGTCGCTGTCGGGGTCATCGTCATGTCAGCGGTCGGCCTGGCGGCGGCGCGGCTGATAGAGTCGCCGGCTGAAGTGGCCGCGCGGTCGGCGGCACCGGCCTCTGCCGTCCTCAGCGGGGTCGCCAGCCTGCGGGTGCTGCGCGACGGCATCGTGGTGCCAGGGACCGTGCGGGCCGGGCGCACCGTGGCGGTCACGGCTTCTGCACCCTACAGCGCGGTCATCGTCACTAAGATGCCGGTCAAGCTCGGGCAAATGGCCTGGCCAGGCCGCGTCGTAGCCCAGGTCGACGGCCGCCCGGTCCTGCTGCTGCGAGGCAAGCTGCCGGCCTACCGTAACCTGCGGGAAGGTGACGCCGGCCCGGACGTAGCCCAGCTTCAGGCCGCCCTGACCAGCCTTGGCTACGCCGACTACGATCCTGGCGGCTATTTCGGCCCGTCAACGGCGTTCGCGTTGCAACTGCTTTATGAGCATCTGGGCTATTCGCCGCCGCTTTACCGGCCGAAGTCACCTAAGCACGAACCGCCAGGCTCGCTGCCGCCAGGCTCGCTGCCGCCAGCGCCGCAGGTTTACTTGCCGATGGCCGAGGTGACCTATATACCCACTCCGTCCGCCCTGGTCGTGGCCGTCGACGCGAAGGCGGGCACCACGGTCTCCGCCGGCGAGGTCATACTCCGCCTGGCTACCGGGCACCCGTACGTGACTGGCATGCTCAGCGCGCACCAGGCCGCCCTTGCCAGGGCAGGCGACGCGGCCAGGGTCAGCACGGCCAGCCCGCATGTCGCCGATGCCGGGTTCGTCACCGGGATCGGCGCGATTCCCGCCTACGCCAGCCACGGTGCGGGCCGGGTGGAGTATCCGGTCGACGTGACCGTGAACCGGCCGCTGCCCGAGGGCCTGGTGGGCACGCGCGTCAGGCTGGCCATCCGGGCGCCAGTGACCAGTCAGCCGGTGCTCGCGGTTCCGCTCGCCGCCCTATTCGAAGGCCCGCAGGGCAAGCCCGCCACCTACGTCACTACCTTGACGGCCAGCGGCCGCACCCGGCGGGTTCGCGTGGTGACCGGCCAGGCGGCCGGCGGGTACGTGGCGGTCGAGCCCGCGCGCGGAGCCTCGCTCGAGCCGGGCGATCGGGTCGTGATCGGCGTCAGCCGGTGACGGTACGGCTGCTGCCAGAGTCGGGCTGGCCGGAGGATCAAGATCACGATTCTTCAGCAAGCACCGCACAACTGCCGGATCCCTCGCCAGTCGCCCACGGGCAACCGCCGGTGATCGAGCTCCAGGCCATCGCGCTGCCGAGCGTGGGCAGGCACCGGGGGCAGTGCCGGGAAGGGGACCTGAACCTGACCGTGTGGCCAGGCGAACTGGTCATGCTGACGGGCCGGCCAAGGTCAGGCCGGTCGGCCCTGCTCAACGTGCTCGGGCTGCTCGACCGGCCCGCCGCCGGGCGTTACCTGCTGAACGGCGTGGAGACCGCGAAGCTCAGGGATAAGGATGCCTCGGCTCTCCGCGGCCGGCTGATCGGCTTCGTGTTCCAGCGCAAGATCTTGCTGCCGAGCAGGCCGGTGCTCGACAACGTGATGCTCCCGCTGCTGTACACGGGCCCGCGCGGCCGGTCCCGTGTTGACGCCGCGCTCGACAGTCTGGACCGTGTCGGGCTGGCCGGCCGGGCTCAGCTCATGACCCGGGAGCTATCCGCCGGGGAACTGGCCAGGTGCGCGATCGCGCGGGCGCTCGTGACCGGGCCGAGCCTGCTGTTGTGCGATGAGCCGACCGCCGGGGCCGGGCCTGAGGCGGCCGCGGAGATCATCGGCGTGCTCGCCGCCGTGCACAGGGAAGGCAAGACCGTGATCATCGCGACCGATGACCAGCTCGCCGCCGCCTACAGTTCGCAGTCGGTGCGACTATGACCGGAGTGATGGCAAGGCCGCCGGCGCTCAAGCCCACCGTGCTCAAGCCCTCTGACGCGCTGGGTGAGGCGGGCAAGGCGATCAGCGCCCGACCGCTGCCGGCCATCGCGATCAGCTTCAGCGCCCTGCTCGCCGTGGCCTGGTTCGTCGCGGCGCTCGGTCTCGTCAGCACGGCAAGCGGCCAGGTGACGTCGGCGTTCGCGGCCAGGCTGGCAACAACGATTCGGATCATCGCGCCGGCCTCGCGCCTGCCTGACCCGCCTTTCCCTTACCCTTCTGACGTTTCCGGCCGGCTTGACGCGCTTCCAGGGGTCAGGGCCGCGGGCGCGTGGTGGCCGGTCAGCATTGACGGCCATCCGGTGGCGGTCACCACGGTTCCAGTCACCACGGGTCCGGGCACTGGCCGGACGCCGGCTGGCACGGGTCCTGCGGTGATCGCGGCCGCGCCTGGCTTCCTGGCTGCCGCCGGCGTGCGGGTAACTGAGGGCCGCGCGTTCGGTGCCTGGGACCAGGCGCATGCGGCCGGCTCCTGTCTGCTCGGCTCCGAGCTTGCCCGTGCGCTCGGCATCGCGAGCACGAGCCGCCAGCACCTGATCTACCTGGACAATATGGCCTGCACGGTGACGGGCATCGCGGGCAGCGCTCCTGGCCAGCCGGAAGTACTACGGTCTGTGGTGCTGCCGGCCTCGACCGCGGTCGCGCTGTTCGGGCCGCCTGACGAACTGGCGGGGGCCGCGCCCGAATTGCTGATCCTGGTCAGGCCGGGGGCAGCCGCCGTAGTGGCGCGGCTGGCGCCTTACGTGATCAGCCAGGCACGGCCGCGTCGGTTCAGCGTCAGCTTCGCGGCCGGCCCGGTCAGGCTCGGCCGTCAGGTCACGGGAACCCTCAGCGACTTGCTGGTGCTTGCCTGCTGGGCGGGTGCCGCCATGGGGCTTATTGGCCTATCAGGATTTTCGTTTTTCAGCGTGACCCAGCGCATACCCGAGTTGGCGCTGCGACGGGCGCTCGGCGCGCGGCGAAGGCACCTGGCGGTGCACGTGCTCGCGGAGTCCGCGCTGCTCGGACTGCTCGGCGGACTGGCCGGGGCCAGCCTCGGCGTCGCTGTCGTGGTGCTCGCGGCGCGGCAGGTGAACTGGACTCCGGTGATCGTGCCGGCGATGCTCTGGCCGGCTCCGCTGGCCGCCGCCATCGCCGGAATCGTCGCAGGGATAATCCCCGCGCTGCGCGCGGCCTGGGTCAGGCCTTCCCGAGTACTGAGTGAGTTTGCGCCACTGTAGTTAGCCGGCAAAGTATTTCTAGCGGCCTTTACCAGAACCAAGAAAAGAATTTACCTGGCCCGAAATTCGAAGCCCATGTCGCTGCCAGGATTTTGCGGTCGCGCCAGGTACCGTTGGTGCCCGATTGGGCTTCGCTCTGGCCAGTTTACCGCAGGCTTTTGCGATCGGAAAAGGCGTCAGCAATTCGGGGGGATAATGCGCCGCCTTGCCCTTCTGGGCTCAGCAACACCGCGCCTTGCAGCCATGGTGGCCACGATGACCTTGGTCGCGAGCGGAATTGCCATCGCGTTTCCTGTCCAGACCGCACAGGCCGTCCAGGCCGCAACGCGAAGACCACAGATTCCGAACGCCTCAGGAACGGTGCTTTTCAACCAGCCGTTCAAGGACAACACTGTCGACGGCCCGGCCGGCTCGGTATCCGTGCCAAGTTCCACGGCGAGCGGCGCGGCGAACTCCGCCTGCCTCACCGCTTCCGGCAACTCGACGGCAAATCCGCTGGCGAGTTGCCCGTCGCCGAACGACAGCCAGGGTTCAGGCACGCTGAGGCTCACGCCTGATTCTGGTGGCAAGGTCGGCGGCATCTTCGCCAGCACCAGCGTCCCCACTTCGCAGGGCCTTGATGCTACGTTCAACACCTACCAGTACGGCACGGCCTCGCCTGCGGGCGCCGACGGCATCGCTTTCGTACTTGGCGCGACCGACCCGGCCAATCCGTCAGCCCCGACCGCGATCGGACCCACGGGCGGCTCGCTCGGTTACTCGTCAGAATCCGCCACCAGCCCGGCCCAGAGCGGTCTTCCCTACGGCTACATGGGCATCGGCCTCGATGCTTACGGCAACTTCAGCAACAAGCAGTACGAGGGCACCGGGTGCACCAACCCGTCGAACATCACGAGCCTGATGCCCGGCCAGGTCGTCATCCGCGGCCCTGGCAACGGGCTATCCGGCTACTGCCCGGTCCAGAGCAGCGCGACGACGTCGACCTCGTCGTCGCTCACGCTGACCGCTTCGACCAGGTCGGCCTCGCTGATCCCTGTCGAGGTCGTCATCAACCCGACCTCGTCGACACTGACCACGCCGTCCGGACTTTCCGTGCCGGCCGGCGACTATGACGTGACGTTCACCCCGGTAGGCGGCACGGCCAAGAGCCTCGTCGGCGCCCTGCCGACCGTGCCATCCGGACTATACCCGTCATCCTGGGTCAATTCGGCGGGAATTCCCAGGCAACTTGTCTTCGGCTGGGTCGCCTCGACCGGCGCCGTGCTCGACTACCACGAACTCAACAGCGTGGTCGTGTCCAGCCTCGCTCCTGTGCCTGCGCTCGGCATCTCGCAGACAAGCTACGCGGCTTCTTCGCCGTCGAAGGGCAGTCCGATCACGTACGTGATCAACGGCACCTCCACGGGCCCTACCGAGAGCCAGCCGGTCACGATCACCGAGACCGTGCCAAGCGGCGTTCTGCCCGTCTCCGCCTACGGCACCGGCTGGACCTGCGGCACGCCGAACGGCCAGCAGATCTCATGCACGAGCACAACGAGCACGTTCACCAGCGGCACGATCACAGTCAACGCGGTGGCGACAGTAACCACGCTGACCTCGGCCACGGTCGCCAGCGGTACGACCGCGACGATCTCCTCCTCTGACGGCAGCCCGGCGAGTGCGACCGCGACGGCGGGAACTGTCCCCTCAGCACCGGTCGTGACCGGCATCAGCCCGACCAACGGCGCCGCAGGCGGCGGTAACCCGGCCACGATCACCGGCAGTAACCTGAGCGGCGCGACCGCGGTCGAGATCGGCACGTCGGCCGAGTTCAAGGCCGGCACCCCGACCACGCTCGTGCTGTGCTCATCCCCGGCCCCCGGCTGTTTCACGATCACGAACTCCACCACGATCGCGATCTCGTCGATGCCCGCCCACGCGGCAGGCTCGGTCACGGTGGCCGTCGTCAGCCTGGGCACCTCCGGCACAGTGGCTTACACCTACAACACAGGTCCCGCGCTGGTCTTCCCCTCCCCCCCGAGTGGCGAGGTCGGCGTTGCCTACAGCGACCAGCTCACGGTGAGCGGCGGCACCAGCCCGTTCACCTGGTCGATCAGTTCGGGATCGCTGCCGCCTGGCGTCACGATCGGCTCGTCGACCGGCTTGCTGTCAGGCACGCCGACGACGGCGGGCACGTATTCCTTCACCGTGAAGGTCACGGACAGCGCCAGCCTGAGCGCAACCGAGGCGACCAGCATCACGATCGTGCCCGGCCCTTCGCTGACGTTCTCCGCGCCGCCGCAAGGCTGGACGAACACGGTGTACAGCTACACGCTGAGCGCGACCGGCGGCACGACCCCTTACACGTTCTCGCTCAGCAGCGGCAGCCTGCCGTCCGGGCTCAGCCTGTCCGCGAGCGGGGTGATCAGCGGGACGCCGACCACGACTGGCACCTCGTCGTTCACGGTAAAACTTACCGACGCGAACGGCCAGACCACGACCAAGGCCGCGACGATCACGATAGCGACGGGCGTCACGACGAACTTCGCCGCGCCGCCATCGGGATCCATCGGCACCGCGTACTCCTACACGCTGACCGCGACCGGCGGCACCACGCCTTACACCTGGTCGGTAAACAGCGGCACCCTGCCGCCAGGGATCACGCTCAGTTCGGCCGGCGTGCTGTCAGGCACTCCGACGACGACCGGGAGCTACACCTTTTCTGTCAGCGTCGTTGACGCCAACAACGGCGTCTCCACCGCCTCGATCACGCTGGTGATCACCGCGGCCCCGGTCCTGACGATCAGCTCGACCGCCAGCGCGTCAACGACGACGCCAGGATCGGTGGTCACTTACACGATCACGGCGACCAACGCTGGCACGGTCGCTTACACGGGCGCGACGTTCACTGACTCACTGTCCGGGGTGCTTGATGACGCGACGTTCGACAACGACGTGGCGCAGACCTCGGGCAGCACCTCCTATTCGAGCCCGAACCTGACCTGGACGGGCAACCTCGCCGTGGGCGCGGTCGCCACGATCACGTTCTCGGTCACGGTAAACAACCCGGACACCGGCGACAAGAGCTTGTCTAGCAAGGTCACCTCGACGACGACAGGAAGCAACTGCGCGTCCGGCAGCTCAGACGCGCGATGCTCGACGACCGTGACCGTACTGGTGCCCGGCCTGACGATCTCGCTGTCTGCCGCGTCGGGAACGGCTACGCCAGGCTCGGCGGTGTCGTATACGGTGACCGCGACGAACACGGGCCAGACCGCGTACACCGGCGCCACCTTCGCGGTGTCGCTGGCCTCGGCGCTTGACGACGCGACGTACAACAGCGACGCGGCGGCCACGACGGGCAGCGTGTCGTATTCCAGCCCGACCCTGACCTGGACAGGCAACCTGGCCGCCGGCGCTAACGTGACGGTGACGTTCTCGCTGACAGTCAAGAACCCAGACACCGGCGACAAGGTAATCACGGCCACCGTGACGTCGACCACGGCGGGAAGCAACTGCGCGTCCGGCAGCACCGACTCGCGGTGCTCGAGCACCGTGAGCGTCCTTGTGCCCGGTCTCACCATCTCGGCATCGGCCGGGACTTCGGCCACGACCCCCGGCGCGGTCGTGTCCTACACGATCACGGTCACCAACTCGGGCCAGACGGCCTACACGGGGGCGACCTTCGCCGACGGCCTGTCCGGCGTGCTCGACGACGCGACATACAACGGCGACGCCTCGGCGACGGCTGGCAGCGTGTCGTATTCCAGCCCGACCCTGACCTGGACGGGCAACCTGGCGGTCGGCGCGACCGCGACGATCACGTTCTCGGTTACGGTCAAGAACCCGGATACCGGCAACAACATCCTCGCCTCCACGGTCACGTCAAGCACGACGGGAAGCAACTGCGCGCCTGGCAGCTCAGACGCACGGTGCTCGGTCTCGGTACCTGTCGCGGTGCTGACGATCGTGAATTCCTCGAACGCGGGCAGCACCACGCCGGGAAGCGTCGTCCGGTTCACGGCCACGTTTACCAATGCGGGCCAGGTCCCCTACACCGGGATCACGATCTCCACCAACGCGGCTGACGTGTTCGACGACGCCACTCCTGACGGCGATCAGACCGCGACTTCGGGGACACTGACCATCACGGGTAACAGTGTCGTCTGGACAGGCAGTATTCCGGTTGGCGGCACGGTCACCGTCACCGGCACGGTCACCGTCAGCAACCCCGACACCGGGAACAAGCTGCTCGCCTCCACGATCACAACCGCCGCGCCCGGCAGCAACTGCCCGCCGGGGAGCACAGACTCCAGGTGCTCGGTCTCCGTTCCCGTTCTCGTGCCCGGGCTGTCCATGACCCAGGCCGCAAGCACCACCACCGCGATCCCCGGGCAAGCCGTCAGCTATACGGTCACGATCACCAACTCGGGCCAGACCTCTTACAGCGGGATCAGCGTCGCCGATACGCTGACTGGCCTGGCGGACGACGCGAGCTACAACGGCGACGCGACCGCGACGACGGGCTCGGTGAGCTACGCAAGCGGGGTAGTGACGTGGACTGGCAGCCTGGCCGCAGGGGCGAATGCGGTCGTGACCTTCTCGGTCACCGTGAACAACCCGGACACCGGGGACAAGGTCCTGATCAGCACCGTAACTTCGGCCGCGACCGGCAGCGCCTGCCCCGTATCGAACACGCCGACGGCGTGCACGTTCTCAGTTGCGGTGCTCACGCCTGGACTGACGATCGACAAGACGGCAAGCACGCCGACCGCCACTCCCGGTCAGGTGATCACATACACGATCACGATCACCGACTCGGGCCAGACCTCCTACACCGGAGCGGTAGTCACCGACAACCTGGCCTCAGTTATCGACGACGCCACCTACAACAACGACGCCGCCACCACCGCGGGCACGGTCTCTTACACGAGCCCGAACCTGACGTGGACGGGGAACCTGTCACCAGGCGATTCCGCTACGGTCACCTACTCGGTGCAGGTCAACAACCCGGATACTGGCGACACGACGCTCACGAACACGGTCACCTCGTCGGCGCAGGGCAGCAACTGCCAGAGCGGCAGCACCGACCCGCGCTGCTCGCTCACCATCACCCTGGTCAACGCGGCCACGCTCACGTTTACCAACACGGCCAACGTCACCGCCGTCGCCCAGGGTGGAACGGTCAGCTACACCGTGACGATCGCGAACTCAGGCTTGTCTTCGTACAGCGGCGCGGCGTTCACCCTCCCGCTGTCCGGCGTGCTCGACGACGCGACCTACAACAACGACGCCGCCACCACCGCGGGGACCGTGCTCTTCACTAGCCCCAACCTGACCTGGGCTGGCACGGTACCTGCCAGCGGCAGCGTTACAGTCACTTTCTCCGTCACGGTGAAGAACCCGGACACCGGCGACATGAACCTGACGACGACGCTCACATCGGCCTCGACCGGCAGCAACTGCGCTTCGGGCAGCACCGACCCGCGCTGCTCATCGACGGTGCCGGTAGCCGAACTGACAATCACCAACACCGCGAACGTGTCGAGCACGACGCCTGGCGGCATCGTGCGGTTCACGGCCACGTTCACCAACAACGGCCAGGCGCCGTACACCGGGATCACGATAGCTACCGACGCCACCAACGTCTTCGACGACGCCACTTCTAACGGCGACCAGACCGCGACCTCGGGAACTCTGGTCGTGACCTCCACCGGGGTGACGTGGACAGGCAGTATCCCGGTCGGCGGCACCGTCACGGTGACGGGCACGGTGACCGTGGACAACCCGGACACCGGCAATAACCTGCTCGCCGCCACGATCGTCACCTCGGCGATCGGCTCGAACTGCCCGTCGGGAAGTACCGACCCGAACTGCTCGGTCAGCGTCCCCGTCCTCACTCCTAGTCTCACCATGACCCAGGCCGCCAGCACCACTACGGCCGTGCCAGGCCAGCAGGTCACCTACACGCTCACGATCGCGGACACCGGGCAGACCGCGTACAGCGGCACGGTGGTCAGCGATGTGTTCACCGGGTCGCTGGACGACGCCGTTTACAACAACGACGCCGCCGCGACCACTGGCTCGGTCACCTACTCCAACGGCACCCTGACCTGGACAGGCAGCCTTACCGCTGGCACCAGTGCGGTTGTTACCTACTCGCTGACCGTGAACAACCCAGATACCGGCGACAAGCTGCTGATCAGCACAGTGACGTCGGCCGCCGCCGGCTCAAGCTGCCCGGTCACAGGGAGCGGATGCAAGCTGGTAGTCGCCGTCCTGACGCCCGGACTGACCTTGACGAACACCGCGAGCCCGGCACCGGCGGTCGCCGGCGGCACGGTGACTTACACGGTGACGATCACCAACAGCGGGCAGACTCCGTACTCTGGCACGGTCGTTACCGAGGACCTCACCGGAGTACTCGACGACGCCGTATACAACGGCGACGCCTCCGCGACGGCAGGTAGCGTGACCTACGCGAGCCCGGACCTGACCTGGTCCGGCGACCTCGCGACCGGGGCATCGGTTACCCTCACGTTCTCGGTCACCGTTAACAGTCCCGACACCGACGACCACCTGCTCATCGCCGTCATCAGCAGCAGCGCGACCGGCAGCAACTGCCCTTCGGGAAGCACCGACCCCCGCTGCACTTCCACGACCGATGTCGCCGAGCTTGACATCACGAACGTCGCCAGCGTCACCACGGCCACGCCAGGATCCGTGGTCGGCTACACCGTTACCATCACCAATTCAGGCACCACGACCTACACAGCCACCACTGTCACTGATGACCTCTCCGATGTGCTCGACGACGCCGTTTTCAACGGCGATGGAGTCGCCACCACCGGCAGCGTCACGTTGATCAGTCCGGACTTGACCTGGACAGGAACTCTCACTCCTGGCCAGCAGGCAGTCATCACCTTCACCGTCACGGTCAACAACCCGGACACCGGCAACCAGAAACTGCTTAGCGGCACTACGACCAGCCCCGCGATCGGCAGCACCTGCCCGTCTGACAACCCCGCCCCCGCCTGCACCAGCACGGTCATGATCCTCATTCCGGCCCTGACAATCACCAACACGCCGAGCACGAGTACCACCACGCCAGGCTCGGTTGTGTCCTACACGATCACGATCGCCGACACCGGACCGACATCGTTCACTGATATCACGGTCACCGACGACCTCACTGGCGTGCTCGACGACGCCACCTACAACAACGACGCCGCCGCGAATCTCGGTACGGTGTCCTACAGCAGCCCCAGCCTGACCTGGACCGGCGACCTCGGCAGCGGCGGCACCGCGACCGTCACTTACAGCATCACCACGAACAATCCCGACCTCGGCGACGGCCTCATGACCAATACCGTCACCTCGAGCGCGATCGGCAGCACCTGCCCGCCCGGATCAGCGAACCCCGCCTGCACTGCGACGGTCGCGGTGCTGACGCCTGGCCTCACCATCTCCAAGACCGCTGACGTCACTAGCACCACGCCAGGCTCAGTCGTCGACTACACCATCACGGTGACCGACAGCGGGCAGACCACCTACAGCCCGGCGACTATCACTGACGACCTCTCCGACGTACTCGACGATTCCGCGTACAACAACGACGCGACGGTCAGCGCCGGCTCAACGAGCTATTCACAACCCATCTTGACCTGGACAGCCAACCTGACCCCAGGCGCGACCGCAACGCTTACCTACAGCATCACCGTCAACGATCCCGATGCGGGCACGCGGTCGCTTTCCAACACCGTCTCGTCGGCCAACGCCGGCAGCACGTGCTCGCCGGGCAGCACCAGCGCCGCATGCTCGGTCACGATCCCGGTAAATCCTGGTCCGCTCTCGATCGAGGCACCGGGAACGGCCGCGCTCGGCAGCGCGGCGCCAGGCACCACACTGTCGGGAAGCCTCGGCACCGTCGAGGTCATCGACGACCGCGGATTCGGCGCCCCCTGGACCGTGACAGTGTCAGCATCTGACTTCACCTCAGGCAGCGGCGCCGGCCTTCAGACCATACCGGCGCCCGATGCCAGCTACATCGTGAGCGCGCTCACGCAGACTACCGGTCCCGCGACGTTCACGTTCGTGCCAAGCGTGACGCTGAACTCCACCACGCAACAGGTGATCTCGGCCGCGAACGTCAACGGAAATACGACCGCGACCTGGAGTCCGACCATCAGCATCCGGATCCCGTCAGGCGCGGTGGCCGGCACTTACACCGGCGTTATCACGCACTCAGTGACCTGACCGAAGGCTAGATGGGATACAGGTCTGGCTGGCCAGGGTAACTTCGCCCGCTCGGAGCGGTCCAGATGAGATAGCCGGGTTCAGACTGGGCCAGTTGCCATCCTGGTGCCTGCTTGCAACGGTGGTGCCGCCGGCAAACCGGAGCCAAGTTACACTCGCACGTCCGACCGCCCTGGTCATACGGGATCGTATGGTCCAGGTCGCATTCCTCGGCCGGCCGACGGCAGATCGGATTAGCGCAGGTGCGCTGGCGGATGTTTATCAAGTGCCGCAGCGTCCGGCCCGGCCGGTACGCGACCGTCTGACGTGAGTGCCCGCAGGTGCCGTGTTCCAGCCAAGCCAAGTTCAGCCCCGCCAGCCACTCCTGCGTCCCTGCACCTGGCGGACCTGGTCCGGCACGGGCGCATGCGTGGGCAGCGGCGCGGCCGTCTTCACCGGTCAGGGTCAGGCACCATCGCGCTCCAGGCCCGGTCACTCGTTTGGCCAGGTCGCGGCAGATGTCACCAGGGAGCGGCCCGTAGCCGCGTACTTCTCCTGGCGAATCCGACCAGCCCAGCCAGGTCTTCAGCGGCAACGTCAGCTGCACCGACCCGGTCAGCGCGCTCCAGAGCCCGGCAGGCCCGTCCGTGGCCGGCCCGCCGGCGTCCGTGCCGGGACTCACGGTGTTCCCTTCCGGGAGCGTCACCGCGGGGTCGCGACCGGTCAGCAACCCAACGAACGCCGCGGCCCGGAGCTCGTCCATGGTCAGCGCCGAGCCCGCGGCCTTCAGCGCCCTGGCCATTGCCGTAATCCGCTTGTCAGCCGTGATCACGTCCGCTGGCGACAGCTCCCGCCCGGCCAGCCCGGCGTTGCCCGAGATTTCCGGCCAGGCTTCCACTCGCGCGAGTCGCCGGGCACGCGCAGCCCGCTCGCGCATGGCACCAGGAAACAGTTCCAGGATCAGCCGCCGGATCGCCGCCCGCAACTGCGCGGTCGTCATCCGCGCGGCCGGACCCACCAGTGCTGCCACGATCGCGTTCGCCAGGATGATGTCAAGCGCGGCCAGCTCCTCAGCGAACACCGCCGCCCTGGCGCGGTCGATCTTCCCCGCCAGCAGCGCCGTCTGCACGCCGGAAAGCCGCGCCACACCTCGCGCCAGTTCGACCAGGGCGCCTGCCGACCGTTCAGTCATTGTCAGGCTGAGTGCCAGTTCGGTATTGATATGGTCCTGATCGCGAGACGATCCTGGCCTGGCCGAAGCCTGACGCCGCCGGTCAAGCTCGCTGATCGCGGTCAGTTCGAGTCCGGCCTGCCACGAGGACAGCTTCCTCACCGCGGCAATTACTCCCGCGAGCTCGTCGTCGTTCAGCCGCGCCAGCCCTTCGTCGAAGGCATCCGACGTAAACGCCGCCAGCACAGGACCTGGCGCCTGGACGTCAAGCAGCCCCCGCTCCTCGAACCCCGACCTGCTGCCGTCCCTCAGTTCCTTCGCCGCCCACGTGACGGCCGTCCAGTGCCCGGCAAGCGACCGCGAGGCGGGATCAGGCGGTCCGAACAGGGTGTCAGCGTCGGCAGGCTCCACTGGCTCAGGCGCCTCCCACCACGGATCCGCCTCATCAAGCAAGAGACCGTCGGCCACTCCGGGCGGAAGCCACGGCGACCCGTTACTCTCGTCTGCCGGCGCCATTAGCATCACCTCCCTGACCGCCATCAGCCAGCCGTAACCTGCTGGGCCGAACATACTGGCGGGGTACGACAGTTTCGCGCGGGCCGCAACGCAACCTCGATATCGAAGCTGCTAAGGGAGTCCTCGGCAAGAGATTCTGGTAACTTACCGTTAGCACCGCGTCACGCGAGGAATACATGAAGGATCTTGCGGATCACCGTTTCACCGGTTTGCTCGAGGCGGCACCTGACGCCATGGTGTGCATCGACAGCCATGGGCACATCGCCTTGATCAACGCTCAGGCTGAGCGTCTCTTCGGCTACCGCAGAGAAGAACTCGCCGGGCAGCCAGTTGAGGTGCTTGTTCCCGAGAATGCGCGCGAGATCCATCCCAGCCACCGCGCCGCCTACCTTACCGACCCCAAGCCAAGGCCCATGGGGGCGGGAATGGAACTGGCCGGACGGCGCAAGGATGGCACGACCTTCCCCGCGGAGATCTCCCTGTCGGCTATCGACAGCGACGATGGCCTGCTTGTCACTGCTGCGGTCCGCGACGTGACAGGACGGCGGCGAGCCCACGAGGCGGCCGCCCGGCTGGCGTCCATCGTCCAGTCATCGAATGACGCCATTACCGGCAAGTCTCTTGATCAGATCGTGACGAGCTGGAACCCTGCGGCCGAACTCGTCTATGGCTACACCGAGGCTGAAATTCTCGGCCAGCACTCCGACGCACTGCTCCTTACAGAGGACCGCGAGCGGGAACGAGCGACTAACGCCGCCGTGGCCAGGGGCGAGCGGGTAGAAGAGCACCAAGCCCGCCGGGTGCGTAAAGACGGCACGATCATCACGGTGTCGCTGACCCATTCCCCGATCACCAGCGCCTCTGGTGAGATTACCGGGATCTCGACCATTTCCAGAGACGTGACCGAGCTGCAGCGGGCAAGGGCGCGATTCATGGCGCTGCTCGAGGCGGCGCCCGACGCTATGGTCTGCGTGGACCACCGCGGGCACATCGCGCTGATCAATGCCCAGACCGAGCGCTTGTTCGGCTACCACAGGAAAGAGCTGCTCGGCCAGCCTGTTGACATACTCGTTCCCGAGGGCGCTCGGACCGCGCATCCCAGGCGCCGCGCCTCCTACCTCGCCAATCCCAGGCCCCGGCCGATGGGCGCGGGAATGGAGCTCGCCGGGCGGCGCAAGGACGGTACGACCTTCCCTGCCGAGATCTCCCTGTCCGCCATCGACATCGACGATGGCATACTGGTCAGCGCCGCCGTCCGAGACGTCACCGAGCGCCTCGAGGTGCAAGCGGAACGGCAGCGGCTTAAGACGCAGGCCGAACGAGATCGCCTTGAGTACCAGCTACAGCAATCTCAGCGGCTGGAGAGCCTCGGCCAGCTCGCGGGCGGCGTTGCCCATGACTTCAATAACCTCCTTGGCGTTATCTCCAGCTACGCCGCCTTCGTCGCCGACGCGATCAGGAACCCCGAGGAGAGCGATGCTAGCGAGTCGGTGCTCGCCGACATTGAGGAGATACAGCACGCGGTCACCCGCGCCACCGCGCTCACCCATCAGTTGCTGGCCTTCGCCAGGCGAGAAGTGGTTCAGCCGACGGCACTGAACCTGAATGACGTGGTCCTGAGCGTGCTTAAACTGCTGCAGCGCACGCTGGGCGAGCATATTGTGCTGCGGACCGAGCTCGCGCCTGAGGTAACGCCCGTGCTCGCCGATCCAGGCCAGATGGAGCAGGTTCTCGTTAACCTTGCGGTCAACGCCCGCGACGCGATGTCGGGTGGCGGGAAACTGACGATCAAGACAGAGGACGTCGAAGTCGACGAGGCCTACGCGGCCAGCCGTGCCGACCTGACACCAGGCCAGTACGTCGCCTTGAAAATCAGCGATAACGGGCCCGGCATGACCAGGCAAGTGCTTGACCGCGCGTTCGAGCCGTTCTTCACCACCAAGCCCAAGGGACAGGGCACGGGCCTCGGCCTGGCCACTATCTACGGCATCATCACCCAGGCAGGCGGGAATGTGCGGATCTACTCGGAGCCGGGCCTCGGCACCACGGTCACTGTCATGTTGCCCGTGACCGATCAGACTGCCGCGGAAAGATTGCTTCCCCCGGCCAGGCCAGAGCCTGGCCGGGGGGAACTGCTGCTCGTGGTCGAAGACGAGGCTGCTCTGCGCGAAGTAACCAGGCGCATCCTGACCCGCAACGGTTACCGCGTCATCGTGGCGGCCAACGGGCAGCAGGCCATCGAGGCGGCAGCGGCAAGCGGGGGTGAGATCGACGGGCTCATCACCGATGTCGTGATGCCTGGCATGCAGGGCAGAGAGGTCGCCGACCGCATTCGCGAACTGAATCCGGCTATCGCGGTCTTGTATATGTCGGGCTATACCCAGGGTATCCTCGGCGATCAAGGCGTGCTGGAACCGGGTATCACGCTCATCGAAAAGCCCTTCACCGAAGCGGCGCTGCTCCGCAAGGTACGCGGAATCCTGCCGGAACCTCAGCCCGCCTAGCCGTCCTTGTGCCTGGCAATGTAGGCGGCGGCCTGGGTGCGACGGTGCATGCCGAGCTTGGACAGCAGTGACGCCACGTAGTTCTTGACCGTCTTCTCCGACAGCGAAAGCCGCTCGGCTATCTGGCGGTTCGTCATGCCCTCTCCGATCAGGTCGAGCACCCGCCGTTCCTGGTCGGTCAGCGCCGACATCGAGGTCATCCTGACCGACTGATCACGCAGCCGCTCGATCACCTGCTGCGCGGCTCTCGGATCGATCATGGACATGCCGCTGGCGCTGGCGCGTACGGCACCGACGAGCTCGGTCGCTGTCGATGTCTTCAGCACGTAACCCGACGCGCCGGCGACGATCGAGCTGACCATCGCCTGATCATCGCCGAACGAAGTCAGCATCAGGCACGCGGTCTCTGGCTGCTTCGAGCGGATTTCACGGCACAGCGAAATTCCGTCGCCGTCAGGCAGCCGAACGTCGAGCACAGCCACGTCGGGTCGAAGCTCAAGTATCAGCGGCAAGGCGGTGGCGACCCGGTCGGCCTCCCCGACGACGGCGATGTCTGTCTCGGTCGTCAGCAGTTCGCGCAGCCCGCGGCGCACGATCTCGTGGTCATCGAGCAGGAAGACGCCGATTTGCGATTTTTTGTCAGGAGCACGAGCCATGACAGGCCTCCGAAATAGTGATGGGCCATAGCCAGGGATGCGCTGACCACGCGCTCATCACTCATTGTAAGCGCTACTGTACTATTGGCAGCCGATTTCGGCGGCCACTCGGTTCCGAGAGAGCGGAGGACTCGTGCCTGAATCCACGGCCGCCAGGCGAGTCCTGGTGGTTGACGACATGACAGAAATCACCCGCCTCATCGCACGCATACTCAAGCCGGCCGGCTATGCCGTCGACTGCGCCGCAACGGCCGAAGAGGCCAGCGCCATGAATCCGGCCAGCTACAACGCCCTGCTCATCGACGCTCACCTCGGCGCGGAATCGGGGATCGCCCTGATCGAGTCCCTTATCGCACGCGACCCAGAACTCGTGTGCCGGTGCGTGGCGATGACCGGCGGATCAGTGGGCACGCTCCCGCCCGGCATCCGGATACTGCATAAGCCATTCACCCGCGCGGCCCTGCTCGACGCGCTCAGGGAACCAGACGCCCTCAGGGAACCAGACGCGCTCAGGGAACCAGCCAGCGCCCAGCCGGCAACCGAGCAGCCGCCCGCGCAAGACCACCACCGCGCGCGACCGCCGGAATGGCAGGTCATCGAGTTGCTCAGCTGGCTGAGAAACTACGACCGCGACGTGATCAGCCAGCTTATCCACGACGGCCCCGCACAGGACCTGAGCGCCGCGATCCTGGCACTCGACCTGATCAAGCGGCGCGTGCCCGCCGACATCGCGGACCGGCTCGAGGAAGTCGCGAGCTGGCTGGCCAGGACGGCGGCGGCGCTCCGCGACATCACCGACGGCCCCGGGCTTTCACCGTGCCCCCACGTGACGTTTCCTGACCCGGCTCGCTCGCTTGAGCCGGCCGAGCGCCAGGCCCTGCTCGCCATGATCGGGTTGCTGCTCGATCTGAGTCAGCACGGACGAGCTTGACCATCTGGCCGAGCTTGACTGGCTGGCCTCGGTACTTGGCGGCGGGGCAAGGGCCGATGGGGACAACTGGATGGTCCAGGTCAGGACCACGCTGCCTAGCGCAGCGCCTTCCTGAGCACCTCGACGACCCGCTCCTGCTGCGCAGCGGTGATATGCGGATAGATCGGCAGGCTGAGCAGCTCGGGCGCCTGGCGTTCCGCGACCGGAAACGCGCCGGCACGCGGAGCTTCCCCGGTCAGCACCGCGAACGCCGCGGTCAGGTGTATAGGCGTCGGGTAATGAATGGCCGCGCCGATCCCTGCCGCGTGAAGCTTCGCCAGCACCCGGTCACGGTCGGGTACCCGGATCACGTACAAGTGCCAGACGTGGGTGTTTCCCGGCAGCGTGCGGGGCAAGCTCACTTCCTCCAGGTCAGCAAGCGCCTCTTGATACCTGGCGGCCGCTTCTCTCCTCGCCTGGTTCCAGGCCGCCAGCCTGCGCAGCTTGGCCGACAGGACCACGGCCTGCAGCGTGTCCATCCGGCTGTTGAGCCCGATCACCTCGTGCACGTACTTGCGGGGCGAACCGTGATCCCTGATCAGCCTGATCTTGCCCGCGAGCTCGGCGGAGTTCGTGAGCACAGCGCCGGCGTCGCCGTAGGCGCCGAGGTTCTTGCCTGGATAGAAGCTGGTGGCCGCGGCGTGGCCGAGCGAGCCGGCGCTCAGGCCGTTACGCACCGCGCCGTGCGACTGGGCGGCGTCTTCGATCACCGCAACGCCGGTTCGCGTCGCCGGTTCGGTGAGCCGCTCGACCTGCGCGGCCTGGCCGTAGAGGTGGACGGGCACGAACGCGCGCGTCCGCTCGGTGACCGCGGCCTCGGCGGCATCCATGTCCATCAGGTAAGTGCCGTCGTCCGCGCAGTCCACTAGCACGGGGACGGCACCGGCGCGGCAGACCGCCTCCGCCGTCGCGATGAAAGAATTCGCCGGCAGGATGACCTCGTCGCCTGCCCCGATGCCCAGCGCGCGCAGCGGAAGCTCGATGGCGTCGGTACCGTTAGCGACGCCCGCGCACTCCTGCACGCCGGTAAACGCGGCGAACTCGCGCTCGAAGTCCCCGACCTGCGGCCCGCCCACGAAGGCGGTACCCGCCAGTACCTCCTGCCAGCCGCGCGCGACTTCCCCGGCGATCTCGCCATGCTGTGCCGCGAGGTCAACAAGCGGAATACCCGTCATCGGCCGCTCCTTTCACGTCAGGCGCGCATCCGCGCAGGCGCGCATTCTGGCCACGGTGTTGAAGTCATCAGCCGCCGCCGTGCCCCGCCATCGCCGCAGCTTCCCGCCCGCCTTGTAACACGCCAGGCCGGTTCCCGCCCGCGCCGCGTCGGCGGCCAGCGAGGCGAGGGACACGGCGGCGCGGCTGCTCACCGCCTCCGCGTAGGCGTCCATCTGGACCTTCGCCGCCCGCTCCAGGCTGTACCTGCCGACGGCCAGCGACCGGCCGAACTGCCCGAGCGCCAGCCTGGCCTGGGGGTCCCCGAGCAGCGGGCGCAAGATGGCAGCCAGCCTGACGGCCGCCTCCGCCCGCCCGTGCGCCGGCGGCCCGAGGCCGAAGAAACCCTGATGAGCGAACATGGCCGCCGAGCGTTCATTAACAAGCTCGCAGAAACCGTGCTCGCCTTGGACGACGACGGGCTTGGCGAACGCCATGCCGCGCAGCGCCGACACGCCCATGCCAACTACCACGTCGGCCGCGGCATAAGCCGGCCTCGGATCGGTCATCAGCCCGGCAAGGCGCACCACGGCACGGCCCGCTCGCGCGTTGGCCCGCGCCGCCGCCTCCTCCACCTGTGGTCTCGCCTGCCCGTCGCCGACTATCGCGAGCTGGATCGCGGTTCCCGAGCCGGCCAGCTCGCCTGCGGCATCGCAGGCCGCGAGCAGGCCCTCGAGCTTCAGTTCAGGCACGAGCCTGCTCACGATCACTACCAGGGGGATATCGGCCAAAAAGCCCAGGGCGGCTGTAAAGGACCCCGCGCCCAGGCCAGGTGCGTTGAGATGGGTGTCGACCGGGGGCTCGAGCAGCGTGACGCGGGAATGGCCGGCCCGGATGGCGGCGTCCCTGATCTGGCTGGTGCCCACGATCAGCGGCATGGTTCTCGGCAGGAACGGCGCGACGGACATGGACATCACCGTGCAGATGGCCGGCAGCCGCAGGCGCAGCCACGGTCCGGCGAACGCCTCGATCCCCGGTGGCCACTCGTAGCCGTGCACGAGATCGCATTGGTGCTTTATGGCAATCTCCGTGAGGAATTTCGCGGCTCGTACCGACGGACGCCGGCGTGCTCGCTCATCGAGTACGAGGTGGGGCAGCCCGAGTTGCCCGATGATGCCGCTGAGCGGTCCGTCCCTGCTCACCACGAGCACGTCGTGACCCAGGTCACGGACGGCGCCCGCGATCTCGACGGCGTTGAGCTGCGAACCGCCGATGCCGGTGGCGTGCGGATAGACAAGCAGTTTCATGAACGGCCTCCGGCCGGCACCAGGTTGCCGCGCAATTCGGCCACCGCCGGGCGCATCCGGCTGGCGAGCAGGCAGAATCCGGCCAGCGCGACCGCGCAGCCGATGGCGAGCGCGATCAGGTCAGCGCTGACGACCCTGGCAACGACCGCCGCCGCCGCGGCCACCACCACAGCGACCGCCACGGGCAGCCAAAGCCGCCTGGCCAGGGCCCCGATCCTGATGCCCACCATGGCCAGGCACAGCAGGTAGCAGGGAAGCACGATCAGGCAGGCGACGGCGGCCTGCGCCAGTGCCGCCCCCGAGATGCCGTCAGCGGTCGTGCCGATGATCAGGCCTGGCACCAGGGCAGCCAGCCACACGACCTGAACGACCAGCACCGCCTGTGACCGTGCCAGCACCACCAGGTAGTCGTAGCAGAGCTCGAAGCCGACCCGCAGCGCGCTGAGCACGCCGAGTCCGGTCAGCGCGGCGGCGGCAGGTACCCAGCGCTGCCCGTAGACGACCGCGACGATAGGCACCCCGGCCCCGGCAAGCAGCAGGCAGGCGGGAATCGTCACCGCGCCGAGCAGCCCGGCCACCGAAAGAAAGCCGTTGCGCATGGCCTTCTTGTCGTGCTGCAGGCGGGAGAACACGGCGGGCGCGACGCTCCTCGTCGGCAGCGAGAACATCGTGACCGGCCAGCCGGCGAGGTTGACGGCAAGCGCGTAGAAGCCGAGCGCGGTCGCGCCGAGCACGTGACCGACGACGAGCTGATCGGCGTTGGTGACGGCGAAGACGACGATGCTCGACCCGGCGAGCGGCAGGCCGAATCGCAGCAGGGCCTTAGCCTTCCTGCGGTCAAAGCCGAAACGCACGGGCGAGAACGCGAAGAACAAGATGACCGACGCTCCGCCGCCCGCGATCCGGCCGAGCGCGAGGCTCATCGCGCCGAATCCCTGGAAGGCGAGCGCGATCGACACCGCGGCGCCGAGCCAGTTGTTGACCTGGTCAGCGATCATCTTGCGGTCCTGTTTGAACTCGCGCTGCAGCATCGCCGCCGGCGCCGCGGCGAGGCCGTCGGCGAGCACATTGAGCGAGAGCACCCGTACGACGCCAGTCGCGGCCGGAGCGCCCATCGCCCAGGCGAAGCTCGGGGCGATCAGGAAGCACGCCGCGTAGATAATCAGGCTCGCCGCGACAGACAACGTCGCGACCGTTGGCGCTATGTCCGCGGGATCGCCAGGCCAGCGCACGATCGCCAGGCTCACAGACAAGTCGTTGAAGCTCAGCACCGCGACCAGGGCGACCAGGGCGACCGCGTACGTGCCGAACGCGTGGGGCCCGAGCAGCCGGGCGAGCACGATGCCGATCGGAAGCGTGCCGACCCTCGCGACCAGGTTGCTGGCGAAACTCCAGCCGAGCGCCCTGGAAGCAAGACCTGGCAGCGCGACCTGTCTTCTGTGCCTGCCCCGGTGCCCTCCCATCATTCAGGCCGGCTGTCACCGGTAGTCCGCGTCGTCGAGCGCGATCCTGGCGCCGCCGTTCTCAGCGCTCAGCGAGGCGGCCTCGAGCGCGTGGAGAACGCGCAGCCCGCTGCCGCCGTCGGTGAGCGGCGCGCGGCGCTCGGTGATCGCGGCGGCGAACTCGGTCATGACCGCGAGCAGCGCTTCGCGTTCTGGCAGGGCAGGCACCCGCATGTCGCCGATGCGATAGGACACGAGCTTCAGGCGCCGCTCATCGGGGCCGGCCTGGTCAGGTACCCGCTCTACGCCGCGGTCGTGGAACATGAGCCGCGCCGCCGGGCTCATGTCGTCCCAGACGATCGTCCTCTTCGAGCCGCCGAAGATGGTCGTCCTGACCTTGATCGGGCTCAGCCAGTTGACGTGGAGGTGCGCGAGCGCGCCGGTTGACAGCCACACCGACAGGTAGGCCAGGCACGCACGCCCGCAGCCGAGCGGGTCGGCGGAATGGGCTGCGATCGCGACAGGCTGCGTGCCTGACGGAAGCACGAAGTCGAGTATCGACAGGTCGTGCGGCGCGAGGTCCCACAGGACATCGACGTCGGGCTGCACGAGCCCGAGGTTGATCCTCACCGAGTCGATGAACCTGAGGTCGCCGACCTCGCCGTCCGCTATCGCCTGCCGCACCCTTGCGATGGCAGGGGTGTAGCAGTACGTGTGGTCGCACATCAAGATGAGGCCGGCCTCCGCCGCCTGCCTGACCACCTTGGCCGCCTCAGCCGCCGAGTCGGTCAGCGGCTTTTCGACCAGCACGTGCTTGCCAGCGTCGAGCGCGGCCCGCACAAGCTCGTAGTGAGTAGCGGCAGGCGTCGCGATCGCGACCGCTCGCACGGCCCCGTCCTCGAGTACGTCGGCCAGGCTGTCCGTCGGCCGCACGCTGGCCTGCCGCCCGATGACGTGCTTCGCCCGGTCAAGGTCGAGATCGCAGAGCCATTTCAGGTCAAGGGCAGGAGTAGCCAAGGCGGTCCTGACCAGATTCGGTCCCCAATAGCCCGCTCCGACCACGGCGAGGCCGATAAGCGTATTTTCCGCAGCCCCTCGGATTTCAGCCTCCATGATTACAAGATGCCGGCTCAGGTTCGCAGCATATCCGCCTTTCAAAATGACCGGCCAGGTTTCCGCAAAAATCAAGCGCCTGAGGCCGGGCAGCATTCATACTGCTCGCTCGTGACGACAATTGTTATCCCCGCGCACAACGAGCAGCTAGTCATCGGCCGGATGCTCGCTAATCTGGCGGATAGTGCGCCAATTCCCGGACTGACGATCATTGTCGTAGCTAACGGGTGTTCTGACGATACTGCGGGTATTGCCCGCTCTTTCGGCGCGCCGGTCGAGGTGATCTGCATTCCAGAAGCATCGAAGCGGCTGGCGCTGATCGCCGGAGACGGCGCCGCCCAAAGCTTTCCGCTGATTTACGCGGACGCCGATATCGAGCTGGGCAAAAATGATGTCCTCGCGCTCGAGGCGGAACTGCGCAAACCTGGCGTCCTCGCCACCGCACCCGAACGGGTGATCGGTCTTGATGGCTGCCCCTGGCCGGTGCGCTGGTATTACGACGTCTGGACGCGGCTGCCGAACGTCCGCGGGGAATTGTTCGGCCGAGGCGTCATCGCCGTCAGCGAGGAAGGACACCGGCGGCTCCGGGCACTGCCTCCGCTCATGGCAGATGACCTGGCGGCCTCGCTGTCGTTCGGAGCGGACGAGCGGAGCATCGCGCCTGGCGCCCGGGTGACCTACTATCCGCCGAGGCGCGTGGCGGACCTGCTGCGCAGGCGCGTACGGGCGGTTACCGGCGTCGCGCAGATCGAGCGCACGACCTCCGCGCCTGCCTCGACCCAGCGCACCAGCCTGTCTGACCTGGCCAGGCTCGCGAGGGACCGGCCCGCTCTCCTGCCACGCCTGGCCTGCTTCTGCGGCATCACGTTCCTGGCACGCGCACGGGCGCGGCTGGCCATAGCGCGTGGCGACTACACGACCTGGCTGCGGGATGAGAGCAGCCGCGCGGCCGCCGTCTCGCCCGACGCCTCATGACGGCCGGCGCAGCGGGCGGTTCCTGGGATGACGCGATCGTGCTCTGCGCGACAACGCGGTTCGACGGCATGCCGATGGGTGACTGGCATCTGGCCAGAGCCCTGTCAGAACTCGCTCCCGTGCTGTTCGTCGACCCGCCGATGTCACGGCTCACGCCCCTGCGACATCCCGAGGCGGCAGCCGCGCTAGCCAGGCCGAGGCTCACCTTGCCTGAGGCGAGGATCGCCAGGCTGACTCCCGTGGTGGCGCCGTTTCCCTCGAGGCCGGGAATGGCGGGACTGACCACGGCGCTGACGCGCCAGTACCTGCGCCGTGCCGTCTCCGCGCTCCAGGCCAAGGTCAGCGCCCTGATCACCGGCTGGCCTTTGTACCCGGTCAGGGGTGCCTGCGGCGAGCGGGCCAGCATCTACTGGGCGAAGGACGACTTCGCCGGCGGTGCCTGGCTGCTCGGGGAGAACGCCAGGCAACTCGGCCACAGGGAACGGCGCGTGGCGGCGGCCGCCGACCTGGTGGTCGCGGCCAGCCCGCTCGTCGCGAGCACCTGGAAGGATCGCGGGCTCAGCCCGGCGCTGATCCCGTTCGGCACGGACGCGGCAGCTTACCTTGATGTCGACAGCGCGCCGCTGCCGGCGGACGTGCGGCTCCCTCACCCGGTCGCCGGCTTCATCGGCCGCATCAACGAACGCACTGACCTGGCGCTCCTAGAGGCCATCGCGGACCGGGGACGATCGCTGCTGCTCGTCGGGCCGAAGGAGCCGTCTTTCGCGCCAGGCAGGTTCGCGGCGCTGACGGCACGGCCGAACGTCTGCTGGACCGGCGCCAAGCCGTTCCGCGAGTTGCCTGGCTACCTGCGGATCATTGACGTCGGCCTGGTTCCTTACGCCGATTCGGCGTTCAACAGGGGCAGCTTTCCGCTCAAGACGCTTGAGTACCTCGCCGCCGGGCGCGCTGTCGTGACGACCGACCTGCCCGCGATCCGCTGGCTGGATACCGACCTGATCCGCATCGCCGCCGGCCCGGCGGACTTCGCCAGCCAGGTCGACCGCCTCGCGGCTGCGGGCAGAACGCCCGAGCTGACGGCAAGGCGCAGGGAATTCGCGGGCACGCATAGCTGGGCCGACCGCGCGCGTGCCTTTCACGCCGCGATCGTGGCGCTTTGCCAGCCCTGAAGCGCCGGTCTTTTAATTAAGCGACCAGATTTGCGCTCCTGCCCGGATTTTAATTTGAGTTTCCTGGCAATGTGCGTAATGCGGTCGCGGCATCGCGGATATTAGCTACGCTTGCTAGCGGGCTCGGCGCGATGGACACCGCGTGTGGCCATGCGGACAATCGGGCACATCAACGGGGAGTCAGGCAAAACCTTAGGAGTGGTGGCGGCGGCATGAGCGTGACCGGGCAAGCGGTCGGTACGCACGCCGAACGGGGACACCTTATCGTCCGGCCGGAGGAATCCACGGCATGCTCGTGGATTCCCTCTTATCTTCGCCGGGCGGCCGCGGTCGACAGCACCTGCGCTCTTGGCGCGGGCGCGCTGACCGCGTCCATCCGTTTTGGCGGCCTTAATCAGATACCAGTTATCTATATCTTCCTCATCATGGCCACGCCATTGCTGTGGTGGATATCGCTGCTGATCGCCGGGGGCTACGACGCGCGGATCATCGGGCTCGGCTCTGACGAGTTCCGCCGTGTCATCAACGCCGGAGCGAGCCTGGCCATCGCGGCGATGATCATCTCTTACCTGACGCAGTTCCAGCTTTCGAGGTGGTACCTGACCGCTACCTTCCTCGGCGCGACAGGCGCGGACCTGGTCTGCAGGTCACGGCTGCGCAAGCGCCTGCACGCACAGCGGCGCCGCGGTCGCCGGCTCCACCGGGTGGTGGCAGCGGGCCAGCCCGGAGCGGTCGCCGACCTGATCTCAACCTTCCGCAGGGACAGCTACCACGGACTGTCGGTAGTGGCGGCGTGCGTGACCAGCGACTATCACTCCGATCAACTGGCCGGCGTGCCGGTGGCGGGAAGCTTTGACCGCCTGCCTGCCGCCGTCAGCGACTTCGGTGCCGACACGGTCGCCGTGCTCGCGGGCGGGGAGATAGATTCCGACCGGCTGCGCGAGCTTGCCTGGTCACTGGAAAAGACGGGGACCGACCTGTGCGTGGCGCCCATCCTGCTCGATGTCGCGGGACCCAGGACAACGATCAGGCCGGTGGCAGGGCTACCGCTGCTTTACGTTGATCATCCAGAGCTCAAGGGCGGTAAGCGGATAGTCAAGGATATCTTCGACCGCGCGGCCGCCGGAGCGGCGCTGGTGCTGCTCGCTCCCCTGTTCGGCGCGATCGCGCTGGCGATCAAGTGCATCGACCCAGGCCCGGTCTTTTTCCGCCAGACCAGGATCGGGAGGGACGGGCAAGACTTTACCGTCTACAAGTTCCGCACCATGCGCGCCGATGCCGAGCGGCTGAAGGCACGCTACTTCAAGCGCAACGAAGCGAGCGGCGTCCTGTTCAAGATCCGTCATGATCCGCGCGTGACGAAGACAGGCCGGTGGCTGCGCCGCTGGTCGCTCGATGAACTGCCCCAGCTAGCCAACGTCCTGGCCGGCGACATGTCGCTCGTGGGCCCGCGGCCGCATCTGCCCGAGGAAGCCGCGCAGTACTGCGACGCCATGCGCAGGCGGCTCGCGGTCAAGCCGGGGATCACCGGCCTGTGGCAGGTCAGCGGCCGGTCAGACCTGTCGTGGGACGAAACCGTGCGCCTCGACGTCCGCTACGTGGAGAACTGGTCGCTGGCACTTGACCTGCAGATCCTGTGGAAGACCTGTTCCGCCGTGATCAGCGGCACGGGTGCCTACTGACACGTGAGGGAACGGATCGTTGGCAGACAGTCAGATCGACAGCGGCGTGACCGTCGGCTATCCGGCGCCGCGGGGACACGGCGGCACGCTCAGCCTCGGACCTGGCGCGCGCCTTCGGTCGGGCACGACCATTTACAGCGGCTCGGTCATCGGCAGGAACCTGGCCACCGGGCACGGCGTGGTGATCAGGGAGGACTGCGAGATCGGCGACGACGTGTGCGTGTGGAGCAACAGCGTGATCGACTACGGCTGCCGCGTCGGCCACCGCGCGAAGATCCACTGCAATTGTTACGTGGCCCAGTACACGGAAATCGCCGACGACGCGTTCCTCGCTCCTGGCGTCACCATTGCCAATGACCTCTATCCCGGCGACGAGCGCTCGGCCGGGCTCATGGGCGGCCCCAAGATCGAGCGCGGCGCCCAGATCGGAGTCAACGTCACGATCTTGCCGCACGTCAGGATCGGCGCGGGCAGCCTGATCGGCGCGGGCTCGGTGGTCACCAGGGATGTTCCCGCCGCGGTGGTGGCGTTCGGCAACCCCGCCGTCGTTCACCGAGCCATCGCCGACCTGCCAGTGATCGATGACCGGCTGATCGCCGACGGCTCGGTGAGCGGCTATCGCCTGATCGGGTAGGCGCCTCTCAGCGGGCTCTTCTCAGCGGGCTCTTCTCAGCGGGCTCGGAGCGCGTGCGCCGGCATCGGCCGGACACCTCGGGGCGCTGACGCCCGCCGGGTAATCCAGAACCCCATCACGCACAGGAGCAGCAGCGCGATAACGCCGCTGACCCAGATCGAAGAGCCGAGGCCGAGAAACGTCGTTCGCACGAGGTGATTGTCGAACTTGATCGTCGAGGCCGCCTTCACCACGTTCAGCCCGCTGACCGTCTTGATGCTGGCCAGCCAGGGCCCGACAGGAAGCGCGCGCGGCACAGGGAACGTGACGTCGATCGACTGGCCAGGGGCGAGCGTAAAGGTCTGCGACATCTGGAACGGGCCCGCGCTGACGCCTCCTGGTCCGCCGGACAGCCGGAGGGTCCCCGTCACGTCGATGGCGCGACCGCCCGTGTTGTCGACGTCAGCGCTGAGGTACTGGCGTCCCTTCTGTGTCCGGTGGCCGATTATCGAGCCGACCGTCCACCTGGTGGGCGGCACGCCGCCCCTGCCTATCGCGAGGTAGATCCTTATCCCGACCCTGTTGACCTCGATGACGCCGAATCCCCGCCTGGAATGCTCATGCGATGACTGCTGCACCCAGATCACGCCGTAGTGCTCGCCCTTGGTCGCGATCCTCGGCACCTTGATCGTGACCAGGTCAAACGCCGAAGCGCCAGGTGCGAGCGTGACGTGCGCGTGCTGGACGGTAATCCAGGTCGTCAGTTCGCTGCGAGTGGCGCCCGCATCACCAATGAAGGCGCCTTTCTCGATCATTGCCGCGTCCGGATACACAAGGAAGGTCGAGGGCCTCGACTCCTGGTTCACGATCAGGATCCGGCGTCGGATCACCGTGCCCGGGTGCAGGAAGTCAATGATGTACCGCAGTGCCCTCGGGTTGCCTGCCTCGGAGACAGGGACGTCCACCAGGCGGACGCCGAACCGTTGCGGTACCTGGCTGGTCGGGAGCGCGGTTGCCGCGACCGCGGCGGCCGGGAAGAAGATCCCGGCTGCCGCGGCCAGAACTACCACGCCGAACATTCGGCGCACGATGGTTCTCCTCATATCGTCGAGCGGAATTCAGGTAATCAGGTCACGACACCGAGTGCGTAATCGTGCCCGTATAGGTGCCCGTCACAGCCGCGTCGGGCACGTGGACGGTAATCTGCGGATCCCACGACGCGGTGTTGTCGCCGACGACGCCTGAAGCATCGACGACATCCTGCGGAGTGGTGTTCATCGTGATGTCAGTTGTCGCCGCCGTCACCGTGCCCGTCGTGGCCACGTCGCCGGTGGCGTAGTCAACATCGGTAGCCAGAATGGTCTCTGGCATGGTGCCGCCGCCGGTCACGAAATTGGTGTCAGAGGCGGTCGCCGTCCAGACCGCGTTCAGCGCCGCACGGTCATCGGTAACCAGAACGGTCCCCAGGTCACCGACTATGTCGGTACCCGGAGCACCTGAACCGAGGTCAGCGCTGTCTGGCACCGAGATCGTCAGTTCGCCTGTGGTCACGGCGAAGGTCACCGAGGTGGCAGGGTCCGATCCGCTCTGCTCCGCACGAGACGCGGCCCCTGGTGCCGCAAGTGCGGCGGCCGGCATGAGTATGATTCCCATGGCAGTCATTGTTCCGAGTGCGACCGCTATTGATTTTCGCATTGAGTCCCCCTGTTTGCCGCCAGGCAGGCCTGGCCGAACGCTAATGACAGATAGTCGAAATCGCGGGTTCTTGCCAATTGGCCGCCCACGGCAGATGACCATAAGCGCGTTCGGAAGCAATTACAGTGGCGACACGCCGGACATTACTTACTCTAGGCAGAGCGCTTGTGCCTGACCAGGCGTGGTCGCCTGGCCCTGATGAGGCTGGCGGCGGCCGCGGCGAGCAGCAGGGTAACCAGCAGCGCGACGCCGCCGAGCAGGTACTTCGACCGGCCGCCCGAAGTCACTCCCGAGACGTCTCCCTGCCTGGCGCCTTCGGCCGCGTGCCCGGTCCGCGCCGCGCTGACCGCGCCTGGCAGCTTGTCGAGATGTGCCGCGCACACCAAGGTCTTCGCGCCGCTCCCGGCACAGGCCACGACCGCGAGGTGGCCAACGCCCGCAGGCACCCTGTGCAACTGAGCCCTGGCATCGAAGCTGGCCGAATGGCCGGCGTTCAAGGTCAGCGCCCAGCTCACTTTGCCTTCTGCGAACCGGTGCGGGCCGCGGGCCGAGAGCAGTTTCAGGTAAGGCGGGAGCATCAGCGTGATCTGAAGGTTCCTGGCAGGTCCTGCGCCGCCGTCAGTGACACGCACGGCATAGCTGAGCAGGTCACCTGGCACGACACGGGACCGCCCGTCGGTCACGCTGATGTCCAGGCCGGAAATGGCCGGCAAGTGCGCCGGCCGCGAGCTCGCGCGAGGCTCGTGCTCGCCGGGATTCCTGGCCGATGGCGCAGCCTGGGCCACAGGAACGGCCTGTGCGGCCAGCATGACGGCGGCCAGCATGACGGAGGGCAGCGCACCGAAGCACCACGGGATCTGATTACGGAACGTAGTCTTCACTCTACAGAGGGTGCCAGAAGGGCTCGGTGCTTCGCTGCCTTTTCCTTTCCTGACCGGACGCGTCCGCGCCGCCCCTTGCCCTTGGTTCGGGCGGGACGGCGCGGACGGCGCGGGCGGGCGAGCGGTCATGGTGCGGGAACGGTCGCGCCCGTGCCATCCCAGGTGTTGCCGCTCCAGGTGTTGCCCGTGCCTGCCGCGTCGTAGTAGGCGGCGGGTCCGTACTGGCCGGCGTTCGCGTAGTACTGGGTGGCGAACTTGTTGCCGGTGACGACGATGTTGGTCGGTACTCCGTAGGTGGCCTCGTTGGTCGCGCCGGCGTAGATCGAGTAGCCGCCGCCGGCGAGGAGGTTGTTGGTGATGGTGCGGTTGGCCTGGCCGGAGAAGTCCTCGAACAGGC
>DATJLT010000228.1:0-22173 GCA_035509195.1 Streptosporangiaceae bacterium | reverse complement strand
CCTTGGTGAGGGCAGGAGACTTCTTCTAACTCTTGAACTAACTCGTGAAGTTATGGAAGTCAAGTGCCTGATACCAGCCGCGCACGGGAGTGCGTCCAGAAAGTGAACTCGTACAGGGTCGCGAGCTCAAACACGAACTCCTCGGCGGCCGACGCCCCGGCGAACGCCATTGACGGCAACCTGAGCACCAGGTTCAGCTCAGACGCGGTCCAGGCGGCTGGCATGTATTTCCAGGTGAACCTGGGTTCGTCCCAGACCTTCAACGAGATCGAGATGAATTCGGTGAACTCGGCGGGCGATTACGCTCGCGGCTACAACGTGGAGGTCTCGAGCGACGGCAGCACGTTCACTTCGGTGGCGACAGGAACCGGCACCTCGTCGCCCGAGATCGTGACCTTCGCCGACACGACCGCACAGTACATCCGCGTCGTCCTTACCGCCGGCGGCACTACGAGCTGGTGGTCCATTGACGAGTTCACCGTCTACACCGACAGCAGCGGCGGCGGTGGTGGCGGTGGCGGCGGCTCGGGTCCGCCGACCGGCGGCAGCCTCGGTTCCAACGTGATCGTGTTCACGCCGAGCGAGCCGGAAAGCTCGATCCAGAGCGAAGTCAACACGATCAGCAACGCGCAGGTCGGCAACCAGTTCGGCACCCAGCGCTACGCCCTGCTGTTCGAGCCGGGCACCTACGGGTCGACCTCCGACCCGCTCATGATCACGGCCGGCTATTACGAGGAGATCGCCGGCCTCGGGCAAAATCCGAGCCAGGTTGTGATCAACGGCGCCATCCAGGCCTTCAACCAGTGCTCGGGCGGCACCTGCAACGCGACGGACAACTTCTGGCGGTCGGTCTCCAACCTGACGATCAATGTCATGGGCAACACCGGCTGCGAGGCGGGCGACGACTTCTGGGCCGTGTCCCAGGCCGCGCCCATGCGCCGGGTTCAGGTCAACGGCAACCTGTCCCTGATGGACTACTGCAACGGCTCGCCCGACTACGCGAGCGGCGGTTTCATCGCCGATTCACGGTTTACCGGCGGCACCGTCACCAACGGCAGCCAGCAGCAGTTCATGACCAGGAACTCGAGCCTTGACGGCTGGAGCAACTCGGTGTGGAACCAGGTGTTCTGCGGTGACCCTGGCGCCCCCGCGCAGAGCTTCGCGGGCAACTCGGGCGACAGCGGCGGGCCAAGCTCCTACACCACGCTGTCGACCTGCCCGGTGACCGAAGAAGAGCCATACCTTTACCTGGACTCGGGAGGCAGCTACCACGTCTTCGTGCCAAGCACGCAAACCAATTCCAACGGCCCGACCTGGACCTCCACCACGAATACTCCGGGCACCTCGCTCGCCTGGAGCACCTTCTACGTGGCCAGCCCGTCAAGCTCGGCCGCCACGATCAACTCGGCCCTTGCCGCCGGGGACAACCTGATCTTCACGCCAGGTGTCTACAACCTGAGCTCCACGATCAACGTGACTGACGCCAACACGAAGATCATCGGCCTTGGCTTCCCGACCCTGATCCCGGCCAGCGGCAACATCACGATGAACGTCGCCGACGTAGGAGGCGTGAGTATCTCCGGCATCATCTTCGACGCGGGCCAGGCGAGTTCCTCCGCGCTGCTCCAGGTCGGCACCGCAGGCTCCACGGTCAGCCATGCCAGCGATCCGGTGACGATTGACGACGTGTTCTTCCGCGTCGGCGGCGCCGAGGCAGGCACGGCCGCGACCAGTTTCATCGACAACAGCAACAACTCCATCATCGACGATGTCTGGGCCTGGCGCGCCGATCACGGCGCCGGGGCCGGCTCATGGACCGGCGACCAGGGCAACACCGGCCTCATCGTCAACGGCAGCAACGTCACCGCCTACGGCCTCGCTGTCGAGCACTACCAGAAAGACGAGGTCATCTGGAACGGCCAGGGCGGCGAGGTCATTTTCTTCCAGAACGAGAACCCCTACGAGGTCCCGAGTCAGTCGGCCTGGATGTCAAGCTCAACCCAGAACGGCTACCCGGCCTTCTACGTCCCGAGTTCCGTCACCTCTTTCACCGGCTACGGCATGGGCAGCTATTCCTACTTCGATCAGGGCGTAGCCATAGAAAACGCCATGGCCTTCCAGGCACCAGACACGTCGGGAGTCGTCTTCCACGACCTCCTCACCGTCTTCCTTAACGGGTCGGGCGGCATCGAATCGGTCATCAACGGCACGGGCGCCGCCGTCAGCTCGAGTTTCGGCGGCCCGAGCGACGTCGTCACCTATCCCTGATCCCCCTGCTGGTGCCCCGCTGTCTCGAGATGGCGGGGCATCACACGGGCACCGACCACGTAGGCGACGACCACAGAGACGATAACCAGGGGCATCAGCACGATGCCGTCAGAGGCCAGCAGCAGCGTCGCGAGCAGCACGGAAGTGAGCGGCAAGCTGAGCATCACGCAAGACATCGCCCCGATCCCCATGGCGGCGCCGGCGATCGGCGCCAGCCCTGGGAAATGCGAGATCGCCAGCCCGATCGCCGCGCCAGTGAACATGGCGGGAAACACCGGCCCGCCGCGGAAACTGCTCATCGACACGCTGTAGGCGAGACCTTTGCAGGCGACAAGCAGCACAAGCACGGCAGCGGAAAAGCTCGCGTGCCTGACGATCAGTGGCCCCAGCGCGTCCTGGCCGGAAAACAGCACCTCGGAGGCGGCCTTACCTGACCCCGCAGCGAACGCCACCGCCAGGCCGGCGACCACGAGTCCCGCGACAGGAAGCGCGGTCAGCGTGCGGGAACTCACGTAGCCGCGCAGCCAGAGCGCTAGCCGCCGCATTCCGGACCCGGCGAACGCGGCGACTACTCCGATGACGACCGCCCAGCCGAACTCGCCGACCGTCGGCGTCCCCACGTGCGGCAGCCCGTGAATAGCGAGCGAAAACGTGCCGAGCCCTGTCCAGGTACCGAGCCCGACGAAGATCAGCGCCCCGATCCCGGCCGCGAGCAGGCCAGGCACCAGCACGATAAGCATCGTGGGTCCGCCCAGGCCCGAGGCTTCCATCAGCAAAAACGCACCGACGATCGGTGATCCGAGCAGCGCGCTTATCGCGGCGAATCCTCCTGCCGCCCCGACGACGGTCGCTGCCTGCGCGGGCAGCGGCTTCCTTGGCAGCCTGGCCGCGAGCAGTGCCAGCCCGCCGCCGAGCAGGATCAGCGGCATCTCGGGCCCGAGCACCATGCCGAACACCAGCGTGGCAAGCGCCGCGAGCACGACTCCGGGAAGCTCGGCGGCACCGGGCGGCGGATGCAGCTTGAACCCGTAAGCCGGCGAGGGCCCGCCTTCGCCTGGCAGGTACCTGATCGAGAGCGCGACAAGTACCCCGCCGACCGCCAGCACGGGCACCGGCCACCACAACGGCGCGGTCGCGAACCCGAGCCCATGCGGCAGGTGAACGAACACTTCCTTTTGCAAATAGCTGACCAGGGCCAGGAATCCGTAGGCCGCCGCCGAGACTGGCAGGCCGAGAACGGCGGCGAACCCGAGCAGCACCAGGTACCCGCGCGAGCGCAGCAGGTCCTCAGGCCGCGCGGCAGGTGTCGTCACAGACGGATTGTGAAGGAGGGCCGCGCCGCGGAGATCATCCCGCACGGGTGATTCAGCGGAGGGTGGCCGTCACCTCGCTAGCCGGTTCCCGCGCGATCATAAGGCAGAATGTTGTCATGCCGGACTCTAATTACGCGACGTCATCACAAAGCGGAGCAAGAACGGCACGCCAGGTAGCCGACAATTACGTGACCGAACTAGCCGGGCTTGACCCGCTCTGGTCTACTCGGCTGGGTCTTCGCCCGGGTGAGGACCGCCTTCCCGACTTCTCCCCTGCCGGGCACGAGGCGACCTCGGACCTGGCCAGGGCCACGCTCGCCGCGCTGGCCGGCGCCAGCACAGGCGACCCAGATGACCGTCGCTGCGGCCGGCTGCTGCGCGAGCGGCTCGAGGCCGAGCTGGCGATGGCCGACACCGGCGAGTACTTCCGCCAGATCTCGAACCTGTACGGGCCGCCGCAGGTCGTCCGCAGCAACTTCCTCGACATGCCGGCCAGCACGCCAGCAGACTGGGCCGCCATCGCCACCAGGATGTCAAGGATGCCAGCGGCGATGGCCGGCTACCGCACGACTCTTCGTGAAGGGCTGAGCCGTGGCCTGATCGCCGGTCCCCGTGCGGTGCGCACGGTCATCGGCCAGCTCGGCGACTGGGCAGCGGCCGGCGAAGGCAAAGGCTGGTTCGCGCAGTTTGCCGCCACCGCGGACGTGCGGGAATCCCTGCGGGCCGAACTCGACCTGGCCGCCGCGACCGCGATAGCTGCCATCACCGACCTGCGTGACTGGATGGCGGCCGAGTACCTGCCGCGGACGGCCGGCCAGCCCGATGGCATCGGTGCCGAGCGTTACCAGGTCTGCGCACGCTCGTATACAGGTGCGGACCTGGACCTCGCCGAGGCTTACGAATACGGGTGGGAGCAATACCGCGAACTGTCAGAACAAATGCTTTCTGCCGCCAGGATAATCGTCCCGGGAGCGGCCGGCGCGGGCGAAGCCTTTGAATACCTGAACGCGAACGGCGAAGCGGTGGAAGGGGTCGAAGAAATCCGCTCGCGGCTGCAGCGGATGATGGACGACGCCATGGCCGAACTCGACGGCACGACTTTCGACCTCGCCGAGCCAGTCAAGACCGTCGAGGCCAGGATCGCTCCCGCGGGCAGCGCGGCGGCTCCGTACTATACCGCGCCTTCGCGCGACTTTTCCCGGCCAGGGCGTACCTGGCTGCCGACGCTCGGCCGTACCAGGTTCCCGCTGTGGAACCTGGTAAGCACCTGGTATCACGAAGGTGTGCCCGGGCATCACCTGCAGCTCGCGCACTGGCGTTACCTGGGCGACAGGCTCTCGCTGTACCAGACGAGCGCGGGAAGCGTCAGCGCGTGCAGTGAAGGCTGGGCGCTTTACGCTGAACGCCTGATGGACGAGCTCGGGTACCTGACCGACCCGGGCGCCAGGCTCGGGTACCTGGACGCGCAGATGCTCAGGGCGGTCAGGGTCATCATCGACATCGGGATGCACACAGGGGCCGAGATTCCCTCCGACTCACCACTCGCGCCAGGCCAGACCTGGACTCCCGACCTGGCCAGGGAGTTCTTCGGCAGGAACAGCGGCCGTCCGGCGGACTTCATTGACAGCGAGATCGTCAGGTACCTCAGCGTGCCTGGCCAGGCCATCAGCTACAAGCTCGGTGAACGCGCGTGGCTCGAGGGCCGCGACGCGGCCAGGGCGGCTCGCGGGGCCGGCTTCGACCTGAAATCCTGGCACATGGCCGCGCTGTCGCTCGGCTCGCTCGGCCTCGACGACCTTGCCATGGAACTGGCGGCCGCCTAGGGCAAGAGGCCGTGCAGCGGGAACACGGCGGTGCGGGTGGCCATGATCGCGCGATCTACCGGATCGCCAGGGTCATAGCCGCGTTCGAACGAGGTGAATGTGGCCTGCGCCTGCTCGGTCATGCACTCGGGTGCCTGCCGTCCTGTCCGTCTCGCGACATAGTCACGCCACGCCTGCGGCGTGCTCGTCGCGGGATCGACGGGCCGGCCCGTCGCCTCGCCGAGCAGGTGAGTCCAGGTACGGGGAACGACCTGGACGAGTTCGTACCCGCCGCCGCCGGTCAGCAGCCAGCGGCCGCCCGCCGTCTCATGGGCGAGGCTGTGGATGGCGGCATGCGCCGCTCGCTGTGCGTCGATGGTGAGTTCCAGGTTCGCCAGCGGGTCGAGCCAGTGCGTGTCACACCCGTGCTGGCTGACCAGGATCTGCGGCCTGAACGAACGGAGCAGCGCGGGCACGACCGCGTGAAACGCGCGTAGCCAGCCGGCGTCCCTCGTTCCCGCGGGAAGGGCCACGTTGACCGCTGAGCCTGTCGCTTCCGGGCCGCCAGTCTCCGTCGCCCGGCCGGTGCCGGGGAACAAGGTCGCCGGGTTCTCATGCAGGCTGATCGTGAGCACTCGCGGGTCGTGATAGAAAGCTGCCTGCACGCCGTCGCCGTGGTGCACGTCGATGTCCACGTAGGCGATCCGCTCGGCGCCCTGCGACAGCAGCCATCTGATCGCGATCGCGGGGTCGTTGTACACGCAGAAGCCGCTGGCGTGGCCGGCCATGGCGTGGTGCAGCCCGCCTCCGATGCTGATCCCGTGCTCCGCCGCACCAGTCAAGACGGCTCTGGCCGCCGCCAGCGTGGCCCCGGCCACCAGTGCGGACGCGTCATGCATGCCCGCGAAGACCGGGTCATCGGGCGTGCCGAGCCCGAACCTGGCAGGAACCGGCGCCGGATCTGGTTCGCTCGCCAGCTTGACCGCCTCGATGTAAGCGGCATCATGCACGCTGGCGAGTTCGTCGTCGGTGGCGGGTTCAGGCGGGCAGACCTTGACGCCATCGGCTCCCAGTACGCCAAGCTCGCGCGCGAGCTCCATGGTCAGCTCGACCCTGACCGGCGCGAGCGGATGGGCCGGACCGAAGTTGTAGCTGGTCAGGCGGTCAGACCAGGCGACGTGCGCGGTGCAGGGCATTGCATCATCCTCTCGCGGCCTGGCCTTGCGGGTAACCCTTTCGCCGGGTCACTACAGAAGGTGCTTGAGGTGCTACAGTGAGTGATTCCAGCTGAGGTCTGTTCGGAGGTGCCATGCCGCCAGCGGAGCGCCAGGTACTTTCCGCGGAGCGGACGCCCAATCGGATGGGTCAATGGTGGCTGGACCGTTCGGTTCGTTCCAAGGCGCTGGTCGTGCTCGCGGTTCCCCTGGTCGCGCTGGTCGGCATCGCGGCGGCAAGCCTGGCGCTGCAGCACGAGGAGCGATACGAGCGCGCGCTGGCACTCAAGGACGTGAATGTCGTCGATGCCGCCGGTCAGGTACTGGATGACGCGCTCAATGCGGAGACCGCGGTCCGCGGGTACGTCGCGACAGGGAACCCGACCTTTCTCCGGCCGTATTCCGCGGGCGTGCGCAGGTTCCCCCGCGACACGCGCAAACTGCGGGTGGTCATGGCCGCGTACGGTGACGTGCGGGGGCAGCGGGCCGTCGTCGCTACCGCCGGGCGGGCGCTTGCCCAGCTAACCGCGATGGTGCACGATACGGCCCGAGGCGAGCCGGCCAGCGGCCTTGAAGGCCCGATGGAAAGCGCCAGGACGACCGTTGACGCGCTGAGCCGGCAGGTCAGCGCTCTCGTGAAAGGCCCGGCGCTCAGCGTGATCATGCGCCGCAACGCCACGACGTCGCTGGAGACCGCCAATGGCCGGCTTGACATCGCCGGCATCGTGGCGGGGCTGCTGGCCGGCCTGGCCGGCGTCGCGCTGTTCATCTGGGGCATCACCGGCCGCCTCCGCCTGGCGGCGGAGAACGCCCGCCGGCTCGGCGAAGGGCGCCCGCTGCTGCCCGCGCCAAGATCCCGTGATGAGATCGGCCGCCTCGCGTGCTCAATGATCAGGGCCGAGGGACTGCTGGCGAGCCGTGCCGCCGAGCTGACCTCGGCCCGCGATGACGCGCTCAGGGCTACCGAGGCAAAGAACACGTTCTTGTCAAGCACGAGTCATGAGCTGAGGACACCGCTCAACTCCATACTCGGCTTCACTCAGCTACTTGAGATGTCGGATCTTGAAGCCGATGACCGGGATGGCGTCGAGCGCATCCTCGCGGCAGGACGGCATCTGCTTGCCCTGATCAACGAGCTTATTGACATCGCGCGCATCGAGTCAGGCGAGATGAGCTTGTCGGTCGAGCCGGTCGCGGTCGGCCCGCTGCTCGAAGAGGCGGCGACGCTGATGGCGCCGCTCGCGGCAAGGCGCTCGATCCGCATCGCGCGCGACAGCACATGCCAGTCGCTCGCGGCGTACGCGGACCGGCAGCGCTTCTCTCAGGTCCTGGTCAACTTGATCTCGAACGCGGTCAAGTACAACAGGCTCGGCGGCAGCATCACGGTGACCTGCCTGCCGTTGAGCGCCGAGCAGATAAGCGTCACCGTGACCGATACCGGCCGCGGCATCGCGCCCGGCGACCTCGAGCGGATCTTCATCCCGTTCGAGCGGCTCGGAGCCGAGCAGAGCGCCGTCGAAGGTACCGGTATCGGGCTGCCGCTGGCCAGGGCGCTCACCGAGGCAATGGGCGGTCACCTGGTGGTTACCAGCACTCCCGGCGAAGGGTCGGCCTTCACCGTGACGCTGGCGCGTGCCGCCGACATTGACGCCGAGGCCGTCGATGCGGGGCGCCAGGGAACCTCGCTGGCGGTGCCGAGGCAGGCACGGTCAATGCTCCGCCCCGGCAAGCACCTCCTGGTTCTCTACATCGAAGACAACCCGACGAACATCGAGGTCGTGTCGAGATTCCTGCGTGCCAGGCCAGAGGTGCGGTTCGCATCGACGACTTCCGGCCAGGCCGGCTACGCCTACGCCGTGCGCAACCAGCCTGACGCCGTACTGCTCGACCTGCACCTTCAGGACGTTCACGGTGAGGACGTGCTGAATGACCTGCGCGCCGAGCCATCGACGGCAGGCATACCCGTCGTCATCCTTTCCGCGGACGCTAGTCAGGGAGTGATCAAGCGGCTGCTTGCCAATGGCGCCTTCGCCTACCTCACCAAGCCGCTCGATCTCGCCGAGCTAGGCCGCGTGCTCGATTCGCTGGCCGCACCCGATCCTCAGCCAGCGGGAGCCCGGCCAGGCGGATGAACCCATGACCAGGATTCTGCTGTACATAGAAGACAGCCAGGACAATGTCCGACTGGTGGGAAGAATCCTGCGGCAGCGCCCTGGCATCACGCTCCGCTCGGCCCCGACAGGGCAAGATGGCGTGCGGGCCGCGATCGAGGAACGGCCAGGGCTCATCCTGCTCGATAACCGCCTTCCCGACGCGACGGGCGCGGAAGTGCTGCGCCAGCTCAGGAACAGCGAGCAGACCGCCGCCATTCCCGTCCTCATTGTCAGCGGCGACACGGCGGCCGAGACCATCGAAAAATTCCGCGAAGCGGGTGCGGCGGGATTTATCGGCAAGCCCTTCGACATTCATGATTTCCTCAGCGAAATCGACAAGTACCTGACCTGAGATCCGGCCGGGGCAAAATGACGAGCGATTACCAGGCCCGATTGCGGGATAGCGGAGGCGCTGAACAGGTAGCCTTTTTCAGCATGAAGGCTTTGGTGCTGGCGGGCGGTTCAGGCAGCCGGCTTCGGCCGATTACCTATACCTCGGCGAAACAGTTGGTACCGGTTGCGAACAAGCCGGTCCTTTTTTACGGACTTGAGTCGATTGCCGAGGCCGGGATACGTGACGTCGGAATTGTAGTGGGCGAAACCGCGGCGTCCATTAAGGCGGCCGTGGGCGATGGCAGCGCCTTTGGCCTTGAGGTCACCTATATCGGCCAGCAGGAACCGCTCGGCCTCGCCCACGCCGTGCTGGTGGCTCGTGAGTATCTCGGTGCCGATGATTTCGTCATGTACCTGGGGGACAATTTCATCATCGGCGGGATCACCGCGCTTATCGATGAATTCATCAGCGGACATCCTGACGCGCAGATCATGCTGACCAAGGTGCCCGACCCGCGCCAGTTCGGCGTGGTGGAACTCGACGAGTACGGCGACGTGATCGGGCTCGAGGAAAAGCCCGTACGACCCCGCAGCGACCTGGCGCTGGTTGGCGTCTACCTTCTCACGCCGGCCATCCACGAGGCTATCGGCAACCTGGTGCCGTCGGCCCGCGGCGAGCTTGAGATCACCGAGGCGCTCCAGTGGCTGCTCGATAACGGCCAGAAAGTCAGGCCGACCCTGGTGACCGGCTACTGGAAGGACACGGGGAACCTCACCGACATGCTCGAGGTCAACCGCATGGTGCTCGATGGCCTGGCGGTCAGGCGCGAGGGCACGGCCGATGAGGCAAGCGAGCTCATCGGCAGGGTGACGCTGGAGACCGGAGCGCGCGTCAGGCGGTCAAGGATCGTGGGACCGGCGATCATCGGCGCGGGCACGGTCATCGAGCGTTCCTACATCGGTCCCTTCACCTCGGTGGGCAGGGACTGCGTCGTAGCTGACAGCGAACTCGAGTATTCGATCATGCTGAACAAGGCGTCGATCCGTGGTGTCAGGCGAATCGAGGCTTCACTGATCGGCCAGGGAGCGGAGATCACCTCAGCGCCGCCGGTACCCCGGGCGCACAGGCTCATGCTCGGCGACCACAGCAAGGTGCAGATCAGCTCATGAGAGTCCTGGTGACCGGCGGGGCGGGGTTCATCGGGTCGCACTATGTCAGGACGATGCTGGCCGGCGGTTACCCGGGATTCGAGCACGCTGAGGTGACCGTGCTCGACAAGCTCAGCTACGCGGGCAACCTGGCCAGCCTGGCGCCCGTCGCCTGCCACCCCGCCCTGACGTTCGTGCGAGGCGACATCTGCGACCCTGATCTGGTCGGCGAGGTCGTTCCAGGCCATGACTACGTGGTCAACTTCGCCGCGGAATCGCACGTCGACCGTTCCATCGCCAGCGGTGCGGCCTTCGTGTCGGCGAACGTCTGCGGCGTCCAGACCATCGCGCAGGCCTGCCTGGACGCCGGGGTGCGCCGCCTGGTCCATGTCTCGACCGATGAGGTTTACGGCAGCATCGCGGACGGCTCGGCGACCGAGGACATGGTGCTCGACCCGAGTTCGCCGTACTCGGCCACCAAAGCGGGCGGCGATCTTCTCGCCCTCGCCTACGGCAAAACTCACGGCCTTGACGTGCGGATCACGAGGGCCTGCAACACGTACGGCCCTTACCAGTATCCGGAGAAGGTGATTCCGCTGTTCGTCACCAGCCTGCTCGACGGCCAGCAGGTTCCGCTGTACGGAGACGGCATGAACGTCAGGACCTGGCTGCATGTGGATGACCATTGCCGCGGCATCCAGCTAGTGCTTCGCGACGGCGAGGTCGGCGGCATCTACCACATCGCCGGTGACGCGGAGCTGAGCAACATCGAGCTGACCAGGATGATTCTTGATCGCTGCGGAGCCGGCTGGAGCATGGTGCGGCGCGTGACAGACCGCAAGGCCCACGATCGCCGCTACAGCCTTGACGACTCCAGGCTGCGGGCGCTCGGCTACGCGCCTTCTGTCTCGTTCGGTGCCGGCCTGACCGCGACCGTGGAGTGGTACCGGCAGAACCGCGACTGGTGGGAGCCGCTGAAGCCGGGCAGGCCGGCACCAGCCGCGCGGCCGAGCCTGGCCGGGCCCGGATGACCAGGTGGCTGGTCACGGGTTCGGCTGGCCTGCTGGGACGTGCCGTGCTCGCGTGCCTGCGCGAGCGGCGGGCGACCGTGCTCGGCCTGTGCCGCGCGGACCTCGACGTCACCGACGCGCACCAGGTGAGGGCGGCCATCGGGGACTGCAAGCCGGATATCGTCATCAACTGCGCGGCCTGGACGGCCGTTGACGCGGCTGAAGCCGACGAGCCCTCTTCACTTGCGGTCAACGGCAAGGGAGCGGAGAACCTCGCGGCCGCCTGCGCTGAGGCCGGGGCGCGGATGGCGCACATTTCGACGGACTATGTCTTCGATGGCCTCGCCACTGAGCCTTACCGCGAAGACGCCGAGCCTTCACCGCGCACCGCCTATGGCCGCTCAAAGCTGGCCGGTGAAGTGGCAGTGCGGAAGCACCTGCCAGAGGGCGGCCTGGTAGTCAGGACGGCCTGGCTGTACGGCGGGAGCGGGCCGAGTTTCGCGCGGAAGATGATCGAGGCCTCCGCCGCGAGCGGTGCCGTGGACGTGGTAGCTGACCAGCGCGGCCAGCCTACCTGGACGCGCGACGTCGCCGATCAGGTTGTCAGGCTCGCGGCAGGGAACGCAAGCGGCATCTATCACGCGACCAGTTCTGGCGACGCGACCTGGTTCGACCTGGCCAGGGAGATCTTCGCCCTGGCCAGGGCCGACCAGGCCCGGCTCAGGCCGGTGCCGAGCGAGGCTTTCCCCCGCCCGGCTAAAAGGCCCGCCTACAGCGTGCTCGGGCACGAACGTCACCGCGCCCTGGGCCTCGAGCCGATCGGTGACTGGCGGGCCGCGCTCAGGCAGGCCTGGCCGGAGATCTCCGGGCGCCTGACCTGCTTAGCTCACGCGGCAGGCCCTGATCAGCCGCTGGCACCTGGAGTAGGCGGGAAGCATCCCGCCGGCGAGCGCTTTAGCCAGCGTCGGCGCGGCGGCGTCCTTGTCAGACAAGATACTTTCCCAGGCGGCCGGCCACTGGATCCCGAGACCCGGGTCGAGCGGGTTAATGCCGTGTTCGAGTTCCGGGTCGTAAGGGGCGGATGACAGGTAAAACACCGTGGCCTGTTCTGTCAGGGCGCTGAATCCGTGCCCGAGTCCTTCCTCGATGAAGACCGCTGCCTTATTTTCGGCATTGAGTTCCGCGGACGTCCACTGCCCGAATGACGGCGAGCCGACGCGGACATCGACGATGACGTCGAGGATCGCGCCGCTCGTGCAGGTTATCCACTTTGCCTGGCCAGGTGGCACGTCGGCGAAGTGAATACCTCTTATCACCCCACGGCGTGACACCGAGCAATTTGCCTGGGCAATCTGAAGGCGGCGTTTCATGCTGTCTTCAAGTACGACATTGCTGAACCATTCGTAAAAGGTTCCCCGCCGATCCTGGTAAAGGTGCGGAGTAAACAGCCAGGCGCCCGCGAGATCGAGTGGTCTCATGTGATGACCGTAAGACTGGAAGGCGCCTTGCCGCTACACTGTTTTTGAAGTGACCGGCAATATTTTCGTCCTTTATCGCCGCGGGGAAACGGCCAGGGGGGAATTCGCATGAATGAACCGGGCGAGGCTTGCTCGCTCGCCGTCGGTGATCCCGGGTGCAGCGCCCTGGCGGGGCGGCTGCTGCCGCTGGCAACCGCGATCTTGCGCGAGGGCTACCTCGGCGGAGAGTTCGCGTTCACGTTGCGGCATCAGGCGGGCGGCCTGCTGCCGCAGGGCACGAGCACGCGCTACTCGATCATCGCGTGCCTTGGCCTTTGCTGCCTGCAGGCGGCTGAGCAGCGGGAGGTGCTCGCCGGGCAGGACTGCCGCGAACTGCTCGGAGTACTTGCCAGCAGGCTCGATGACCTGACCAGCATCGGAGACGTCGCGCTGCTGACGTGGGCCGCGGCAGAGGCCGGGCATCATGAGCTCGCGCACGCGCTCGGCCGGCTGAAGGTGCTTGATGGCGGCGGCGTCACTGACGTGGTTCAGGCGGCCTGGGTTGTGAGCGCGCTTGTCGCGGCGAGGCCGCTCGCTGATGTCGAAGAGCACCTGGCCGCCGCGCGCGGCCGGCTGCTGGCCGCCAGGCGTGTCGTCTTCCCGCACGTCACCGGCGGCGGACCTTGGTACCGTGCGCACGTCGGCAGCTTTGCCGATCAGGTCTACCCGGTGCAGGCCCTCGCCAGGCTGCATGCCAGCGCCGACGATCAGGCGGCGCTGGCAGCCGCCAATCAGGTCGCGGGGAAGATCAGCACGGCCCAGGGCGGGGATGGGCAGTGGTGGTGGCACTACGACGCCCGCAGCGGCGACGTGGTGGAAAAGTACCCCGTCTACAGCGTCCACCAGCATTCGATGGCGCCGATGGCGCTGCTTGACCTGGCCAGCGCCGGCGGTGACAGTCACCTCGGCGCGATCAGGGCCGGGCTGCGCTGGCTGACTGCGCCGCCGGAGACCACGCAACCCCTCATCGAGCCGCAAGTGCCGGCGATCTGGCGCAAGGTCGCCCGCGGTGATCCTCGCAAGCTGGTCAGGGGCCTGGCCGCGCTGACGACCGCGGTCAGTCCAGGCTGGTCACTGCCGGGCATTGACCGGATGTTCCCGCCCGGTGCGATCGACCGCGAGTGCCGGCCATACGAGTCAGGCTGGCTGCTGTATGCCTGGCTGCGCGGAGGTCAGTCATGATCGGGGAATTGCCTGGCACGGGCACGCCCGCAGGGCTGCCCGCGGGGCTGCCGGGGATGCGCGTCGATCCGCTCAGCATGAAACTCGCGCTCAAGCGCTGCACGGACGTCATCGACGGCGGCGGCTACCTGCGGATCGGGATGGTCAACGCGGCCAAGGTCGTGGCCATGCGCAAGGACGAGGAGTTGCGAGCGGCGGTGTGTGACAGCGATCTCGTGCTGGCCGACGGGCAGGCGATCGTCTGGGCCTCTGGCTTGCTCGGAGCGCCGCTTCCCGAGCGCGTGACCGGGATCGACCTGTTCACTGGCCTGCTGGCGGAGGCCGCCGGGCGCGGATACCGCGTGTACTTCCTCGGTGCGCGTGCCGAGGTGCTTCATGACGTGCTTGCCGAGGTAGCCAGAACCTACCCCGGCCTGATCGTCGCCGGCCACCGCGACGGTTACTTCAGTCCTGCCGAGGACGCCAAGGTCGCGGCCGAAATCCGGGCTAGCCGCGCCGACCTGCTCTTTATCGCGATGTCGCCGCCGCGCAAGGAACTGTTCGCCTCGCGCTGGGGCGAAGCCACCGGGGCGAAGGTCGTGCACGGCGTCGGCGGCTCTTTCGACATCCTGGCCGGCCGCGTCAGGCGGGCGCCGGCGTGGTGGCAGCGCCACGGGCTCGAATGGCTGTTCCGTGCGCTTCAGGAGCCGGTCAGGCTCGGCCGCAGGTACCTGACGACCAACCTCGCTTTCATCGCCTACGTGGCCGCGGCAGTGGTGAAGCGGGGGCTTCAGGTGCCCGCTGCCGGCGCGACGGGAGAACAGTGATGGCCAGCGTGATCGTGGTCGGCCTCGGATACGTCGGGCTGCCGCTAGCGATCAGGGCCGCGGAAGCCGGGCACCGGGTAGTTGGCTACGACACGGACGCCGACCGGGTCAAGCAGCTCGAGACCGCCTCGTACATCGAAGACGTCTCCTGTGACCAGCTCGCGGCCGTGATCGCGAGCGGCGCGCTCAGGACCTCTTCTGAAGCCAGGTGCTGCGCGGGGTTCGACGTCGCGGTCATCTCCGTGCCGACGCCGTTGCGCGAGGGCCAGCCTGACCTGACCCACGTCGAGTCCGCGTGCCGCACGCTGGCCAGGTACCTGCGCCCGGGCGCGACCGTCATCGTCGAATCGACGACCTGGCCTGGAACGACGACGGAGAAGGTGCAGCCGCTGCTCGAGGACGGTTCCGGCCTGATCGCCGGACCGGATTTTCATCTCGGCTACAGTCCTGAGCGGATCGACCCTGGCAACCAGATCTGGACGCTGGCGACGACGCCGAAGATCGTTTCCGGCATCGACGAGGAGTCGCTGGCGGCCGTCCGGGCCTTTTACGACGGCCTGGTGAAGGAGACGGTGCCAGTGTCCTCGCCTGCCGAGGCAGAGCTCGCCAAGATCATCGAGAACACGTTCAGGCACGTGAACATCGCCCTGATCAACGAGCTCGCGATGTGCGCTCACGGCCTCGGGATAGACGTGTGGGAGGCGATCGGGGCGGCTTCGTCTAAGCCGTTCGGCTTCATGCCGTTCAGGCCGGGCCCCGGCGTGGGCGGGCACTGCCTGCCGATCGATCCTTCTTACCTGTCCTGGCGGGTCGAGCGGACGCTCGGCCAGACCTTCAGGTTCGTCGAGCTTGCCAACGACATCAACAACCACATGCCCGACTATGTGGTGCGCAGGCTGATGACGGCGCTGAACGACAAGGGCCGCCCCGTCAGGGGCAGCCGGATCCTGCTGCTCGGCCTCGCCTACAAGAAGAACACAGGCGATGCGAGGGAGTCGCCGGCGGCGAGGGTCGCGCAATTGCTCGCCGGCCTCGGCGCCTGCGTGGTCGCCGCCGACCCGCATGTCAAGGAGTCGGGCCTGATTCACGCGCGGGTTGACCGGGTGGAGCTGACCTCGGCCGAGGTCGCCGCGGCAGACGCCGTTGTCATGCTCACCGACCACGACGCGTTCGACAACGAGGAGATCAGCAAGCACGCCAGTTACGTGCTTGACTGCCGCAACGTGCTGTCCGGCTCTAACGTCGAGAAACTGTGAGGCCCGCGCCATGAGCGTCATGTGCGTGGTCGGGGCGCGCCCCAACTTCATGAAGATCAAGCCGGTGATGGACGCACTGGCCGGGATCGGGCTCGACGCCGTGCTTGTCCATACCGGCCAGCATTACGACCGGGCCATGAGCGATGTCTTCTTCGCCGACCTCGGCCTGCGCCTTCCCGATCATTACCTCGGCGCTGGCTCAGGCAGCCACGCGGCGCAGACGGCAGCCGTGATGGTGGCGTTCGAGCCCGTCATCGACAGCGTCAGGCCAGATGCGGTCATCGTCGCTGGCGATGTCAACTCGACGCTGGCCTGCGCGCTCGTCGCGGCCAAGGCCGGCGTCACGCTCGGTCATGTGGAGGCCGGCCTGCGCAGCGGTGACTGGTCGATGCCCGAGGAAGTCAACAGGGCCGTCACCGACCGGGTCAGCGATCACCTGTTCGCTCCGTCGGACGACGCGGTCGCCAACCTCAAGGCGGAAGGCCGGGGCGATGACGAGATCCACCTGGTCGGCAACGTCATGGCGGACACCCTGCTGGCTAACCTCGACCGGGCGCGCGGCAGGGATACGCTGGCACGCCTCAACCTCCTGGCAGGCGAATACGGCCTGGTGACCTTGCACCGTCCGGCCAACGTCGACAACGAGCACGTGCTTGGCCCGATCCTGAGCGGCCTTGACCAGGTCAGCGACTTGTGCCCGCTGGTACTTCCCGCTCATCCGAGGCTCGCGGGCAAGCTGAGCGTGGCCGGCCCGGGCTCCCGGCTGCGCGTCGTGCCCGCGGCAGGCTACCTCGACTTCCTCGCGCTGCAGGCCGGCGCCAGGATCGTGCTGACCGACTCGGGCGGCGTGCAGGAGGAAACGACCGTGCTCGGGGTTCCCTGCCTTACCCTGCGCGAGAACACCGAACGTCCGGTCACGCTGACCGAGGGAACCAACCGGCTGGCCGGCACCGATCCGCGGGAGATACTGCGGGCAGCGCGGGAGGCGCTGACCACGCCCCCGCCTCCTCGTCTGCCGCCCCTGTGGGACGGGCGGGCCGGGCAGAGAATCGCGGCGGCGCTCGCGGCCGCGCTTTCTGTCGCGGGCTAGCGCCACGCTCAGCCGCTCAGCCGAGGCGGTGGCTTCCCCCTGGGCTGAGGAAATTCCACGCCGTGCCCGCGCAGACAAGCGCGAGCACGAGAAGGGCCGCGAGCGCCCGCTTGCGCGATCCAGATTCCGCCAGCGGACCCGAATCTCCGGTCACCGAGTCGGTTATTCGCTGAGCCGGGCGCGCGCCCGCTTGCTTTTGCCTGCCAGACAGCAAGGAAGCCAGCGTGCGGCTGGTAATGAGAAAGGTCTTCCGCGTGTCCTGCGCGGAGTGCGAAGAAACGGTCAGCAAGGCTTCTGGATACCCGTACTCCGGATAATCCTCATTATAAAGGTTAACCATCGCGAGATGGTAGCTTGCGGTGCCTCCTGCGGCCGCGATCCGGGAGGCGACCTGCGGGCCCATGACGATCTGGCTGATCAGCGAGCCGGTCGTGATCAAAGAGCCCTCCTGCCAGCTATAGGTCTCCACCGGGCTGCGCGAAGGGAAAGTGAAGATCACGGCGGCGGTCTCCGTGTAATCGGGCCTGGCGCGCACGATGGGCAGGGCGGTGACGCCAGCCGCAATGCCGACGACAATGATCGCGATAATGCGGGGCCAGCGGCGCATTACCAAACCGTACCAGGTAACCGCGACCGGCCGGCCATAATGGTTATAGCTCACCGGGGGTCAGGCCAGCAATCACGCTACGATTGGGGTAACTTTAAATGGATTTCGGCGAGGTAATTCGGATCTGGCGCCGGCGGGTTCTGATGACGGCGGCGCTTGTCGTCCTCGCATTGCTCGCCGGAGGCGGGATGCTCGTGCTCCGGCCGGGGACGTACCAAGCACAGGCCTCGGTCGTGCTGCTGGCTTCGAAGTCCGCCGCGCGGCTCACCGGCGGCAATCCTTACCTGAGTTTCACCCCTTCGCTATCGCTGGCCGCCGATGTCGTCAGCCGCTCGCTGATGGCGCCGCAGACCGCCAGCGAACTGGCTGGCCGGGGATACACAAGCGCCTTCACCGTCGGACCGCCCACCTACGCCACGACGACGACCGGTTCTGTGCTTGTCATCAGCGTGACCGGAGGTGACCAGGCTGGCGTCGAGTCGACGTTGCACGCCGTCATCAGGCAGGTGGGCGACGTTCTCGCGCAGATCCAGGCGGGAATGGTCAGGCAGGACCGGATCACCGAGGTCACCTTGTCGGCGAGTCCCCGGGCCGCGCTGGCCGAGAGTGCCACCCTCCGGCCCGTCCTGATGACGGAAGTGGTCGCGCTGCTGCTGGCACTGAGCGTTCCGCTGGTCGTGGACGGCATGGCCAGGAGGCGCGCGAGAAGGAACGCGCATCAGGCAGGCTCCGGCGGCCGCAGGAGGACCGATGACCGCCGTACGTCGGGCGATCGCCGTGCGGCAGGGGGTTACGGGGCCGGCCAGACGGACTGGGACAGGATCAGCGCGAGGTGACGCGCGGCGCGGGCACGTCAGCGTGAAGACGGGACCTGGCGATCCGCCATGCCGCGCCCGCTCCGCCGGCGATCAGGAAAAAGAACCCTGAGGCGATGGTGAAAGACAGCACGTCGAAGGTGACGAAGCAGATGAACGCGGCGGTCAGGGACGCCATCAGCGCGCGGGCGAGGTCTTTCGTCTCCTTATCGGCTGCCATCTTCCTCATCCCGTGCGTGACGTACCAGCCGCTCGCGAACACGGCGAGGATGGCGAGCAGGCCGATGACCCCGGTCTCGATCAGCGAGGTGACTAGCTGATCGTCGACGTAGAAGTACGTTTGCGGATCGAACGTCGCCAGCCCCTGCCCTAGCCAGGGGTGAGCGGCGATGAAGGGCGCGGCGAATGACAGGGCGTTAGCGCGCGACGTGGTGCTCGTATCGGTCCCTAGCTGCCCGAACGTCGCCGCGAAACCGTGCACCAGACCTGGCGCCGCCAGCCAGAGGACGACAGGGCTCGCGAGCAGCACGAGGCAGATGTTCCTGCGCAGCCTGGCCGGCCACGTCGGGAAGAGCATGACCGCGATGACGGCCAGGGCGACGATGGCCGACCTGGACACCGCCATCGGGATCGCCACGACGATCAGTGCCGCCTGCAGCCACGCGAGCCGCCGCCGCCTCCCGGCAGCCGAGTACCTGGCGTAATGGAGCGCGAGCGGCAGCGCCATCGTCATCACCGCGGAAAACTCAAGCGGCTGGGCGGCGGTCGAGTTGGCCCTGATCAGGCCGGCGCGAGCCATGAGCTCTGTGAACTGCTGGTGCACCGCGAGGCCGGGAATCGTCACGTACTTGGTCAGGTCGGTACCCGTGGCGAACTCCGCGATCCCGATGACCGCCATGATGGCCGCCGCGGCGACCGCACGCCGCAGCAGGGTGGCCAGCCGCCGCTCATCGCTGATTCCGTCGGCAGCGACCAGCATGACACCGAGCCAGCCCGCCAGGAAGATGAGGCCGCGGTTCGCGGCATTGAGTTCCGTCGCCGGCATCATCACGCGGTTCGCCGAGACGTAGGACGCGAGTACTGAACAGCAAAGGCCGATGGCTGCCGCCCTGACCGGCTGGCGGCCGCGGTACAGATCGGCGTCCGGATGCAGCCTGGCGAGCAGGTACCAGCCGAGAAGCACGACGGCGAACAGGGTCGAAGGCTGCCCGGCGGCACCGGCCGCGCCCACGATCAGGGACGAGGGCAAGAGCATCAGCAAGAACACGTAAAGGCCCAGCGCGTCCGCGCCGTCCGGCCAGATCGGGCCTGACCTGGCGAAGGCCGGGCGCGCGAGGACCCTGGTTGACGTTGTCATGCTGGTGCCCTTTCTGCCGGCGGGTCGGCTCCCTCGTTCAGCGCGGCACCAGGCGGTCCGAGCAGCCCAGGCAGGCCGGACGACGACCCGGCCTGGCCAGGGCCATCACCGCGGACCAGGACTCACTGTGCCCGCGAGGTACCCTGGACAGCTCGTTCGCCAGCGACACGCCGTAGTAACACCACGACGCGGCGGGGCCGTGACGGCGGCGGTAGAGCCTGACCCGGTTGACGATCTGCATGGCGTGAGTAGTTCTGTCGCGCCCGGACTGGCCCCCGATGTGGGTCGCGACAGACGCCGGCACGTATCTGGTGGCCAGGCCGGTGTCACGTGCCCGCAGCCCGATGTCCGTGTCCTCGGAATAGAGGAAGTAAGACTCGTCCCAGCCCCCGAGCGTGTCATAGCAGTGCCGCGACATCGCCAGCACGGCGCCGATCGCCCAGTCGACGGTTCCCGGCCGGTCGTAGGCGGCGCGCTCGGCCACGTACTCGGAGAAGACCGGCAGTCTCGTGCGCGTCAGGCCCGCGGCCCGCAAGATCGTCGGTTCGCGCCTGAGCGAAAGTTCGAGGTCACCCTCCGCCGACCGCACCTGCGGGGCCGCGAGACCGACTCCTGGCTCGCTCAGAGCACGCAGCAGCGGCGGTACGGAACCGGGGTGCAAGATGACGTCGGGATTGAGTATCAGGATCGCCTGAGCCGCGGGAAACTCGGCAACGCCGCGGTTGATCCCTGCCGAGTAGCCGGTGTTGGATGAGCGCACGACGTGGCAGTCACCGCGCGCGCTGACCAGGTCTGCCGTGCCGTCGGCCGAGCCGTTGTCGACCACGACGACGCTGGCGGCAACGCCGCCGAGCGCCAGCGGCAGCGAGTCAAGCAACGGTACCGCGACGTGGGCGCTGTTGTAAGTGACGATCACGATGACCAGGTCAGGCGTCATGTCTGCCTAGTCGCAGCTCGCTGAGCTGGCGGCCGATGAGTGCCAGGTATTGCCTGACCACACGTTCCTCGGCCCTTCCTGGTCAAAGTCCGCCGCGCAGCCGTAGTATCCGCCCCTCGCGTAGTACATGCTGCTGAAGTCGTTGCCGGTAATCACGATGTTCGCTGACTGCGGGCCGCCGGGTTCCTGGCCGCCGTAGATGGCGTAACCGCCGCCCGCGAGCAGGTTGCCCGTGATGCGCCGGTTCCGCTGCGGACCGAAGTCCTCGAACAGCCCGATGGCGTCGGTCTGCCTGCGGTCGACGAGGATCGTGTTGTGCGTGATCGTCAGTTCCTTCGTGCCGCCGCCGTTGGACATGATGCCGTTGGTGTGGTCACCGGCGATGTAGCCAGGACGGTGAATGTAGTTGTCTTCGATCAGGCCAGACTCGACCTGGATGCCGGTCTCGAACAGGGAGATGTTGTCGTAGGCCACCGCGAGTCCCGTGGAGCCGCCGAAAATGTCCTTGATCCCCGCCATCACGCGCCCGCGAGAGGTGTTCAGTCCCCTGATGGTCGAGTCCTCGATCGTGACGTCCCTTGCGTGCCTGAGGCTGATGCCGATGGCATCGGGACCGCCGACCGTGATCCTGACGTCCTCGATCGTCACGTCGGACGCGGTGACGTTGACGTTGTAAGGAATAGACAGGTCGGTCAGCACCGCGCCCCGGCCGTAGACTTCAACCCAGCCGCGCCGGTCGAATCTCCAGCCAGGCCCGTGCGAGACCTGGCCGGGCACTGACCGCAGCGGCGTACCTGGCGGCACTCCCGTGTCGGTCGCGCTGGGGAAGCCAGCATGCTGGCGTGCGGCCAGGTTCGCGAGCGGAACGGTGAGCAACCGCGGTGACGGCACTCCGAGCAGGGTGGCGAACATGAGGGCGATGGTGCCCGCGACTGTCAAAGCCACTCAGGCCCTTTCTACGATAAGCAACTGCTTAGTTACTGACAGTAGGCAGATTAGACGGGGACGGGCGGCGGCGGGGCCGTAATGAGGCAAGCCCGCAGGCGAAAGCCGCCCACCGGAGTCGCGGCGGGCGGCTTTGGCCTGATTGGTTCACGGGGTCGCGATGGTCGCGCCCGTGCTGTCCCAGTAGTTTCCTGACCAGGTGTTCCCGCTGCCTGATGAGTCGTAGTATGCGACGGGCCCGTAGGCGCCACCGGTTGGGAAGTAGTTGGTGGCGAACCTGTTGCCGGTGACGACGATGTTGGTCGGTACTCCGTAGGTGGCCTCGTTGGTCGCGCCGGCGTAGATCGAGTAGCCGCCGCCGGCGAGGAGGTTGTTGGTGATGGTGCGGTTGGCCTGGCCGGAGAAGTCCTCGAACAGGC
>DATJLT010000227.1:0-19949 GCA_035509195.1 Streptosporangiaceae bacterium | reverse complement strand
GATCTTGGTCTCGCCTGGACCGCGCGTCCCGATTCCGCCGCCGCCGGCTACCCGGCCGCCGCCCTGCCTGGACAGCGACTCACCCCAGCCGCGGAGCCTCGGCAGCATGTACTGCATCTGGGCTAGCTCGACCTGCGCCTTGCCTTCCTTGCTCCTCGCGTGCTGAGCGAAGATGTCAAGTATCAGCGCGGTCCGGTCAACGACCTTGACCTTTACCAGGCCCTCAAGCTTGCGCAACTGCGAAGGCGTCAGCTCGCCATCGCAGATCACGGTGTCAGCGCCGGTCTCAGCGACCAGTTCGGCCAGCTCTCGTGCCTTGCCTGAACCTACGTAAGTCGAGGCGTCAGGCCGGCCGCGGCGCTGGGTCAGCCCGTCAAGCACCTGCGAGCCCGCCGTCTCCGCGAGCTGTGCCAGCTCACGGAGCGAGTTCTCTGCCTGCTCGAGCGTTCCCTCTGTCCACACGCCGAGCAGGACTACCCGCTCAAGCCGCAGCGCGCGATACTCAACCTCGCTGACGTCCTCGAGCTCGGTAGACAGCCCTCCCACCCGGCGGAGCGCATGCCGGTCTTCCAGGTCAAGCTGTCCGGAGTCGTAGATCTCCGCCGCGTCCTCTTCTGCGAGGTATTCGAAGTCTGCTGTCATTTGCCTTCCTGATTCGGCGGTCACTTGATGGTGGCACGCCATGCACCCATCGTCACCTGAATAACACCGCCGCGAGCCTGAATGTGCCCGCCGGCGGCAGTGTGCCAAAGTTAGTACTCAGCCGGCACGAGCGAACGGGAGGCGCGGCGGGATGAGTTACGGCCACGGCGTCGAGATCACGGGCCCGATCAAGGACAGGTACGACGAGATCCTGACTCCCGAGGCAGTAGACCTCGTAGTCAAGCTCCAGCGCGAACTGATACCGCGCCGCGCCGAATTGCTGCTCGCGCGGGCCAGGCGGCAGCAGGAGATCAGCGCGGGAACGAACTTCGCCTTCCTGCCAGGCACCCGCGAGGTCAGGGAAGACAAGACCTGGCGGGTCGCTCCCCCGGCTCCTGGCCTGGTCGACCGCCGCGTGGAGATCACCGGCCCGACCGACCAGAAGATGACGATCAACGCGCTGAACTCGGGCGCGAAGGTATGGCTCGCCGACTTCGAGGACGCCAACACCCCGCTGTGGGACAACATGATCTCCGGCCAGCTCAACCTGAGAGACGCACTCGACAGGAAGATCGACTTCATCAGCCAAGAGGGCAAGAGCTACTCACTGCTTCCCGACGAGCAACTCGCCACCATCGTGGTCCGCCCGCGTGGCTGGCACCTCGACGAAAAGCACGTGCTCGTCGACGGCGGGCGGATGTCAGCGAGCCTGTTCGACTTCGGCCTGTACTTCTATCACTGTGCGCAGCGGCAACTCGACAAGGGCAAAGGACCGTACTTTTACCTCGCCAAGATGGAGAGCCACCTCGAGGCCAGGCTCTGGAACGAGGCTTTCAGCATCGCGCAGGACACGCTCGGCATACCGAGGGGAACGATCAGGGCGACCGTGCTGATCGAGACGATCCCGGCGGCGTTCGAGATGGAGGAGATACTCTACGAACTCCGCGAGCACAGTGCCGGCCTGAACGCCGGCCGCTGGGATTATTTGTTTTCAATTATCAAGAAATTCCGTACCAGAGGCCGCGACTTCGTCTTGCCTGAGCGGAACTCGGTCACGATGACGGCGCCGTTCATGCGCGCATACACAGAGCTGCTTGTCAAGACCTGCCACGAGCGCGGTGCGCACGCGATGGGCGGAATGGCCGCCTTCATCCCGAGCCGCCGCGACCCCGAAGTCAACGAGGTTGCCCTCGCCAAGGTGCGCGACGACAAGACCCGCGAGTCTGCGGACGGCTTCGACGGCTCCTGGGTGGCCCACCCCGACCTGGTCCCCATCTGCGCGGAAGTATTCGACGGCGTGCTCGGCGACGCGCCAAACCAGCTAACCAAGCTCCGCAACGACGTGCACGTGACCGCCGCCGAACTGCTCGACATCAAGAGCACGCCAGGGCAGATCACCGAGGCCGGCCTGCGGAACAACGTCAGCGTCGGATTGCAGTACCTGGCCAACTGGCTGGCCGGCACGGGCGCGGTCGCGATCTTCAACCTGATGGAAGACGCGGCAACGGCTGAGATCTCTCGCTCGCAGGTCTGGCAGTGGATGCACAACGACGTCGAAACCGCCGAAGGCCAGAAGATCACGCACAAGCTGGTCAACGAGATCATTCACGAGGAACTCGCCAAGATCAAGACGGCCCTCGGCGACGGCTACGACGAGCATCAGTACAACCAGGCGATCGCCCTGTTCAGGGAAGTAGCTCTCGCCGACCAGTACGACGAATTCCTCACCCTCCCCGCCTACGAACGCATGCCCTGACGCGAGGAACCCGGTCCCTGGAGTAACACTGGTCACATTGGGCGCTGTGGTGAGCGGGTGTCGGCGGGTGAGGTTAAGTTCGGTGTATGGCGACCCAGACTGAGAAGGCGGAGCAGTTTCTTGCCCTGCATCACGGCAAATCTCCCCTGCTGATGCCCAACGCGTGGGACCTCGGCTCAGCGAAACTGCTGGCTTCGCTCGGTTTCAAGGCGATCGCGACGACGAGCAGCGGCTTCGCCGCCACCCTCGGTCAGCTCGACGGAACGCTGACGCGCGAAGAGGCCATCGCCCACTCGGCAGCTATCGTCGGCGCGACCGAACTGCCCGTTTCTGCCGATCTTGAGAACCTCTATGCCGAGGATCTCGACGGGGTCGCTGAAACGGTGCGACTGGCCATCGGCGCCGGCCTGGCGGGCTGCTCGATCGAGGACTACTCGGGCGGACCTGACGCCCGGATCTACGATCATGGCCTGGCCAAGGAGCGGGTCGCAGCCGCAGCTGAGGCGGCACATGACGGGCCGGTCCGCCTGGTCCTCACGGCCCGCGCGGAGAACCACATCAGAGGGAACCCCGACCTCGCCGACACGATCGCCCGCCTGCGGAGTTACGCCGACGCCGGCGCGGACGTGGTTTATGCCCCTGGGATCACCAAATACGGCGAACTGAGGGAACTGGTGGCCTCGGTGGACCGACCGGTCAACGTCCTTGCACTGCCCGGCGTGCCGCCGGTCGGCGAACTGGCTCAGATCGGAGTCAAGCGCGTCTCCGTCGGCGGCGCCTTCGCGTTCGCCGCACTGGGAGCACTCGCGGAGGCCGGACGCGAACTGCTCGAGCACGGCAGCTACGGCTACTGGGAGCTGGCCCGTCCTGGCAGCGCCAAGGCCCGCAATGCCTTCAAGCCCTGATCGAACGGCCAGCCCGAGCGCTCAACCCCGAGCGCTTAACTGAGGGTCACCGGCAGGTGCTCGTAACCGCGCAGGACGAGGCCCGGGCGCCGCTGCGGCGGCGCGGCCAGCGCCAGGTTGGGGAACCGCGAAAACAGCCTGGGAAACGCGACCACTCCCTCGAGCCTGGCCAGGGCCGCTCCCATGCAGAAATGCGCTCCCCCGCCGAAGCTCAGGGGACCTTGGTCGGGCCGCTCCGGCCAGAACCTGTCTGGGTCAAGGAACCGGCGCGGGTCCCGGTTCGCGGCACCGAGCAGCACGATGAGATGCTCCCCCACCTTGACGTCGAACCCGCCAACGACCACGTCCCTCGTCGGCCGCCTGTCCTCGGTGAACTGCACGGGCGAGTCGTATCTCAGCACCTCCTCGACGAACGCCTGAGGGGTGATCTCCCCTGATCGCACGGCTGCGCCGGCGACCGGGTCAGATAGCACCACACGAACGCCGTTCCCCAGCAGATTCGTCGTGGTCTCGAAGCCGGCGACCAGCAGCAGGATCAGGTTCTGCAGCAACTCGTTCTCCGAGACCCGCCCTGGCTCGGCGCCGGCCGCCGCCAGGATCGCGCTGAGCAGGTCGTCAGCGGGCCTGGCCCGCCGGGAGGCGATGAGCTCGGAAAACATGGCGGCCAGCTTCAGCGCCGCCTCATCAGCCGCGGAAAGGCCGGCCTCGTCAACCACCGGCTCGAGCGTCAGCGTCAGCGCCCGCGCCAGCGGGCGGAACTCGGCTCGCATACCGGCAGGCACCCCGATCAGCTCGCAGATCACGGTGACCGGCAGCGTGAACGCGAACTCCTGCATGAAGTCGACCTCGCCACCATGACCGGCCAGCCCGTCGAGCAGTTCCTCGGTCAGCCGTACCACGGCCGGCTCGAGCTCAGCGACCCGCCGCCTGGTGAACGCCTTCGCCATCAGGCTCCTGATCCTGGCGTGGACCTCGCCGTTGAGCGTCAGCAGGCTGTCGGTATCCAGCGAAGGATGCTCGCGCCAGCCAGGATTCGTCTCGTCCAGGTACGCGGCGTCTGGCACCAGGTAGGACTGATCGCGGAGCACCGAACTCGCGACCTCGTAGCCCGGCACGAGCACCATGCCGTCCCCGGCTGGTATCACCGGCCCGTGCTCGTGCATCGCCGTATACAGCGGATAAGGATTGTCCATGCCCTCGGGCTCGAGCAGCGCGGTAAAGATTTCCTGCACGTCCACGAACGAAGATTCTAGGGCGGCGCTGATGGATGATGGAATGAGGTAACTGGCCTAAGCGAGGAGCGGGTGCCGATGACGCAGAACGTGGCAACGCTGATCCCGCGGCTGACGGCGATCTGCGGCAGGGACGCAGTGATCACCGACCCGCTTGAACTCGCGACGTACGAATGCGACGGTCTCACCTCGCACCGATGCCGTCCCGCGCTCGTGGTCCTGCCGCAGACAGCGGAACAGGTCGCCGACGTGGTGCGGGCCTGCGCGCAGGCCAAGGTGCCTTTCGTAGCGCGCGGCAGCGGGACGGGACTGTCCGGCGGGGCGCTGCCTGCCGCCGACGGCGTACTGATCGTCACCGCGCGGATGCGCAAGGTCATCGAGATCGATGCGGAAAGCCGCCGCGCGATCGTCGAGCCGGGCGTCACCAACCTCGCGGTCAGCAAGGCAGCCCAGCCTTACGGCCTGTTCTATGCTCCCGACCCGTCGAGCCAGCAGGTCTGCTCGGTCGGCGGCAACGTCGCGGAGAACTCGGGCGGCGCGCACTGCCTGAAGCACGGGTTCACCGTGCACCACGTGACCGGCCTGGAAATCGTGACCCCCGAAGGAGACCTGACCTGGCTCGGGGACGGGACTGGCCAGGCGCCAGGCTACGACCTGCTCGGCGCCTTCACCGGCTCGGAAGGCACGCTGGGCATCGTCACCAAGATCGTGGTCAGGCTGACAGCCATCCCCCAGGCCGTGACGACGCTGCTTGCTGCCTTCGATACCACGGGCCAGGGCGGCGCCGCGGTCTCCGCGATCATCGGGGCAGGGATACTCCCCGCCGCGATCGAGATGATGGATGCGCTGTCGATCGAGGCGGCCGAGGCTTCGGTCGGCTGTCATTATCCCGAAGGCGCGGGTGCCGTCCTCATCGTCGAACTCGACGGGCCTGCCGAGGACGTCATTGCCGAGACGGCCGCGGTTCGCCGGATCGCCGAGGAGACGGGCTCCTTCGAAATCAGGGAAGCAGCCGATCCCGACGACCGCGCCGCGATCTGGCGGGGGCGGCGAGCCGCCTTCGCCGCGATGGGGCGGATCAGCCCGGCGTACATCGTGCAGGACGGCGTGGTACCACGTACGGCGCTGCATGACGTGCTCGACCGGATCAGCGAACTGTCCTCGGCGGCTGGTCTTCGGGTCGCTAACGTGTTTCATGCCGGCGACGGGAACTTGCATCCCCTCGTGCTGTTCGACGACTCAAGCGAGGCCGAGTCGGCTGCGGCGGAAGTGCTTTCAGGGGCAATACTTGACGAGTGCATCAGTCACGGCGGCTCGATCACCGGCGAGCACGGGGTCGGCGTGGACAAGTCCAAGTACATGCCGCGCATGTTCGGCGCCGATGATCTCGACACCATGCAGTTGCTCCGCTGCGCGTTCGACCCGGCGGGTCTTTGCAACCCTGGCAAGGTCTTCCCGACCCCGCGCCTGTGCGGCGAGGTGCCAGGCGTGAAGCGCGAGCCGCATCCGCTGGTCGCCTCCGGCCAGGCGGAGCAGTTCTGACATGACCGTGCACTCGATCCCCGCCGAGCTTGCCGGTGCCTGCGCGGAAGTCAGGGCCGCGACCGTGGCCGACGCCGTCGCCGGAGTGCGGCCAAGCCTGGTCGCGAGCCCGGCGACGACGGAGGAAGCGAGCGCCGTCCTGCGGGCCGCGTCCGCACTCGGGCTCGCCGTGATCCCGCGCGGGTGCGGAACGAAGCTGGACTGGGGCAACCCGCCAGAACGAGCAGATCTTGTCGTCGAAACGACCCGCCTTGACCAGGTAGTCGAGCACGCGGCTGGTGACCTCGTAGCGACCGTCCAGGCCGGCGTCACGCTCAAGCGGCTGTCCGGCGTACTGTCCGAAGCCGGCCAGCGGCTGGCGCTGGACGCCGCGGGCACGATCGGCGGGATCCTCTCCACCGGAGTCGCGGGGCCGCTGCGCTTGCGGTACGGGACGCCGCGCGACTTGCTGATCGGGCTCACGATCGTCCGTGCCGACGGCACGGTCGCCAAGTCAGGCGGCAAGGTCGTCAAGAACGTGGCCGGTTACGACCTCGGCAAGCTGTTCGCCGGCGCTCGGGGAACGCTCGGCCTGATTACCCAGGCGACGTTCCGGCTGCATCCGCAACCCGCCGCGACGGCTTACGTGACCGTCACCTGCGACTCGGCTGGCGCCTGCGCACGGCTCGTCGCGGCCGCGCAGCAGGCCTCGATCGCCCCGGTCGCGGTCGAACTCCACCATGCCAGCCGAGCCGACCAGGTCGTCCTGGCCGTCGCGATAGAAGGTGACTCTCACGGCGTAGCGCAGCGAAGCGAGATCTTGGCGGATCTCCTTGCTGTTGAACAGACCAGCCAGGCAGCGGCAGTCGCTGACCGGCCGCCTGCCTGGTGGGGACGAGGAGCCGCCGCCCAGGCGGACGGCACGGTCATGCAGGTCGCGTTCTGGGCCGGCAGGCTCGCCTCCGTGCTTGACGCGATCAGCGCGACGGCTGACCGCACCGGGCTCGACCCGCTGCTCGAAGGCCCGGCCGCGTCCGGGGTACTCCACGTCGCCATCCCTGCGACCGCCGACCCCGCCCAGGTCGCCGCCTTCGTCGCCGGCCTGCGGACCGCGCTCGGCGGCAACGCGGCACCGGCCAGTTCCAGTGTCGTCGTGCAGCACGCTCCGCCCGGCGTCAGGGAACTGACCGACTTGTTCGGGCCGGTGCCTTCGCTCGGCTTGATGCGGGCGGTGAAGCAGCGGTTCGATCCTGACCGGCTGCTGTCACCAGGACGATTCGCCGGGGGGATTTAAATGGACAGCAACCTTGACCCGACCGGCGAGCTGAGCGAGATCACCAGCGACTGCGTGCACTGCGGGTTCTGCTTGCCTGCCTGCCCGACGTACCAGCTCTGGGGCGAGGAAATGGACTCGCCTAGAGGCCGGATCCACCTGATCGCGCAGTTGCTCGACGGAGCGGTCGCAAGCGAGGCGGCCGCCAGTCACCTGGACCGCTGCCTCGGCTGCATGGCGTGCGTGCCTGCCTGCCCGTCTGGCGTGCGGTATGACCGGCTGATCGAGGCGGCCAGGTCCTGGGCCGCGGAGCCGGTCAGGTCGCTGCCGCCGAGGTCGGTGAGGGAACGCGCGCTGCGCGCCGCGATCTTCGCGACGTTTCCTTACCCCGCCAGGCTCCGGCTGATGATGGGCCCGCTGCGCGCGGCCCAGCGGACGCGGGCCGACCGGATACTTGCCCGCAACAAGGCCGCTGACCGCTTCGCACCAGAACTAACCGCCGCCCTCAGGGTCGCGCCAGCGCATGCGTCTGCGCGTGTACCGCGCGGACGACTGCCCGAGCGCGTCCAGGCACTTGGCACCCGTCGCGCCGTCGTCGGCATGCTCACCGGCTGCGTGCAGCAGGTGTTCTTTCCCCAGGTGAACATCGCGACCGCACGGGTACTCGCGGCCGAGGGCTGTGACGTCGTGATCCCGCGCGCGCAGGGCTGCTGCGGCGCCCTGTCGCTGCACGATGGGCGCCGCGAGGAGGCGCGGACGTTCGCCACCGCGCTGATCGAGACCTTCGAGCGAGCCGGGGTCGACGCGATCGTGGTGAACTCGGCCGGTTGCGGCTCGGCAATGAAGGAGTACGGCGACCTGCTCGCCGGCGATCCGGCCATGGCCGAGCGGGCTGCCGCGCTCTCCGACCGGGTCGCCGACCTGAGCGAGTTCCTGGCTAAGCTCGGGCCGGTCGCGACCAGGCACCCGCTGCCTATGAAGGTCGCCTATCACGACGCCTGTCATCTGGCCCACGCCCAGCGCATCACCAGCCAGCCACGCGAGCTGCTCAACGCCATCCCCGAGCTCACGCTGACCGAGATCGCCGACGCGGGCACATGCTGCGGGTCGGCCGGCATCTACAACCTGGTGCAGCCGAAGACGGCGAGGGAACTCGGCGAGCGCAAGGCGGCCGCGGTCAGCGCGGCAGGCGCCGACCTGCTGGCGTCCGCGAACCCCGGCTGCTCACTGCAGATCGGCTCCGCCCTGGCCGACGCCGGCACGCCATTGCCTGTCGCCCACGTGGCCGAGATACTCGACGCGTCAATTCGCGATATTCCGGTGCGGGCAATCCTTCGCTAGCTCTGGGAGACTTTGCCTTCGTACGTACCTGACGAGACTTACTGCTGACCAGATCGCGGGTAGCTGGCGAAGTAAAGCCTGGTCGCAGCGAACCTCGGAACTTGCCCGCGTTGCGGGCCGTTTTCGCTGTGACAACAGAACACTAGATATGGATCTATTTTGGCAACGGAACCGGCAAACTGCCGAACTACGCGGATATCGTGACACAGTGCCAACGCCCCTGACTGAAGCTCATCCGCGCTCGGCTACGATCGGCAGGCAGGCCATTGCCCGGGCGCCGGCAGAGACCGATTCCACCAGGCATCCGTTCTGGGTCCACCTGGCCGTGCTCGGCGGCTATCTCGCGGGGGGCATCGCGGTCACCTGGCCGCACGCGACGTACCTGGCCGGCAGGCTTCCGGCTACCCGCGATGCGGGCAGTTACGTGTGGGGCTTCTGGTGGATGGCACAGTCGGTGCTGCACCTTCGTGACCCGTGGGTTACTCACGCGATCGCGGCTCCTGTGGGAACTGACCTCGGCATGCACGCACTGATGCCGCTGGTCGGCGTGGTGATGCTGCCGGTGACCTTGGTGTTCGGGCCCAGCGCCTCGTTTAACCTCCTGTCTGTCCTCCTGCCAGGGCTGATGGCTTATGCCATGTGGCGGGTGGCGAAGCTGTGGCTGCCTTCGATGTTCGGTTCGGTCGCGGCTGGGGCGTTCTTCGGGTTCTCCGCGCTGATCGACTTCCAGACCTGGGTGCACCTGAACCTGGCAGCCGGAGCCTTGTTCCTGCCGATGACGCTCGAGGCCGCCGTCAGGCTGCGGCGCAGGCCGGGGCTCGGGCAAGCGGCCGTGCTCGGGATCGTGGTTGGCGCGAGCCTGCTGACCGACCAGGAGTCGGCGATCTTGTGCCTCGCCCTGGCCGCGGCAGCGACGGTGCCCTGGTTGTTCGCGGCCCGCCGTGACGGTCGCGCACGAAAGGGCGCCGGGCCCGAAGTCACGACGATCCCTGCTCACGCCAGCGCGGCCGATGCGATCGCGGCGCTGCCGACCGTGCCGAGGATGGCGGCGGATGTCGCGCGGTCAGGTCTCCCTGCCGAACCGCCAACCGACCGCGCGGAATCTGAACCTGCGCCGAGGCGTCCGTGGCCGGTGCGGGCGCTGCGCTTTTGCGCCTCGCTGCCGCTGCGCGGCGTTCTCGCGATCAAGTCACTGCCAGGGCTGATGAAGGCAGTGCCCGCTCTGCTGAGGTCGCTGCCGAGGTCGCTGCCGAGGCTTCCCGCCTTGGTGCTGGGAGGCATCTGGTCCCTGATCCGCCGGCTGTCCTGGTCCAGGCTTGGCGTGCTCGCCGCGGCCAGCGTGGTCGCGCTGGTGGTGGCTTCTCCTCAACTCGTCGCGATCATGCACGCCGATGCCGCGGGGAACCCTTCGGCGTCGCTCAGCGCGGGCGCCTACCTTTACGGCATCAGGCTGCCCGACATGTTCCTGCCCTCGCCGAGGATCACCTCCTTCGGCCTGCACTTCACGCACGCGCACAACGACAGCACCTTCGGCGCGCTGCCGACCCTGCTCGCGCTGACCGGCGTCGCGCTCGGGTGGCGGAAGCGCAATGTCTGGCTGCTGCTGGCCTTCTGGGTCACTGCCGCATTGCTCGCGGTGGGCTCGGACATCATCTTGCCTTCTGCGACGTACACCCCGGTCGCCAAGAACCTTGACGGCGTGCACGTATCGGCCGTCCTGCCGTTCACCTGGTTCGCCGAGATCCCCGGTCTGTCAGGCTTCCGCGAGCCATCCCGCATCGCCGAACTCGGGCTGCTGCCTGTGGCACTGCTCGCCGGGTACACGGTGAGCTGGCTGCGCTTCCACGCCAGGCCGCTGATGGTCATCGTGCTACTGCTCGCGGTGCTTGAAGCCGGCCTGACTACGCCGCCCAAGGCAAGCAAGACCATGCCCGACCGTCTCCCCGCGCTCGACGCCCCCATCGCCGCCGATCACTCAGGCTCGATCGTCGTCGACGTCCCCTTCGGCCTGCGCGGCGGCACCGGAGTCACCGGCCTGCCTTTCTCCACGGAGACCGAGGTGCTCGCCACCGCCGACGGCCACCCCCTCGCCGACGCGCTTCTATCCCGCGTCCCGCTCGCGACCAAGGTCGCGTTCAGGCACGAGCCCTTCTACGAGGACCTGACCAATGCCCAGACCGGTCACTACTCGCTGACGCCACAGCAGTTCCTCGTGGCCGCGCGCAACGCGGTGCACATGCACATTGGCTGGGTGCTCCTCTGGGTCGCCAACAAGCACCTGAGAAACTTCCTCACCCAATGCGGCTTCAGGTACGCCTACCGAGCCGACAACGTCTCCGTCTGGCGCCCAAGCGGTTACGCCAACGCCGCCCTCCCCTGACCTGCGGGCCTGTGGTCCCCCACCTGACCCGGCCTCGAGCCGCGCCCGGCCGTGCCCGGCTTGAGGCCGCCGCCCAGCGTGAAGCGAGCCGGCCCGTCCCCGGCGCCGCGCGGCCCAGGTCAGCAGCATCAAGTAGCCAGCGATGCTGTACGCCCGGCCCCGGCTACAGCAACAAAGTCCCAGCGATGTCGCTGGGGCAGCAGCAAGTAGTCACCGTTGTCATCAGATCCGCCCCGCCAGCAGCAACGCAGGACCAGCGATGTTGCCGCCTCGGCACCATGCCCGCCCGCACGGCCAACACCAAACCAGGGTTTGGTGGGGTCAGTCCGCCAGAGAACGCTGTCAGTGCGCCGTCTAGAAGACGTCATCTCGTCGTCTTGAGCGACGTCATCACGACTTGACTGATGTCATAGATGACGTCATACTGATGTCATGGAGCTGTCACCCTACGTCGAGGGCTTGCGTCGGGATCTGGCCACGCTGACGAGGTTCGCGCCTGCCGACGTCGTCAAGCTGGCCGAGCAGCTAGCCGAGGCGCTTGACTCGCCGGTCCGGCTGATCCTGCTTGACGTGCTGACCTCGGCAGCGGCCGAGATCACGGATCGCCTGGACGCCACCGTCATCGACGTCAGGCTGAGCGCCGGCGAACCCGAGTTCGTGGTGACTCATCACGAACAGGAGCAGGCGCCTGTGGCCGAGCCTGTGACCGTCTCGGAAGAAGGCACCGCACGGGTGACCTTGCGGCTGCCTGAAGCACTCAAGACCAAGGTCGAGGCCAGCGCGACAGCGGCTGGTGTCTCGGTTAATACGTGGCTGGTCCAGGCGACGGCCAGGGCCGTTGAAGAGCAAGGCGCCGGGGCGCGGCCCCGGCGAGTGGTGTCAGGAAGCCGGATCACCGGCTTCGCGCGCAGCTAGGAGGAAGCGCCATGCCGCACTGGGAATTCGCCAGGACAGAGCCAGTCAGCCTGAACGTGAACATCGTGTCAGGATCAGTAACCATCACCGCCGAGCCGACCGACCTGATCACGGTCGACGTGCGGCCGTCCAGGCCAGGGCGGCACGCCGATGAGTACGCGAACGAGGTCACGGCCGAGTTCACCGGAGACCGCCTGCTGGTCTGCGAGCCGTCGCTCGGAGTGCTGCGCTTGCGCGACACCAGCCTCGACGTCGTCATAACCGTGCCGTCCGGATCGAACTGCGAGGCCGAGACCGCCTCGGCGGAAATAAGTTGCCTTGGCGAGTTCGGCTCGCTTAACGTCAGGACCGCTTCAGGCCAGGTGCGAGCCGCGAGCGTCGCCGGCGAGGCTCAGATCACCAGCGTTTCAGGGCGGGTGACCGTCGCCGCCGCAGGCACGATGACCGTTAAGACCGCGTCAGGATCGATCGAGGTAGGCGAGGTAACCGGTGCTCTCCAGGTCGGCAGCGTGAGCGGCCGCGTTCAGGTCGGGTCAGCCGGAGGACCGGTCAACGTGCAGACCAGCAGCGGCCGGATCACCCTCGACGAGATATCCAGCGGCACCGCGAAGATCAACTCGATCTCCGGGGAGATCAGGGTGCAGGTGACACCGGGCACCGACGTTTACCTTGACCTCTCTTCACTGTCAGGCAAGGTAACCAGCGAACTCGATCCAGCCGACGCCCAGAGCCCCGCCGGCCAGTCCAGCGCGGCCACGCTCCAGTTGCACTGCCGCACGGTCAGCGGCTCGATTCGCATTGGCCGCGCTGTCAGCATCTCCCCCGCTCAGTCACAGTCTTCGTAACGAAGGAACCTCAATCATGCACACCGGGCAACTCGAGCAACTCGCCCGCCAGCGAACAGCCGAGCTACAGAAAACCACGAACCGAAGCGCGTACCTGGCGACACCAGCCGCCAGCACGGTCCGCGGCAGCAGCACCCTCCGCACTAGCGCCGGATGGGCGCTGGTCAGCCTCGGGCTGCGGCTAGCGGCGTCGGGCAGCCGCTGATCCCTCCTGGTCAGTCAGCACCGACAGCGCGCAGCCAACGGGGATCCAGATCCCCTTCCGCGACGATGACCGCAGGGCCGGTCAGCGTGCTGGCGGTCGCGCCTGGCGCGACCGCCAGCACGCCCCCTGGCACCTCGACCTTCCAGACCCCGCCGCCGTCCTCCGGCCAGAGGCCGGCCGCATCAGCGGCCACCACGGCGGCCGCGACGGCTCCCGTGCCGCAGGACATGGTCTCGCCAGATCCGCGCTCACTGACTCGCATCTGGACCGACCGCTCACCGACGACCCTGACGATCTCGACGTTGGCGCCTGCGGGAAACTGTTCCTGATCGACGACCGGAGCCTCGCTCAGGTCAAAGCCGGCCAGCGGCTCGGTGACCAGGCACGCCAGGTGCGGATTGCCTACGTTGACCGCCGACCCGTGCAGGCGGCGTCCGGCGATCACTACTTCGGCGGCGCCGGTCACGGTCGCCGGGCCCATGTCAACGCTGAACAACTCATCGCCGTCCCACCGCACCACGCGGACGCCAGCCCGCGTGCCGATGACCAGTTCAGGGCCGGTCGCCAGGCCATGATCTGTTAGGTACCTGGCGAAGACCCTGATTCCGTTACCGCACATCTCGGCCACGCTGCCGTCGGCATTGACGTAATCCATGAACCAGGGAACCCCGTCACCGAGCGCGACCCGCAGCACGCCGTCCGCACCGATCCCCGTATGCCTGTCACACAGCGCACTGACCAGAGCGGGGGTGAGCTTCAGCTCGTCATCGAGGTCAGCAAGGATGACGAAATCGTTCCCCGTCCCTTGTCCCTTCGTGAACCGCATAGCACGATGCTAGTCACCGGCACCGGCATCTCGATAGATCGCGACCAGCGCCACGCTGACCGAGACCGGCGCGCTCGCGTCAAGCCATTGAATCCTGGGGTCTCGCCGGAACCAGGATTCCTGCCGCCTGGCGAACCTGCGGGTCGCGAGCACGGTTTGCTCAAGCGCCTCGGCTTCCGTCCACTCGCCGTCGAGGAACCTGATCACTTGCGCGTACCCGAGCGCCCGGCTGGCGGTCCTGCCCTCACGCAGCCCGGCGCCGAGCAGTCCGCGTACCTCATCGACCAGGCCGTCACGCCACATCTGCCTGACCCTGGACCCGATGCGACTGTCGAGTTCCTCGCGCCGCAGATCGAGGCCAAGCTGCGTTGTCGGTCGCACTGCCTGGTACGCGGGCAGCGTCGCGCTGAACGGCCGCCCTGACAGTTCGATGACTTCGAGCGCCCGCACGATACGCCGCCCGTTGCTGGCGAGGATCGCGCCCGCGGCGACCGGGTCGAGACGCGCCAGCCGCTCATGCAGCGGCACCGGCCCGACGACGGCGAGCTCGGCCTCAAGCCCGGCCCTGAGCTCGGGATCGGTACCGGGAAATTCCAGGTTGTCGACGACCGCGCGCACGTACAGGCCGGACCCGCCTACCAGGATCGGGGTCTTGCCGCGGGCGCTGACCTCGTCGATCACCTCCCGCGCGAGCCGCTGATAATCGGAGACGCTGGCTGGCTCGGTCACGTCCCAGATGTCGAGCAAATGGTGCGGTACACCACGCTGCTCCGCCGTGGCGAGCTTGCCGGTTCCGATGTCCATGCCGCGGTAAAGCTGCATCGAGTCGGCGCTGATGATTTCGCCGCCAAGCTCAGCCGCGAGCCGCAGCGAGAGCTCCGTCTTCCCGGCTGCCGTCGGCCCGACCAGCGCGACAAGACGCGGCGTTGCCACCGCTTCAGGCCGGGCGGCTGAGCGCAGGCATTCCGAGCAAGACAGCGGAACCGGCCGGCCCCGCAGAGCCTGCCTGCCGCGCTTGCCAGGCGTCGCCACCGCGCGTACGGCGCACGTCGAGCGGCTCGTCATCCGCGATCAGGTAATGCGGCGCCGCCTTGGTCACCGCCGTGGTCACCACGTCTCCCGGCCTGGGCGGCTCCGCCCCGTGCCCCGGGGTGAAGTGGACCAGCCGGTTGTCCTTCGCCCGCCCGGACATGCGGTGCGTCACATCGTCCTTGCGTCCCTCACCATCAGCGACAAGCACCTCGACCACGTCACCGGTCAGTGCCTCGTTCTCCGACCGCGCGATCTCCTCCACAAGCGACACCAGCCGCGCATACCGCTCCGCCACCACAGACGCGGGAACCTGGCCGGCCATCGTCGCCGCGGGGGTACCCGGCCTGATCGAGTACTGGAACGTGAAGGCTCCCGCGAACCGCGCCCGGCTGACCACGTCAAGCGTGTCCGCGAAGTCCTCCTCCGTCTCGCCAGGGAAGCCGACGATGATGTCGGTCGTGATCGCCGCCTGAGGCATCGCCGCCCGCACCCGGTCGATGATCGCCAGGTAAGAGTCCTTGCGGTAGGCCCGCCGCATGGCCTTAAGCACGGCATTCGAGCCAGACTGCAGCGGCATGTGCAGTTGGGGCATCACGTTCGGCGTCTCCGCCATCGCCGCGATCACGTCGTCAGTAAAGTCGCGCGGATGCGGCGAAGTGAACCGCAGCCTCTCGAGCCCGTCGATCGAGCCGCAGGCACGCAGCAGCTTCCCGAAAGCCAGCCGGTCGCCGAAGCCGACACCGTAAGAGTTGACGTTCTGCCCGAGCAACGTCACCTCAAGCACGCCGTCGTCAACGAGCTGACCGATCTCGGCCAGCACGTCACCTGGCCGCCTGTCTTCCTCGCGGCCGCGCAAGCTCGGCACGATGCAGAACGTGCACGTGTTGTTGCAGCCGACAGAGATCGCCACCCACGCCGAATAAGGCGACTCGCGCCTGGCGGGCAGCACAGAGGGAAACCGTTCGAGTGTCTCGGCGAACTCGGCCTGCGCCGTCTCGCGAACCCGCGCGCGCTCGAGCAGTGCGGGCAGCGAGCCGAGGTTGTGGGTACCGAAGACCACGTCGACCCATGGCGCCCGTTCGACGATCAGTGACCTGTCCTTTTGTGCCAGGCAGCCGCCAACGGCGATCTGCATGCCAGGATGAGCGTTCTTCACCGGCAGCAGGTGACCCAGGTTCCCGTAGAGCCGGTTGTCGGCGTTCTCCCTCACCGCGCACGTATTGAAGACGACCACGTCAGCCTGCGCTCCCTCGGGCGCGGGCAGGTACCCGGCCTCGGAGAGCAAGCCGGCGAGCCGCTCAGAATCGTGCATGTTCATCTGGCACCCGTAGGTGCGGATCTCGAAGGTTCGCTGACCGTCGGCGCGCGGCATGCACCCAAGGGTAAGGCCATTGACACCATGCGCTTCGCCTGAAATCGTCGGTCCACCCCAGCAAAAGGAACACGCAACGTGACTGAGCCCGCCGACCTGATCATCCTCGAGCCGACCGAGCTGGCGCTCCCTCACTGCGAACTCGGCGAAGGCCCTCACTGGGACATCGAGACCCAGACGCTCTACTGGGTCGACATCCCAGCAAAGAGGGTGCACAGGAGGAACGCGGACGGCAAGCACACCTCGTGGGACGTCGCCGTGCCGGCCAGCGCGGTCGTACCGAGGAACGGAGGCGGCCTCCTCCTTGCCGCCGGCAACGGCTTTTACGCGCTGGACGAGGAGACCGGCGAGATCGAAGAGATAGCCGACGTGCCCGGCCTTCCGCACACGCGCCTTAATGACGGTAAATGCGATAAAAAGGGACGTTTCTACGCCGGAAGCATGGACAACGATGAGGCGCCGGGCCGCGGCGCGTTCTACCGGCTGAATCTTGACCATACCGTGACCGAGATTTTCCACCAGGTCGGGCTCTCGAACGGACTTGGCTGGAGCCCTGATGACCGGCTGATGTACTACATTGACTCGCTCGCCTACCGCGTGGACGTTATGGACTATGATCCCGAATCCGGTGAAATGGGTGAGCGACGGCCATTCGCGCGGCTCGGATCAGGGGAAACCGTCCCAGACGGGATGACCGTCGACGCAGAGGGCGGGGTCTGGGTCGCGGTCTGGGGCGGCGGCGTGATCCAGCGCTATGAACCAAACGGCAAGCTATCCGGGGTTGTGCGCTTGCCTGCCTCGTTTGTGACAAGCTGTGCTTTTGGTGGTCCCGAACTCGACGAGCTGTTCATCACGACGGCGGCCGGGCAGGGACGGTCCGGTGGCGCGTTGTTTACCTGCCCGGCCGGGGTTAAAGGCCTTCCCGCATACCGGTATAGGGGGTAAAGCGGAAGGCCGGCTGGTTGTCGGCATTCGCCGCGATGCGCACCGGGCGGGTAGGGCACGATATCCCTATGACGGACAACGGGACGGCGATGACCGGTCAGGCGGCGGGAACGGTGGGAACGAGCGAAAGCGGTGCAGGGGAAGCTGGCCTGCCCGCGGGCAGGCACAGCAGCGGACCTGAGAGCAGCGGACCTGAGAGCAGCGGATACGAAGAACAGCCTCCCGCGGTGCCATATGGCGCCTGGCCGTCACCGATCACCGCGGCGCAGGTAGCGGTCAGCCGCATCAAGATAGCCTTCCCCTCCGTCATCGGGGACACCATCTGGTGGCAGGAGGACCAGCCGGAGGATCGCGGCCGCCGCACCGTCGTCAGGCGCGGCGCCGACGGCAAGGCCGTCATGCTGCTTCCGGCGCCTTGGAGTGCGCGCACGCGGGTGCATGAGTACGGAGGCGTCTCGTACCTGGCGGTTCCCTCTCCGGTGGCGGCGGCCACGCTGGGAGGAGCCGACGCCGAACCGCCGGTCGTGTTCGCTAACTTCAGCGACCAGCGCCTCTACCTGGCCGGTCAGGCTGTCGCCGACGGCACGGGCCAGCCGGTTCCGCTGACCCCTGATCCTGGCTCAGACTCGCTGCGGTACGCCGACTTCGCGCTCTCACCCGACCAGCGCGAAGTCTGGTGCGTCCGTGAGGAGCACTCCTCTGGCAAGGTGTCTCGCGCGATCGTGGCCGTGCCGCTGGACGGTTCCGGCGGCGGCGATCCCGGTGCTATCCGCGTGCTGGTTACTGGCAATGACTTCTTCGCATTTCCGACACCATCGCCGGACGGGCACTGGCTTGCCTGGATCTGCTGGAACCACCCGCACATGCCATGGGATGGCACCGAACTGCGGATCGCGCCGATCGAAGACGGCACCCTGGCCAAGAGCAGGCTGATCAAGGGCAGTAACCGCGAGTCCGTGCTCGCACCTTTGTGGCGCGACAACTCAAGTCTTTACGTCGCGACGGACTGGACGGGCTGGTGGAATATCTACCAGGTCGGCCTGCGGGGTGAGCCGCCTCAGGCGCTCTACCCGGCCGACGAGGAGTTCGCCGACGCGCTCTGGGAACTCGGCCCGCGCCCGTTCGCGATGCTCGGTGACGGCCGGCTGGCGGTAAGGCACGGAAGGGGCGGTTCGCGCCTCGGACTGCTCGACCCAGAGACCTCCGAGCTCATCGACCTTGACCTGCCGTTCGGCGAGGTGCTGCTCGGCGTGGCGGCGAGCGGCAGCGTGATCGTGTTCGTGGCCGGAGGACCGCTCCAGCCTGACTCCCTGGTGAAGGCCGACATCGCGTCGGGCGAGTACACAGTGCTGCGAGCCGAGCTTGCCGAGTTGCCTGACCGCCGCTTCCTGCCCGTGCCAAGCGAGGTCGAACTTGAGGGACCTTACGGCCGCGTGGTGCACGCGCTCATCTACCCGCCGTCGAATCCGCAAGTGAGCCCGCAGGCGGGCGAACTGCCGCCGTACATCGTCTGGGTCCACGGCGGTCCCACCAGCCACGTCACGGGACGCCTCAGCCTGGAGAAGGCCTATTTCACCAGCCGCGGCATCGGCATCATCGACGTGAACTACGGAGGCTCCACCGGCTACGGGCGGCTCTACAGGAACCGGCTGAACCGCGAGTGGGGCATCGTCGACGTGGCGGATGCTAAGGAGGCCGCGCGGTCACTCGCCAAAGCCGGCCATGCCGACGCCCGCCGCCTTGGCATCAGGGGCGGCTCGGCCGGAGGCTGGACGGCGCTCGCCGCCGTGACGACGGGAGCCGTGCACGATCCGGTGTTCAGCGCGGCCGTCGCCTACTACGGTGTCACGGACCTGCGGCGGTTCGCCGAGCTCACGCACGACTTCGAGTCGCGGTATCTCGATGGCCTCATCGGTCCGCTGCCCGGCTTCGATACTGTCTACGCAGAGCGGGCCCCGATCGGCCACGTGAATGCCAACACTTGCCCTGTCCTTTTGCTGCAAGGTCTTGACGATCCTGTTGTCCCGCCACAGCAGTCAGAAGCCTTCGAGACAGAGCTGGCCGAGCATGGCGTCAAGCACGCGCACCTGGCGTTCGAAGGCGAATCGCATGGTTTCAGGCGGGCGGACTCCATGATCGCCTCGCTGGAGGCCGAGCTATCGTTCTACGGGCAGGTGCTCGGGTTCACTCCCCGTAACGTCCCGCAGCTCAAGCTCACGGAAGGAAGCTAACGCGCGTACTCGGTCGCGCGGGACTCCCTGATCACGGTGACCCTGATCTGGCCAGGGTAGGTGAGTTCCTCCTGCACCTGCCTGGCCACGTCCCTGGCGATCACCTGCGCACCGAGATCGTCTACGGCGCCGGGCTTCACCATCACCCTTACTTCTCTGCCAGCTTGCATGGCGTAGACCTTGTCCACGCCCGGCTGAGCCAGGGCGATCTGCTCAAGGCGTTCGAGGCGGCGGACGTAGGCCTCAAGTGATTCGCGCCGGGCGCCCGGGCGGCCGCCGCTGATCGCGTCGGCCGCCTGAGTTAGCACCGCCTCGATCGTCCTCACCTCGACCTCGTTGTGGTGGGCCTCGATGGCGTGGACCACGTCTTCGTGCTCGCCGTAGCGGCGGGCGATCTCGGCGCCGATGAGCGCATGGCTGCCCTGTACCTCGTGGGTGAGGGCCTTGCCGATGTCATGCAAGAGCGTGCCCCGCTTCATCAGCGCCGCGTCCATGCCCAGTTCGCTGGCCATCATCCCGGCGATGTGA
>DATJLT010000226.1:0-2140 GCA_035509195.1 Streptosporangiaceae bacterium | reverse complement strand
AGCGCAGCCAGGTCATCTCCACCTACTTCGTCGCTTGCTACACCGGCCTGATCATCCCCGTGGTCGCCGTCGGGGTAGCCACCGAGTTCATCGGAGACTTCACAGCCGTCCTCGCACTGTCCATCCTGCTCGCCGTCCTTTGCCTGTTCTCCCTCGACCGCATCAGGAACTCCCGATAGCCCAGGTCCGGCCCGCCACCCGGCGGCTGCAGGACCTCTTTGACAGTCGGGCCGGTGACCGACGGCATCATCCTGATGTCTGCCAGGACTGGCCGGGCTTGGTGACGGCCGTGGACGACGCTTACTTCACTTCCTGCTGTTCCGCCAGGCCCTGCTCACCGGCTGGGCCTGAGGTGGCACGCGGCTTCGGGGCCACCCAGGCGACCGCGATGATGACGGCCGTTACGGCCGCAGGCACGACCGGGACATACGGGTGCGCGTGGCTGAGCATCCAGTCGCCGAGAAAACCGCCGGCGGCCACCCCGGCCACGGCCCCGGCCAGGCGCCGTGCCGAGGGCGCGGTGAGCGTCCAGGCGGCGATGATGATTACCAGGCCGACGAAGGTGGCGGTAAAGGCTGTGGTAGAAATGCCCGGCACGTGAAGTGAGCGGACGGCGTTCGCCTGCAGCCCCATCGCGAACGCGGCCAGGGCGATCAGAATGTAGGCGAGGCTGGCAGGCGACGCGGCCGTGACCCAGACAAGGAAGAAGGCGGCCTGCAGGACGAGCGCGAGGGCGAGCGCGATCGACACCGGGCGCGGCCACACTCGGGAGGCGTTGTGTTGCGTCTCCTGACCGCCGCCGAATCCCTTCAGGATCGGTATCGCCAGCGCGACGCCGGCGGCGAACGCGGCCAGAGAGATAACCACCGTGACCGGGTTCGGGCCGGCGGGCGGGCGGGTGCCGGCGACACCGAACCCGAGAAACACGAGATTCCCAGTCTGAAAACCCGCGAAGACCTTCCCGAAGGCCAGGAAGCAGATTGCCTCGTACATTCCTGCGGAAAACGACAGCCCGGCAAGGAGCCAGTCGCGAACTGCCGGCTCCCCCGGCGTCGCGTGCCCGGCGGCTTGCTCTACAGCCCTGTCGTGCATAGTTCCTCCTACAGCTGTGTGAAAGGTGCCCGGCACCGGGTTCGCCCTTACTCCTCTCTGTTGCGGGGTGTTTCGGCAGAGGGCATACCGCGGGCCAGCCATGTCAGACAGCGCGCCGTTGCGCTGTCTTCGTGCCGGGCTCCACTCAGCCTCACGCCCGGCTTTGTGAGCCGGCATCACAAACTCTGGTGACTTGACGAAGATCCAGGTCAGGGAAACCGTTCGCCGCGGACACGGCTTGGGCGGGATCGCCCAGCCTGTATAGGCCTTGTGCCGCATCGCGGCCGCAGCCAGGCCTCCCGAAGACCGGCGCAAATCATGCGAATATGTGACGCGCGCTCACCAGGCTGGAGCCGAGGCTTGAGGCCGCCGGGCCGGACCCTGTTCGAGCCGAAAGGGAGAGCCATGTCCAGTCCTGAGGCCGAACGATCGAGGACGCCGGAGCAACCGCATCGGCTGAGCGGGCGCCCTGGCTGGCCGCAGGCCGGCACCGCCGTCGTGGAGTGCGTGATTCTCGCGGTGGCGTGCCTGATCACCTACTGGCTGGTCACGAGCGCCCTCTCCCGCGTGTACTCGTTGTCACGGGATGACGATCTGCTCGGTGGTATGTGGGCCGTGATCGCCACGATCTTCGTCTTGCGCGATAGCTACGGTAAAAGCGTGGCCGCTGCGGTCAGCCGGATGGCGGCCACCTTCGTGAGTTTTGCTCTCTGCCTGATCTACCTGGCCTTCCTGCCCTTCCACGCCTGGGCGCTGGCGGTGCTGGTCGGTACCAGCGCCCTCGCAGTCATGCTGCTGGGCCGGCCCGGTGACGCGGTCACGGCCGGAATCACCACCGCGGTGATCATGGTCGTAGCCGCCGTCACCCCGCAGCACGCCTGGCAGCAGCCCATTCTCCGCCTGGTGGACACCATCGTCGGCGTCGCCGTCGGCGCGCTGGCCGCCTGGACGGGCATGCAGGTCAAGAGGTTCCTGTCGGCTCGATCTGTTCTCCCCGCCCCGCATGAGGCCAAGATCGATTAATCCGATCGGGCCATGGTGCGTGGGT
>DATJLT010000225.1:0-20351 GCA_035509195.1 Streptosporangiaceae bacterium | reverse complement strand
GGCCTGCCTAAAGAAAGCTTCGGCAGTCAGGGAGACGCTGAGTCGTGGCTGGGTGAGCACTGGCGTAGCCTGCTCGAGTCTGGCGTTGACCAGGTCAGCCTGCTTGAAGACAGCCGGACCGAGTACGGCCCCATGAGCCTGCACCCGCAGGACTGAGCCCGCGGGAGCTTAGGACCGCTTGGGCGGGCTCTGCGTCTGCGCCGGGTCCCTCACGATCTCGGGCCCCAGGATCTCGTCGATCCTGGCCATCACGGCCGAGTCCAGCTTGACCCCGGCCGCCTTGACGTTCTCGCGCACCTGCTCGGGCCGGGTTGCCCCGACGATGGCCGCGCTGACACCCTGGTTCTGCAGGACCCAGGCGACCGCGAGTTGTGACAGGCTGAGGCCGGCCTCACCGGCAACGGGCCGCAGTTCCTGCACGGCGTTCAGTATGCCGTCGTCGAGGTAATCGCGGATGAAACCGGAACCGCTCTTGTCCGTGGCCCTGGACCCTGCGGGCGGAGCGGCACCAGGCAGGTACTTGCCTGTGAGAACGCCCTGCGCGATCGGCGACCAGACGATCTGCCCGATGCCCTCGTTGCGTGACAGAGGTATGACCTCGGACTCGATGACCCGCCAGATCATGTTGTACTGCGGCTGGTTCGAGATGATCCGGTCAAGGCCCATCTGATCGGCGATGCGCAGCGCGGCAGCGATCTCCTCTGCCCGCCACTCAGACACCCCGATGTAAAGCACCTTTCCCTGCCTGACGAGGTCGTCGAAGGCCCGCAACGTCTCCTCGAGCGGCGTGCTGTGATCGAACCTGTGCGCCTGGTACAAGTCGACGTAGTCGGTACCGAGCCGGCGCAGCGAGCCGTGTGCCGACTCCATGATGTGCTTGCGCGACAGGCCGCGGTCGTTCTGCCCTGGCCCGGTGGGCCAGTACACCTTCGTGCAGATTTCGAGCGATTCGCGCCTGATGCCGTGCAGAGCACGGCCGAGCACAGACTCGGCGGCCGTACCTGCGTACACATCGGCAGTGTCGAACGTCGTGATGCCCTCGTCGAGCGCGGCGGCCACGCACTCGCGGGCGGCGTCCTCGGCGACCTGTGAGCCGTGCGTGATCCAGTTTCCGAAGGCGATCTCGCTGACGCGCAGGCCGCTGCGGCCAAGATTGCGGAACTCCATCAGATGCGGTCTCCTCGCTTGACGCGGGGCGGCGGGATCCTCGACGCTCGCAACCGCAGGCTCCGCTTAGTGATGTACCAGGTGATTCCCCGTGTGCTCTCGCCCGGCAGGCGCTGCTTGACCAGGCGGGTGACCATAGCGCCCCGGTAAGCGCCCTCGCCCGCGATGATCAGGACGATGAGCAGTTCCAGGTACAAGATCAAATTCGAGTAGGCCTTGTGCGAGCCGAGCGCGAAGATGATGAAGACCAGGATGAAGACGCAGAAAAGTATGTACTCGCTGAGCACGAACTTGCGCGAGTCGAGATAGTCCCTGGCCAGGGCCTTGACCGCGCCGCGGTCTCTCGGGTGGATCGCCCACTCCTCGCCGCGCTTCGCCGCGGCCATCTGCCGCTCACGCTCGAGGCGCCTGCGCTCGCGGTCCTGCGCGGCTGCCGCCTTCTTATCTTTAGGCGGCGCGGCGTACGGCTGGCGCCTGGCACGCTCTACCTCGCTCCGCTTGGGCGTGGGCTTGCCCTTGCCCGCCGACTTGGCCGCATCTTGGGCCTGGGCGGCCTCATCGTTTTCCGGCGTGGCGGTAGCGCCACCCGAACGTCGTCGCAACACCATCCCAGCCTACCGGTCCGTCCGGACGAACCACCCAGAACATCTGTTCTGGCGTGCCAACCCTAAGGCCTCAAAGGCGCCGGGTAGCGTGCATTGTCAGGCTGCGATGATGACGCAACTCCCAGTAGGCCATAGGCTGGGAATCCGGCATCTGCGGAAGTTATCCGCCGCTGCGCCAAACGGTCGCTGGCGGCGCCAGCCCCGGCGCTGCGGCGGAAGACAGGATGAGGGGATGTGCCGCGCTTATGGGCGTGATGAAGCGGGTTTCGACGATCTTCAGGGCCAAGGCCAATAAGGCACTTGACAAGTATGAGGACCCGAGGGAAACCCTGGATTATTCCTACACGACCCAGCTTGAGCTGCTGCAGAAGGTGCGGCGGGGCGTAGCCGACGTCGCGACCTCGCGCAAGCGGGTCGAGTTGCAGATGAACCAGGTCCAGCAGACCTCTGACAAGCTGGACAGGCAGGCGAGGGACGCGCTTGCCGCCGGTCGCGAGGACCTGGCCAGGGAGGCGCTGACGCGCAAGGCAAGCGTCCAAGGTCAGCTCACCGACTTGCAGACGCAGTACGCCCAGCTTCAGGGCGAGGAAGAGAAGCTGACGGCCGCCAGCCAGCGCCTGCAGGCCAAGGTCGACGCCTTCCGTGTCAGGAAGGAGACCATCAAGGCGACCTACACCGCCGCGGAAGCGACGACCAGGATCAACGAGGTCTTTACCGGCATCTCTGAGGAGATGAGCGACGTCGGCCTCGCTATCCAGCGGGCCGAGGACAAGACCGAGCAGATGCGGGCCAGGGCAGGGGCAATTGACGAGCTGATGGCATCTGGCGCGTTGAACGATGCCCTCGGCGGCACTCCGGCCGATGACATCCAGGCTGAGCTTGACCGCATGGGCGCGAGCAGCAGCGTCGACAACGAACTGGCCCAGATGAAGGCCGAGCTGGCAGGCGGCGCGCCGAAGCAGCTCGCGAGCGGCGGACCGGTTCAGGACGCGGTTCCCGGACAGCAGCCTGGCTATCCGTCACAGCAGCCCAACGCCGGCGGTGTCCAGTGATTATCAGGATCATGGGCGAGGGCCAGTTCAAGCTCCAAGATGGTGCGGTCGACGAGCTTAATCACCTCGATGCCGACCTTGAGGCCGCGGTGGACAGCCGCGACGAGGACGCCTTTCACCCCGCGCTGCATAAGCTGCTGGAGCGGGCGAGGGAGCTTAGCGTGGCACTTCCCGCCGACGCGATCGAGCCGTCCGACCTCATACTCCCCGGCGAGGGCGCGACTATCGAGGAAGTACACGATCTGCTCTCCAATGACGGCCTGATTCCTGGTTGAGCTCGGGGTTCGCGGCGGGCAGGCCGTAGCTGCGGTAATGCCGCCTGCCCGTAGGTTGGTGCATGCGGGGGCAGCGGGCAGGAACTCAACGTGGTGGTGATCAGTTACCAGAGCATCGGCTCACGTCGGATGTAATGAAGTAAGTAGGTTCTTGCGGCTGCTGAAAGAAACGGAGGCGGCGCCGATGGCTAGGACCCACTACGCGACCGACAGGGGCCTGATCGCGCGGATGGGCGCGACCATGTTCCTGATCGGCCTGGTCTTCACGGCGTTCATACTCGCGATCGTCCTGTTGCTTGCCAGGTTCACGAACGTCGGTGAAGGCGGCATCATTTTCTTCGCGGTCGTGGTCGGCGCTGGCATCTCGTTCGCGTCGTTCTACTGGTCGGACAAGATCGCGCTGGCAACGGCCGGCGCGCGGGAAGTCACGCCGCAGCAGGCGCCTGAGCTGCACGGAGTCATCGACCGGATCTGCGCGCTCGCGGACATGCCCAAGCCGAGGGTGGCGATCGCGCCGGCCGACCTCCCCAACGCGTTCGCGACCGGGCGAAGCAGCAAGGTCGCCGTGGTCTGCGTGACGCAGGGCTTGCTTAACCGGCTCGACACCAATGAGCTCGAGGGCGTGCTCGCGCACGAGATGTCGCACGTGGCGCACAAGGACGTGGCGGTCATGACGATCGCGTCGTTCCTGGGCATCATGGCCGGCCTGCTGGTCAGGTTCGCGTTCTACTCAGAGCTGTTCGGCGGTGGTGGAGGCGGCCGAGGTCGAGGTCGCGGCGTCGGCGGCGGCGATCAGAACACTTTCCCGGTAATGCTGGCCGTGCTGGTGGTCGGGGTCGTGGTCTACACGATCAGCTTCCTGCTGATCAGGCTACTTTCCCGGTACCGCGAGCTGTCCGCCGATCGTTCTGGCGCGCTGCTCACCGGGCAGCCGTCCGCGCTGGCCAGCGCCCTGGTCAAGGTGACCGGCGACATCTCGCGGATCCCTACGCGTGACCTGCGCGCGGCCGAGCCGCTGAACGCGTTTTACTTCGCGCCCGCGCTTTCGCCCCGCGGCGGCCCGAGCCTGTCGAACATCTTCTCCACCCACCCCAGCCTGGAGAAGCGCCTGGCGCAGCTCGACAAGATCTCCAAGCAACTGAACCGGTAACTGACCGGCGGGGTAATCGCCGTGGGAGGACAGTCGTGGGACTGCTGGATGTGCTGCTCGGGCGGACCAAGCCGGTGCCACCGAACCTTGACCAGCTTTTCGCGCTGCCCGGAGCCGCGATCACGCTGCAGGCGGCGTCCGACTTCCTGCCGTCCGGCGTCGGCTCGGTGTGCTTCCGTGCGGTCGAGGGCAAGGCGTTCTCTGACATAGAAAAGGACGTGACCGACCTGCTCGCGATGGGGGATAACAAGGCTCCTGTCCAGGTCAGTGCCGATTCGTTCGGGTTCACCTGGGTCGTCGTGACCCACGACCCCGATGACATCGAGGGCCTGGTCACCGACCTGCATGCGGTGAACTCATCGCTGGAAGGCGGCGGGTTCGGGCCGCAACTGCTGTGCACGATCCTCGGCTTCAAGGACTCGTCAGGGCCGCTCGGCCTGGTCTACCTGTACAAGCGGGGCACGTTCTACCCGTTCGCGCCCAGACCAGGCAAACGCAGGGACATACCCGCCGAACTGCGAGTGCGCGGGATACTCGCGGACGACCTGAAGATCGAGCCCGACCTGGCGCGCTGGTTCCCCGTCTGGGGCGCTCCCGGCCTGTAGCCCGGGCTCGCGCCGCCCGGCGCAGGGCCCGCCCGCTTCAGTACGGAGTTCTCGCGTCACATACGACCCCAAACTCTCCACCCGACGGTCCGGCCTAGCTCACTCGGAAAATCGCAACCGTGGCCCGTTGATGCTGTTCGCCGGCGCACGGTTGCAGCAACGGTGGAACTTCCTTGTCGCAGGAGCAGCATCTCGAAGCCAGCGTTGCTGCTGTCGCTGCTCTGCGAACGGCATCGCTGGTTCTTTGTTGCTGTTGGAGCCTGGGGATCCCCGCTGGCGTCGACCTGGGTCAGGAGAGGGCCAGCATCTGGTCGAGTGCGGCCTTCGCCTCTGCCGTCGTCTGCGGGTCCACGGTGATCTGGTTGACGACGCGGCCGCCGGCCAGCGACTCCAGTGCCCAGACCAGGTGCGGCAGGTCGATTCTGTTCATCGTCGAGCAGTAGCAGACGGTCTTGTCGAGGAACACGACCGTCTTGTCCTGGTTGTTGTGCGCCAGGCGCTGCACCAGGTTCAGTTCGGTGCCGACCGCCCAGGACGTCCCGGCCGGCGCCTGCTCGATCGTGGCGATGATCTTCTCGGTGGAGCCGACCTGATCGGCGGCGAGCACCACGTCGTGCACGCACTCGGGGTGCACGATCACGTTCACGCCGGGGATCCGCTCACGCACGTCCTTCACGCTTCCTGCGCTGAACCGTCCGTGGACCGAGCAGTGGCCCTTCCAGAGGATCATTGTCGCGCGGCGCAGCGCCTCAGGGTCGTTGCCACCGTAGGGCCGCCGGGGGTTCCAGACCACGCAGTCGTCCAGGCTGAGGCCGAGTTCGAGCACGGCGGTGTTCCTGCCCAGATGCTGGTCGGGAAGGAAGAGGACCTTGGTGCCCTGCTCGAGTGCCCAGGTGAGAGCCCGCCTGGCGTTCGATGAGGTACAGATCGTGCCGCCGTGGCGGCCGGTGAACGCCTTGATGTCGGCGGAAGAGTTCATGTAACTGACCGGGACGACCGTGCTGGCGATGCCAAGGTCTTCCAGCGTCTCCCAGCACTCCTCGACCTGGTCATAGGTCGCCATGTCCGCCATCGAGCACCCGGCGGCGAGGTCGGGCAGGATCACGCGCTGCTCGTCTGCGGTGAGGATATCGGCGGATTCGGCCATGAAATGCACGCCGCAAAACAAGATGAACTCGGCCTGCGGCCTCGCGGCTGCGTCCCTGGCCAGCTTGAACGAGTCGCCGGTTACGTCGGCGAACCTGATGACCTCATCCCGCTGGTAGTGGTGCCCGAGTATGAACGCACGGTCGCCTAGCCTGGCTCGCGCCTCCTCGGCGCGCCTGACAAGTGACGGATCGGACGGCGGCGGCAGTTCGCCAGGGCAGTTGACGCCCCGTTCGGAGTGCGGGTCTGACGCGTGGCCGAGTACCAGGAGCGGCAACTCACGGCTGTCGGCGGCTGGTCTTGGAATCGTGAGCTGACTCGCTGCACCCGGCATAGTGATCCCCTGCTCCCCGTTGCGGCTTATCGTCAATCTGACGATACCACTTATCGTCGGTTTGACGATACCCCAGGATACGCTGATTGTTTGCCCTGAGTTCATGGGGTACGTGGACTCCAGGCAGTGATCCGGTCCTCAGGAATGACCGGGGTAGGCATATCGTTGGAGTGACCGAAGGCCGCGGGGTGCGCGGTCGCAACCAGCGGGAGCTAACCAGATGACAGTTCAGAACGAAGTGACGGCGCAGGGCGTCATTCTCACTGAGGTGGCGGCCGCCAAGGTCGGTGCCTTGCTGGCTCAGGAGGGCCGCGACGACCTCAGGCTGCGGATCGCCGTGCAGCCCGGTGGCTGTTCTGGCCTGCGCTACCAGCTTTACTTCGACGAGCGCGAACTCGACGGGGACATCGTCAGCGAGTTCGGCGGCGTCGGGGTAGTGACCGACAAGATGAGCGGTCCTTACCTCACCGGCGCGACCATCGACTTCGTCGACACGATCGAAAAGCAGGGCTTCACGATCGACAACCCGAATGCCACGGGTTCCTGCGCCTGCGGTGACTCTTTCCACTAGGCGGGAGCTCGACGGCTGGTGCCTGGTGGTCCGGCCAGACGGCGTTGTAATAGCCTGACTCCGTCGTTGCGTTTGCTTCGTGCCGCCAGGCAGGCGGTTCCGTACCGTCAGAAGGACCGCCGTGCGCCTTGCGATTACCGGATCGATCGCGACCGACCACCTGATGACCTTTCCCGGTAAGTTCGTTGATCAGCTCATGCCAGACAAGCTCGACAAGATCGCCTTGTCCTTCCTGGTCGAGACCCTGGTCATCAAGCGCGGCGGGGTCGCGGCCAATATCGCGTTCGGGCTTGGCTGCCTTGGCCTCCGCCCGCTGCTCGTCGGCACCGCGGGAAGCGACTTCGGCGAGTACCGTGAGTGGCTTGAAGGTCACGGCGTGGACACAAGCGGTGTGCGCTTGTCCGAGCACCAGCAGACGGCGAGGTTCGTCGGAACGACCGATACCGACATGAATCAGATTGCCTCGTTCTATCCGGGCGCCATGTCCGAGGATAGGAACATCGACCTCAGCGAGCTAGCCGGCCAGGTTGACCTGGTCCTGATCGGAGCGAGCGACCCCGACGCGATGCTGGCCTTCACCAAGCAGTGCGTCGCCAACGGTATCCCTTTCGCGGCCGACACGTCCTGGCAGCTCGCCCGGCTTGACGGCGAGCAGGTGCGGACGCTGATGACCGGCGCGGACTACCTGTTCTGCAACGAGTACGAGGCCACGCTGACGCAGCACAAGACCGGGTGGAGCGCTAGCGAGCTGACCGAGCAGGTCGGGATCAGGGTCACGACGCTCGGCAGCAAGGGCGCGCGCATCGACCGGGTCGGGCACGAGCCGGTCCTGGTCCCTGCGGTACCTGGCGTAGAGCCCGAAGAGCCGACCGGCGCGGGCGACGCGTTCAGGTCGGGATTCCTGGCGGCGGTCTCCTGGGGGCTTGGCCTGGAGCGGGCCGCGCAACTCGGGAACATCGTCGCGGTGCACGCGCTCGAGAGCGCGGGGCCCCAAGAGTACGAGCTGACCGCCGAGTCCCTGACCGGCAGGTTCGCTGCCGCCTACGGCGCCGCCGCCGCTGCCGAAATAGCAGCGCACGTCAAGCCCTGAGCCTGGGCAGGGGGTAGTTTGGCCAGGTGACTTTCGCGCTTAGCTTGGTCAACTCTGGGCTGCTCGCGCCCGTTTATCACGGACCGCCCCGGCTGACGCCGGCCCAGGCCTTTACCGAATGGTCGGTCAATCCGTTCGCGCTGATCGTGATCGTGCTGGTCGCCGCCGCTTATGTGGCGGGGGTACGCCGGGTGCGGCGCGCGGGCGGAGAGTGGCCTGCCGGGCGGATCGTCGCGTTCTGCGGCGGCGGGCTCGGGTTCGCCTTGATCGCGACCTGCTCGTTCCTCGCCGTGTACGGGAAGGTGCTGTTCTACGTCAGGTCGTTCCAGACCATTCTGCTGCTGCTCGGCGTGCCCTTGTTCATCATGCTCGGCCGTCCGGTGTCGCTGGTGATCGCCGCGTCTGCCAAGTTCGGGCCGCGGGTCGAGCAGGCGGTCCACGGCCGGCTCGCGCGGCTGATCACGTTTCCCGCGATCACCGGGTTCCTGCTGGTCGTGACGCCGTTCGTGCTGTATTTCTCGCCCTGGTACGCGGCCGGGTTCCGGCACGCCTTCGTGATGGACCTGACGTACCTGGCGCTGGTGGCACCAGGCATGGTGTTCTTCTGGACGCTGCTGCGAGTTGACCCGGTGCCCAGGCAGTTCCCCTACATGGTCGCGCTCTGGGTGACCGCCGCCGAGGTAGTAGGCGACGCCGCGCTCGGGCTGGCGGTGATCGCTGACCGGTCCCTGATCGCCGGAAGCTACTACCATGCGGTTGGCTGGCCCTGGGGCCCGACGCTGGCCTCTGACCAGGTGATCGGCGGAGGCGCGTTGTGGGTGTTCGGCGACATCATCGGGCTGCCATTCCTCGCCGCGCTGCTGATCGCGATGATCAGGGAAGACGAGTCCGAGGCCAAGGTCATCGACGCCCAGCTAGACGCCGAGGAAGCGCGGGAGGAGCCTGCCTTGGAATCCGAGCCGGCCCAGCAAAAGCTGTGGTGGGAGAACGACCCGAGATTCGCCGGACGTTTCGCGGCGGTAGAGCCGCGGCAGGGGGATCAGGAGAGTCAGTAACTGCGGCGGACGCGGAACGCCCAGCCAGCCGTCGGCGCAAGCTCATCGGCACCCACGAACTCATGCGACTTCAGGCCGCACCAGGCGGGCACGTCGGTCTTGGTCGCCGGATCGTCGGCGAGCACCTCGACGATCTTGCCGATCGGAACCTCGCCGATTCGCTGTGCCAGCATGATGATGGGCAGCGGGCACTTCTTGCCGAGTGCGTCGATCCTCAGCGCGGGCGGTTGCACGGCCGCGTCACGCGGATAAGTCACCGGCCCTCCCCAGTTGCCGCCTCACGCACTAATACCCAATAGATTCGCGCAGTCGCCTCACGATATCCGGCAGCACGACGAGAAACTCCTCGACCGAACCGCGTGTCGCGCCCGACGGAAGCGAAACCCGCACATTCCCATGCGTCAGCGCACCCATCGCGGCCAGCACATGGCTGGGTTGTGCCGTCTCTGACGCGCACGCACTGCCTGACGACACGGAGAACCCGGCCTTGTCTAGCTCGGTCACCAGCGCCTCGCCGTCCAGGTACAGGCAGGAGAAGGTCACGATGTGCGGCAGCGAAAGCGCGTGGTTGCCATGCACCACGCAGTCGGGTACCAGTTCTGGCAGACGGTCCCTGATCAGGCCGGTCAGCTCGCGTAGCTCGGCACCGTCGGCTTCGCGCCTGGCGCTCGCCGCCTCGAGCGCGGCCGCGGCTCCGACGATCGCCGGGAGATCGGGAAAGCCGGGCACCCGGCGGTTCTCGCGGCTGTCGGGCGGAAGCGGCGCCTTCCAGCGCACCCCTTTTCTTACCGCAAGCAAGCCGACACCGGGTGGGCCGCCGAACTTGTGCCCGCTGGCCGCTAGCAGCGACCACCCCTCTGGCGGCGGCATCCGCCCCGCCGACGCCGCGGCATCCACGAACAGCGGCACCCGCGCGGCCAGGCAGGCATCTGCCGCGCTGCCCAGTGGCTGAATGGTGCCTATCTCATGGTTGGCCGACTGCAGGCAGGCGAGCACCGTTCGGTCCTGTCGCACCGCGGCGGCGAACTCGTCCAGGTTCACCCGGCCATCTCCGTCGACTCCGACGAGCGTGACCAGGCTGCCTTCGTCCTCAAGCCTGGCCACCGCGTTCAGCACGCTTGAGTGCTCGACCGCGCTCGCGACCACATGGCCGGGGCCGCGCGAGGGACTCTGCCTGGCCTGGACGGCGCCGAGCACGGCCAGATGTACAGCTGCCGTACCTGAGCTGGTGAAGGAAACTTCGTCGGTTCGGCAATAAAGCACCGAGGCGACGCGCTCGCGAGCCTGGTCGAGCAGGAGGGCGGCCCTGCGGCCCTCACGGTGCAGCCTGACCGGGTCGGCCCATCCCTCGTCGAGCGCCGCAAGAAGCGCCGCACGTGCCGCAGGCGCGACCGGCTCGGCGGAGGCCGCATCGAAGTACGCCATGGTCAAGACCTTAAGGCGCGGTCAGTGCCCGACCGGCAAGGCACGCTGCGGTAAATCTGCCGGGGGTCATGGGCGACCGGGGACCATGGCGTTGTACTGTTTGCACGACAGCCTGTAGGACTGGCGGCAAAGGCCGGGCGGTACAGGCGATGGACCTGCTCGGAAGTCAGCAGACCTTGCTGGGAAGGCAATCTGTGTTGGAGAACCCACCTGTGTTGGAGAACCCGCTGTGAGTTCCAATCGCGGTGCCCCGCGCGGGCGCGGGACTGTTCGGGGACGGAGGCGCTGGCTGCCGGCCGGCGTGCTGCTGCTCGGGCTGGCCGTACTGACGACCGGCTGCACCTCCAATGCGTTCATCAGGCAGGGCATGCTTCCCCCTGTCACCAAGCAAGGCGTCGTCACCCTGCACATGTGGCAGGGCTCGTGGATCGCGGCCTGGTGCGTGGGCGTCGTCGTCTGGGGCGGCATCTTGTGGGCGGTCATCTTCCACCGCAAGAAGCGCGGCCGCAACGTTCCGATTCCCGCCCAGGTGCGTTACAACCTGCCGATCGAGATCATGTACACGGTGCTGCCGTTCATCATGGTCGGTGTCCTGTTCTACTTCACCGCACGCGACGAGAACTACATCGACCGGCTGCCCAAGCACCCGGCCCTCACGGTGAACGTCATCGGCTTCCAGTGGAGCTGGGAATTCCAGTACCCGGGCTACAAGGTGACCGCGCCTAAAGGCGGCCCGCAGATGGTCACGGAGACGGGCGCCATGTGGAACCCGACGCCAGGAGCCAAGCAGCACCTGCCGTTGCTCGAGATACCGAAGAACGAGACCGTGCAGTTCAACCTGACCTCGATCGACGTGATTCACTCCTTCGACGTGCCGAGCTTCGACTTCAAGCGCGACGTCGTGCCCGGCTTCGTTAACCGCTTCACGGTCACGCCGATCAAGACGGGCGACTTCATCGGACGCTGCAGCGAGCTGTGCGGCGTCTACCACAGCCGCATGCTTTTCCAGGTCAAGATCGTGACCAAGTCCCAATTCAGCCAGTGGATCCATAACCAGCAGGCGATCCAGAGCTCTTCCGGGGGTGTTTCTTGACCGCAGTACCCGTCTCAAGCGAGCAGGGCACGACCGGTTACCGCAAGGGATCGATCGTCGCTGACTGGCTGTCGTCGACGGACCACAAGATCATTGGTCACCTGTACCTGATCACCTCGTTCGCGTTCTTCATGATTGGCGGCCTGATGGCGATGTTCATCAGGGCGCAGCTTCTCGAGCCGAACAGCACGCTGATGAGCGACCAGCAGTACAACGAGCTGTTCACGATGCACGGCACGATCATGCTGCTGCTGTTCGCGACCCCCTTGTTCGTGGGGTTCGCCAACGAGATCATGCCGCTGCAGATCGGCTCGCCTGACGTGGCGTTCCCGAGGCTGAACCTCCTCAGCTACTACATGTTCGCCTTCGGCGGCACCATCTTGCTGCTCAGCTTCCTGACCCCTGGCGGCGCGGCCGCCTTCGGCTGGTACGCCTACTCGCCGCTCACGAACCCGGTTTACTCGCCAGGGCTCGGCGGCGACATGTGGATCATGGGCCTGGTGCTTTCAGGACTCGGCACGATCCTTTCCGGCGTCAACTTCGTCACGACGATCTTCTGCATGCGAGCGCCAGGCATGACGATGTTCCGCATGCCGATCTTCACCTGGAACATCCTGCTGACCTCGATCCTGGTGCTGCTGGCGTTCCCTGTGCTCGCCGCGGCACTGCTCGTGCTCGAGATCGACCGCAAGTTCGGTGCCCAGGTGTTCAACTCAGCAAGCGGCGGCGCGATCCTCTGGCAGCACTTGTTCTGGTTCTTCGGTCATCCCGAGGTCTATATCGTGGCGTTGCCGTTCTTCGGCATCGCCACAGAGATCCTGCCGGTTTTCAGTCGCAAGCCGCTGTTCGGCTACAAGGGCCTCGTCGCCGCGACGATCGCGATCGCTGGTCTTTCGATGACGGTGTGGGCACACCACATGTTCACGACCGGCGCGGTGCTGCTGCCGTTCTTCTCGTTCATGACGTACCTGATCGCGATTCCGACCGGCGTCAAGTTCTTCAACTGGCTGGGCACGATCTGGCGCGGCCAAATGACCCTCGAAGCGCCGATGCTGTTCATTCTCGGCTTCATGGTCGTGTTCTTGTTCGGCGGCCTGACCGGCGTCATCCTGGCCTCGCCGCCGCTCGACTTCGCGGTCAGCGACACCTACTTCGTGGTCGCGCACTTCCACTATGTGCTGTTCGGCACCGTGGTGTTCTGCATGTTCGGCGGGTTCTACTTCTGGTGGCCGAAGTGGACCGGCAAGATGCCCAACAACAAGCTGGGTGTCTGGCATTTCTGGTCCGTGTTCATCGGGTTCAACATGACGTTCCTCGTGCAGCACTGGCTGGGCCTGATGGGCCAGGTGCGACGTACCGCCAACTATGCTTACCTGCCGCATCTCGCGACGATACTGAACCAGATCTCCTCGATCGGCGCGTTCATACTCGGTGCCTCTACGCTGATTTTCCTCTATAACGTGTATTACACCTGGAAGCACGGCGAGCAGGTCACTGAGGACGATCCCTGGGGCTACGGCAACGGCCTGGAATGGGCGACTTCCTGCCCGCCGCCCCGGCATAACTTCACGTCCATTCCCCGTATCAGGTCCGAGCGTCCCGCCTTTGATCTGCACCACCCGCAGGTTCGAGCCGGGCGCGACCCAGAAGAGCGCAAGCAGGCGATCGGGGCGGGCAGCCACTAATGCGCGGGTATGAAGTTCAAGAAAAGGCAGGAGCAGGCGCATGAGGGTCGAAGGCTGGCTTTTCCTTGGCTGCGCGATCTTCTTTGGCGTGGCTGACATCTTCTACTGGAACCTGTCGCACGAGCCCACCGGCGCCACAGCGCTCGCGCTCGCGGTCGCCCTGGCGTTCCTCATCGGTTTCTACGTGCTGTTCACCGGCCGGCGGTTGCCGCAGCGGCCAGAGGACGACCCGGAAGCCGAGATCGAGCAGGGCACGGGCGAACTCGGGTTCTTCAGCCCGCATAGCTGGTGGCCGCTCTTCGTTGGCCTGTCGGCCGCGCTGGCAGCGGTCGGCGTAGCCGTTGGCTGGTGGCTGTTCCTGATCGGGATGCTCGCGGTACTGCTGAGCGTGATCGGCTTCGTCTTCGAGTACTACCGGGGTCATTTCGCTCACTGATTCGCTCACTGAGAGGCCTGCGATGGATCTGTACGAGGCCCTGTACACCACGAGGGCAATGCGCCGGGTCCGCGCTGACCCGATTCCCGATGAGGTCCAGGCGAAGATACTCGACGCGGCGATCCGGGCTCCCAGCGGCGGGAACACCCAGAACTGGCGGTTCCTGCTCGTTGACGACGCTGACGTGAAGGCCAGGCTCGGTCCTCTGTACAGGGACGCGATGTCGCAGCTCTGGGCAACCGCCTACGCCGAGCGGATCGCGAACGCCAAGGCCGATCCTGACAACCCGGCGAGCGCGTCACTGCTTCGGATCGTGAAGTCATCGCAGCACCTCGCCGATCACTTCGAGGACGTCCCGCTGTTCCTCTGCGCCTTTACCAGAAACGACGCCAGCGGCGGCTCGATCTTCCCCGCCGTCTGGAGCGCGCAGCTTGCCGCCCGAGCAGAAGGGATCGGCAGCGCGCTGACCACGATCCTGGGCATCTTCCACAAGGCGGAGACGTTCGAGGTACTCGGCGTTCCCGCCGACAAGGGCTGGGAGATGGCCTGCTGTGTCTCGTTCGGCTACCCGACAGGCAAGTGGGGCATCGCCGCCCGCCGCCCGGTGCAGGAAGTGGCTTACCGGAACGTGTGGGGTGCCGACCTCGGCATCGACGTGCCAGCGCCCCTCTGGGAACCCGCTATCTAGTCCGCGCAAAGATATAAGGCCCGAGACCGCTTAAGCGGTCTCGGGCCTTCTCAGAGCCGTCTAGGACTACGCCTCGTCGTCGGTGGCGGCCGACCCGGAGCCTATCGCCGCGTGGTCCTCGTCAGCGGTGGCCCCGTGCCCGTTCTGAGCGTGACCGTTGCCGTAACCGCCGGAGTGACCGTCCACCGGGACGCTCTCCTGAACGAGTTCGTTGAGCCTCGCCTTGACCCGGCCGAGACCTCCGCGCCTGTCGGGCGGGGGAACATCGGCACTGGTGCTGCCTTCTCCGGCCGGCAAGGCCAGCGGTACAGGCCGGTCGATGACCGCGAGTTCTTCGTCACTGAGCGGCCTGGTCTCCTCGATGAACTCGCCGGATGGCAGTTGCCTGATGATGCCGGTCTCGACGCCGTGCTGCATCAGGTGCAGGTCCTTGCGCTGGAGCCCGAGGCAGATCCGCTTCGTGATGATGTAAGCGAAGATCGGCACGAGGAAGACAGCGAACCTGGCGATCCACGTGATCGTGTAGAGCGGTACGTCGAAGTGGTCGGCGAGCACGTCGTTCGAGCCCTCAAGCCACAGCACGCCGTAGAAGCTCACGGCCGCGATGCCGAGGCCTGTCCTCGTGGGCGCGTTGCGCGGGCGCTGGTTGACGTGATGCTCGCTCTTGTCGCCGGTGATCCACTGCTCGAGGAACGGCCACAGGCCCGCGGCGGTCATGATCAGGCCGAGCGGTACCAGGGCAGGGATGAACACGTTGAACGGGAACGTATGCCCGAACACCACCCATTGCCAGGCCGGCATGATACGCAGCGCGCCTTCGAGGAACCCCATGTAGAAGTCGGGCTGCGAGCCGGCCGAGATCGCCAGCGGGTTGTATGGCCCGTACAGCCAGATCGGGTTGATCTGCGCGAACGTCGCCGCGAGCGCCACGACGGCGAACGTGAAGAAGAAGAAGGCGCCGGTCTTCGCCATGAAGTACGGGTACATCGGCGCGCCGACCACGTTCTCGTTGGTGTGGCCCTTGCCAGGCATTTGCGTGTGCTTCTGATGGAACATGATGAACAGGTGCGCCCCGATCAGGGCAAGGAACAGCCCCGGGATCAGGAGCACGTGCAATATGTACATGCGCGGGATGATGTCGGTACCCGGATACTGGCCGCCGAACAGGAAGAACGACAGGTAGGTGCCGACGATCGGTATCGACTGGAGCACGCCCTGAGTGATGCGCAGCCCGGCGCCAGACAGCAGGTCGTCTGGCAGCGAGTACCCGAAGAGTCCCTCGAGCAGTGCCAGCGTGAACAGCACCAGCCCGATCAGCCAGTTGATCTCGCGCGGCTTTCGGTACGCGCCGGTGAAGAAGATCCTCAGCATGTGCGCGAGGATCGCCGCCACGAACAGGTCAGCCGCCCAGTGGTGTATCTGCCTCATCAGCAGGCCGCCGCGCACGTCAAAGCTGATGTTCAGCGTCGAGGCGTACGCCTCGCTCATGTGGACGCCGTCGAGCCTCATGTACGAGCCGTGATAGATCACGTCAGTCATGCTCGGCTTGAAGAACAAGGCCAGGAACGTGCCGGAAAGCAGCAGGATGACGAAGCTGTACAGGGCGATCTCACCGAGCATGAACGTCCAGTGATCGGGGAAGATCTTGCGGAACAGCGTCCGCACGCCCCTGGCGCCATGGAACCTGTCGTCCAGCCAGCTACCCGTGCCAGACAGCGCCTTGTCGATGCTCATGACGAATTGCCCCGCTCCCAGAAACTCGGGCCCACCGGCTCGGTGAAGTCGCTCCTCGCGACCAGGTAACCATCCGCGTCGACGGTCATCGGGAGCTGCGGCAGCGGCCTTGAGGCCGGGCCGAACAGCACCTTGGCGCCGCGGGTCGCGTCGAAGGTCGACTGGTGGCACGGGCAGAGGATGTGGTGGGTGGTTTCCTCGTACAGCGCCGCCGGGCAGCCGACGTGAGTGCAGATCTTTGAGTAACAGACGATGTTGTCTACGGTCCAGTTCTTCACCGTGAAGCCATCGACCGAGTAGTCGTGGTCGGTGTAGACAACCTGGCCAGGCGCGAACTTGATGATGATGCACGCGGCCTTGGCGAGAGCGTCGAAGTTGTTCTGGTAACCGTCGGGCACCACCGTGATCATGCCGCCTGGCGAGCTGAAGTCGGCCGGCCTGATCGGGGTGTTCGCGCCGTAGTTCAGCAGCCGCAGGCCCTTGCGCCAGACCGTGTGGTCCAGGCTGGTGCCCGGCAGCGGCCCGAGGTCGCGAAGCAGCACGATGGGGGCGATGGCGACAGGTACGGTCGCCGCGATGAGGGTGCGGCGCAAGATCGGGCGCTTGACGAACTGGCTGGCGTCGGCGCCCTCGTTGAACGTGTCGGCGAAGGCCTCGCGGGCCTCCGGGTCCGAGCGCATCGGGTGCCGCATCTCGGTGATCTCCACGTGCGGCATGATCCGCCTGACCCAGACCACCGTGCCGATGCCGAGGAACAGCATCGTCAGCCCCAGGCAGGAGCCGAGCGCCAGGTTCGAGTGCAGTACGCCGGTGACCGAGTGCACCTGGAAGATGAAGTAGCTGGCGATGAAGCCGAGACCGGCAAGCATCGCGATGATGAAGCAGGCGGCGACGATCTTCTCTGCCCGCTTCGCGTCATCCATGTCCTGCGGGTTCGCGGGCAGTTCTCTTGGTTTCACGACCGGGAGCCCGGCGGTGGAACCAGGTGCTGTCTCGGCTAGCAGCAGCCGCGACTCCGCCGGCGACGGCGTGCCGATTACCCGGTGCGGCCGGTCAGGGAGTTCTTCCTGCGGTGCCGGCTCTTCCGGCGTTGAGTCACTCATTGGGAGTCTTCCTGTGCTTCGCGGTAATCCACATGGCGGCGAACACCATGGCTAGCAGCAGTCCGAGGAAAACAACGAGACCTTCGGTGACCGGTCCTACCCGGCCCAGGCTGAACCCGCCAGGGTTCGGCTCTTCGCGGGTCTGCACGACGTAAGCGATGATGTCGCGCTTTTCCTTCGGCGTGATCGTGGTGTTGTTGAATACCGGCATCGCTTCAGGCCCGGTGAGCATGGCCTCGAAGATCTGCGTCGGCGTCGACTTGGTCAGCGGGGGAGCGAACTTGCCGTAAGTGAGGGCACCGCCTGCGCCGTCGAAGTTGTGGCACTGCGCGCAGTCGGCGACGAACAGTTGCTGGCCGAAGCCGACATTGGCGCCAGCCTGGCTGACCTGAGAAGCGGTCGGGACGGTCGGGCCGCCGCCGAGCGACTCGATGTAAGCCGCGACCGCCCTGATCTGCTCGGCGTTCAGGGACGGAGGCTTGCGGTCGTTCTCCGCGCCTGGCTCCTTGGCCGGCATCCGGCCCGTGCTCACCTGGAAGTTGACGGCGGCCGCGCCGACGCCGATCAGGCTCGGCGCGACGTTTGGCGTGCCCTGTGCGAAGTCACCATGGCAGGTCGCGCACTCTTCAAGGAAGATCGTCCGGCCCTCCGCGACCTGAGCCGACTGGGTGATCTTGGCTTGCGCCGCCGAGGCGTCGCCCACCGCCGTCACGACGGTGTACCCGATGCCTGTCAGCAGCAAGCCGCTCAGAACGACGGCGTAAGGAGCCAGCGGGTGCCGTCGTCTCGCGCTCATAGGTGTCACTGCGGCCCCTATTTCCCGGTCAGCGGTAGGAGGTAGATAGTGGTGAACAACCCGATCCACACGACGTCGACGAAGTGCCAGTAATACGACACGACGATGGCGCTGACCTGTTGCTCGTGAGTGAACCGCTTAGCCGCGTAGGTGCGGCCTAGCAGGAACAAGAACGCGACGAGACCGCCGCTCACGTGCAGCCCGTGGAATCCGGTCGTCAGGAAGAACACCGAGCCGTAGCCGCTCGACGACAGCGTCAGGTGCTGCTTGAAGATCAGGTCAAGGTACTCGAAACCCTGGCCGCAGACGAAGTACAGGCCCATCAGGAACGAGAGCACGTACCATTCGCGCAGGCCCCAGGACCGCACGTTGAAGATGGACCCGGTCCGCTTGACCTGGCCGCGTTCTACGGCGAAGACTCCGAGCTGGCAGGTGACGCTGGACAGGATCAGCACGATCGTGTTCGTGGTCGCCAGCGGATAGTCCAGATGCGCTCCTGGCCAGGGCAGGCCCTTGCCGGTATCCACTGACTTGATGGTGAAGTACATGGCGAACAGGGCGGCGAAGAACATCAGCTCAGAGGACAACCAGACGATTGTCCCGACGCTGACCAAGTTGGGCCTGCTCGCGGGCGTGCGCGGAATCACGCTCGCTTCTTGTGCTGTCGTCACGCGCCCATTATTACGACACTCGGTAGGCGTACGCGCCGCGACCCCCTAGGTCGGTAGCATCCAGTTATGAAAGTTGTCGTGTATAGCCATGACGCGGACACCCGCGCGCAGGTTCGCCTGGCCATCGGCAAGCGCCCCGCGCCCGATGTGCCTGAAGCTGAGATCATCGAGGTCGCGACCCATCCGGCGCTGATGCGCTTGCTAGACGCCGGGGGCGCTGACGTCATGGTCCTCGACGGCGAAGCGCAGCCGTCGGGCGGCATGGGGGTCTGCCGGCAGGCCAAGGATGAGATCTTCGACTGCCCGCCTGTGCTGCTCATCGTCGGGCGTGCGGATGACGGCTGGCTTGCCACGTGGTCCCGTGCCGATGCGGTCGTATCGCACCCGATCGACCCCGCGGCGCTGGCCCAGGCACTCGCCGGGCTCATGCGGCAAAGAGCAGGCGACGCGGCGGCGTCGACGGCCTGAGGAATTCCCGTGGAAACAACGTGGCCAGGCATAATCAGCCAGCTCATCGCAGGAGAGTCGCTCTCGCCTGAAGGCGCGGCGTGGGCGATGAACGAAATCATGGAAGGGGCGGCGACCCCGAGCCAGATCGCCGGCTTCGGAGTCGCCATGCGGATGAAGGGCGAGACGCCCGCCGAGGTCGAGGGCATGGCGCGTGCGATGCTCGATCACGCGGCACCGCTGAGCATCCCCGGGCGGCTGACCGATCTGGTGGGAACCGGCGGTGACCGGGCAAAGACCGTCAACATCTCCACGATGGGCACGATCGTCGCGGCTGCGGCCGGCGTGCGGATGGTCAAGCACGGCAACCGGGCGGCGTCGTCGGCGTGCGGTACCGCTGACGTGCTCGAGGCACTTGGCGTGGTGATCGACCTGCCGCCGGCGGCGACAGAGAAACTGGCGCAGGAGACCGGGGTCGTCTTCCTGTTCGCGCCGCTCTATCACCCTGCGCTGCGGCACACCAGCGCGCCAAGGCGCGAGCTTGGCGTGCCCACCGTATTCAACTTCCTCGGTCCTGTGGCGAACCCGGCGCACCCTTCCGCTCAGGCTATCGGCGTCGCCGACCCGCGGATGGGGCCCGTGCTGGCCGGCGTGCTTGCCGGGCGCGGGTGCTCGGCCCTGGTGTTCCACGGTGATGACGGGCTTGACGAACTGACCACGACCGGCCCTTCTACGGTGTGGGTCGTGCGGGAGGGCACTGTTTCCTCCGCGCGGTTCTCGCCCGCGTCCATCGGGATTCCGTTGTGCTCGCCCGAAGACCTGCGCGGCGGAGACTCGGCACATAACGCCGGCGTCGTTCGCACGGTGCTCGCCGGGGAGGGCGGGCCGGTGCGGGAGACCGTGCTGCTCAATGCCGCCGCCGCCCTCGTCGCCGACGGGGGGACGCCTCCGGTAGGCGAGCTAGACGCGGCGCTCGCTTCTGGTTACGCGAGAGCGGCAGCAGCGGTCGACTCAGGTGCGGCCGCCGCGTTGCTCGATCGGTGGACCGAGGCCAGCCAGCGCCTCAAGCCCGCCGCCTGACGGCCAAGCCCCCCTCCGCGCCCCCCCCCCCGCGCCCGCCCTCCTCCGCGCCCGCCCCCCTTCGCGCCCGCCCCCCTACGCGCCAGCCCCCCTTCGCGCCCGCCCCCCTTCGCGCCAGCCTCCCCGCGCCCGCCCCCCTTCGC
>DATJLT010000224.1:0-4676 GCA_035509195.1 Streptosporangiaceae bacterium | reverse complement strand
GCCCTGATCTCCGCGGGCGGGACGGCCGCCGCTCTCCTGGTCTTCGCTTTCCGGCCTGACGGGCACGCAGATCAGCCCCCACGGCCGGTCGCTGACGCGGGTCAGCACGATGACCGCCGAACCTGGTCCGCGCAACCCGAGCCGCCGGTGAATCTGGGCGACGTCCCCAGCGAGTCCCCGCCGCCTGATGTCGGCGCTGCCTATCTGCAACTCGCGGAGCCGCGCCGCGAACTTCTTCTCGTGCCACGGCGCCGACTCGACTACCCGCAGAGTCCGCGCGAACGGCGTAGCGCGTGGCTCGTCGGCGGACAAGAAGGCGATCTTCGGGTCGATTTGCCACGCCGCGAGCTGGCCGGCGAGTTGCGCCACCAGTCCCGCCCTGGTCACCGCCGGGTTCGGATCAAATAGGTACGCACCAGGCGCGGCCACCGGTGTCGCCTCGGCCGCTTCATCCCGCGCGGTAAGCGTGTCTCCCGCGGGAAGCAACGTCGCCCGGCTCGCAGTACCGGCGAGGGCCGGTGACCAGAGCAGCGCCTCCTTCAGTGCCCTGCCCACCGCCACGAACTCGGTCTCCCACCCGGGCGGAACCAGGTTGCGGTGGATCCCCGGTGCCGCCTTGATACCGACCGCCTGGACCTGATCGGGCAGGCGCAGGCACCAGCCAAGGTCAGGCAAGTACTTTCCTGCCGCCAGCCGGCCCCTCTCATCTCGCCGCGCCGGGTCGATGAACACGGCGTCAATCCCAGTCAGCCGAACGGTGCGCACGTCCGCGCACAGGTAAGCGACCCGCGCGCCAGGCGCGCACTCCGAGACGTTATGCCTGGCGAACGCAAGGCTCCCGCAGTCGCTGTCGACCCCGATCGTTACCAGGCCAGGCCGGGCGGCGGCCAGCGCGATCAGGTTGCCGCCGATACCGCAGCAAAGATCGGCCAGCACCCTGGCATCGCCGTACCGCCAGGCCGCCTGCCGTGCGGTCAGTTCTGAGGACGCCTGCTCCAGGCCGGCCCGCGTGAACAGCATCCGGTCGGCCTGGCTGAACTTGGCCCGCCCCGCGAACCGCAGCGACTGCTGCGTGAGCGCCGCCGCGACGAGGTCAGCCGGATACTCGCCGCGCAGCGACTCAGACAGCGCCAGCACCCTGTCCGGTCTGACATCGGCCCCGGCCAGCCGCCCGAGCAGCTCCCGCCCGGTCGGCGAAAGCAGGGCGCGTGCCTGGCCGGCGTCGGTCCTGCCCTGCCGGGCGGAGGTTACGATCGGGTACATGAGTTCTGAGTTTGCCGTCTATGCGCTGTCGCAGGAACAGGAAGCGCTCAGGGAATCGGTTCGGCAGCTCGCCGATGACAAGATCGCGCCCTACGCGGCAGAGGTTGACCGCGAGTCCAGGTTCCCGCAGGAGGCGCTAGACGCGCTGGTCAAGGCCGACTTGCACGCCGTTCACGTTCCTGAAGGCTATGGCGGGGCAGGGGCCGACGCGCTCTCCACGGTGATCGTCATCGAGGAGGTGGCGCGAGCTTGCGCGTCAAGCTCGCTCATCCCCGCGGTTAATAAGCTGGGGACTGTTCCCTTGCTGCTCGCCGCCAGCGAAGACCTCAAGCAGCGCTATCTTCCGCCGGTCGCGAGCGGCGAGGCGATGTTCTCTTACGCGCTCTCCGAGCCCGAGGCAGGCTCTGACGCGGCGGCGATGCGGACCAGGGCTGCGCGCGATGGTGACAACTACGTGCTGAACGGAACGAAACGCTGGATCACCAACGCGGGGGTCTCCAAGTTCTACACGGTGATGGCGGTAACCGAACCAGACGTCGGTGCGCGCGGAATCTCCGCCTTCGTGGTCGAGCAGGACGACGAGGGCTTCTCGGTCGGGGCGCCCGAGCACAAGCTGGGCATCAAGGGCTCGCCGACGCGGGAGCTCTATTTTGATAACTGCGTCATTCCGGCCGACCGGATGATCGGCGCGGAGGGCTCCGGGTTCAGGACGGCGCTGGCCACTCTCGATCACACGAGGATCACCATCGCCGCGCAAGCGCTCGGGATCGCGCAAGGCGCGCTGGACTACGCTGCCGGCTATGTGAAGGAGCGCAAGCAGTTCGGCAAGGCGATCGCCGAGTTCCAGGGCCTTCAGTTCATGATCGCCGACATGGCGATGAAGATCGAGGCAGCGAGGCAGCTCACCTATGCGGCAGCAGCCCGGTCAGAGCTGGCCATGAACGGCGCGACCGTGCCCGACCTGACCTTCATCTCCTCGGCCTGCAAGTGCTTCGCCTCTGACGTCGCCATGGAGGTTACGACCGACGCGGTGCAGTTGCTTGGCGGCTACGGCTACGTGAACGACTACCCGGTCGAGCGCATGATGCGCGACGCCAAGATCACTCAGATCTACGAAGGGACCAACCAGATCCAGCGCGTCGTCATGGCGCGGCAGGTGCTGAAGTAGATATTTCCCGGCGCTGGCGCCGTATTTAGCGAAAGGTCCACGTCAGCTGACGGGCGGTATCGCGGTGCGGGCTCCCCTCAATCCGGGGTTTGAGGGTCCGGACGGCCCTCAATCCGGGGTTTGTGGGTGGGGACCGCCCCTGAGCCGGGAGCTGGTGGAGAGTTAGAGCGGAGGCGACTGGTCCTCGTAGGTGCGCTCTTCGTACCGGCGCTGGTCTGGCGGGTACGTGGTCTGCGTGGTGCGCCGGTAGGTGCTGCCATTACGGCTCCACGGCGCCCACATGACGGCCCACAAGATCAGGCCGAGCAGGCCGACTCCCATCAGGATGTCGCCGACGGTATGCAAGTACACGCCGTGGGTTACCGTCGTCGTCAGCGCGAACCTCAGAATCGCACCGACGGCAATCAGGACTAGGGCGGCGCCGATCCTCATGGCCGATCTCCTTCAGGTAATACGGTCAAAAGGCTCTGCTGCCCGGAAGGGCTGCCGCCAAACAGCTACCCTCCCGGCCGAGCCGCTGCCTTGGCGTCGTGCCATCGTGGGAAACGGGGCGACCGGACGGCGGCCGCGCTAGCTGGCACTGGATCGGGAGGCGATAGTGATGAGTGACGCGGGTGAGACGGCTCCGGCGATTCTCGACCTGCCGGTCGGCCTGCACGCGAGCGGCCTGCGGTGCGAGTTCGACAGCCTGGGCGCGGTGGAGGTACCTGCTGACCGGTACTGGGGTGCGCAGACTCAGCGCAGCCTGGAGCACTTCAATATCGGGAACGACCGGATGCCTAAAGAGGTCTATCACGCTTACGGCTACGTGAAGAAGGCCGCCGCGATCGTGAACGCAAGGTCGGGGCTCCTCCCGGCCTGGAAGGGGAAGCTGATCCAGCGGGTGTGCGACGAGGTGACCAGCGGCGTTCTTGACGAGGAGTTCCCGCTTTACGTGTGGCAGACCGGCTCAGGCACCCAGTCCAACATGAACGTCAACGAAGTCATCTCGAACCGGTGCATACAGCTCGTCGGCGGCACCCTCGGCTCACAGGAGCCCATCCACCCGAACGATGACGTCAACATGAGCCAGTCGAGCAACGACACGTTCCCCGCTGCCATGCACATCGCCGCCTACACGATCGCGACGACCCGTACGCTTCCTGCCTTGCGCCGGCTGCGTGACGCCTGCGAGCAGAAGTCACGGCAGTGGGCCGACATCGTCAAGATCGGCCGCACGCACCTTGAGGACGCGACTCCGCTCACGGTCGGTCAGGAGTGGTCGGGGTACGTGGGCGCGCTCGACGACGCGATCGCCGAGGTCGAGCACGTTACTCTCGGCCTGCTGCAGCTCGCCATCGGCGGCACGGCGGTCGGAACCGGGCTCAACGCGCCCGTGGGTTTCGGCAACGAGGTCGCGGCGCAGATCGCGGCGATGACCGGCGTGCCGTTCGAGTCGGCAGGAAACAAGTTCACCGCCCAGGGCACCCTGGACCGGATGGTACGCGCGCACGGCGGGCTGAAGGCCGCGGCGGTGACGCTGTTCAAGATCGCCAACGACCTGCGCTGGCTGGGCTCGGGCCCGCGTACCGGCCTCCACGAGCTGATCCTGCCTTCCAACGAGCCAGGTTCATCGATCATGCCTGGCAAGGTGAACCCGACCCAGGCCGAGGCGATGCTGATGGTGGCCATTCAGGTCATCGCCTCAGACGTCGCGATCTCGATGGGCGGCGCGGAGGGCAACTTCGAGCTCAACGCCTTCCGGCCGATCCTGATCAGCAACTACCTGCACTCCGCGCTGATCATGGCCGACATGTGTGACCATTTCCGTAAGTTCATGATTGAGGGAGCCGAGCTCAACGAAGCCAGGCTCAAGCAGAACATCGAGCGGTCGGTGATGATGGTGACCGCGTTGTCCCCGGTTATCGGCTATGACCAGGCGTCGGTGATCTCGCACTACGCGATCGGCCACGACTTGACGCTGAAGCAGGCGGCCCTGGCCAACGGGGTCAGCGAGGAGTTGTTTGACCGGGTTGTCGACCCGCTGGCGCTGACCAGAGGCGGTTCCGCTGACCTTCCTTCAGGCAAGAAAGAAGGCTGACCGGTGAGCTCAGCTCCGGAGCGGGGCCGTCACGGCGAAATGCCGCTCGGCAGGGCGGCGCTGATCGCCTCCGTCGGCGGACAGCGAGGCTGGGCCGACTGGACCAACCCGAGGCACCGGCTCCGGCGCCTGCTTGCCGAGTTCATCGGCATGTCCGGGCTGACG
>DATJLT010000223.1:0-5614 GCA_035509195.1 Streptosporangiaceae bacterium | reverse complement strand
CGCCGGGCTGTGCGGCTCGGGTCTGGTCGACGCCGTCGCGAGCCTGCTCTCCGCCGGCCTGCTCGACCGTTCTGGCCGGTTCGTGCCCGCCGAGCAGGCCGCGCAAGCCCTGCCAGGGCTCGCAAGCCGACTCACCTACCTCGGCCAGGAGCGGGTCTTCGTCTTGCATTGGTGCACCGAGCCTGGCGATGTTTCCAACGCCATTTTCATCTCCCAAAGGGACATCAGGGAACTCCAGTTTGCCAAGGCGGCAATCGCCTCCGGCTGGAGAGTCCTTCTCGAGGAGGCAGAGCTGACCGAAGCCGACGTGCGGCAGGTGCTGCTCGCCGGTTCCTTCGGCAGTTACCTGTCGCCATCGAACGCGATCAGGCTCGGGCTGGTGCCCAGGCTGCCCGTGCCGCGCATTGTCAGCGCGGGCAACGTCGCAGGGGAAGGCGCGAAGATGGCGCTGCTTTCCGTGCGGGAGCGGGCCGCGGCGCTTGCGTTGCTCGGGGAGGTGAGATATGTCGAGCTTTCCGATCACCCCGACTTCAACGAGCGTTTCATCGGCCAGCTCGAGTTCCCCGCCTGACGGGTCGCTCGCGGTGATTTCTTGCGGAGCGATCGGGGGTTATGTCAGGGAGATCGCCGTGCGGCAGGGCTGGGACGTCGAAGTCCGCCCGCTGCCGGCGATCCTGCATAACTCGCCGCGCTCGATCGTGCCCGCGGTCGCCGAACTGGCGGAGGAACTGCTCGGGTCCGGGCGGCGGGTGGCGGTCGCCTACGCGGACTGCGGCACGTACGGGGAACTCGACGCGCTCTGCGCGCGGCTCGGCCTGGCCAGGCTGCCCGGCCTGCACTGCTACGACGTCTTCGCTGGCCCCGCGCGGGTGAGGCAGTTGTTCGAGGCCGAGCCTGGCACGTACCTGCTCACCGACTTCCTGGTGCGGAGCTTCAGGCGCTCGGTGATCGAGCCGCTCGGGCTCGACAGGTACCCCGACCTCTGGTCCGACTATTTCGGGCACTACCGCAGGCTGGTCTGGCTCGCTCAGTCGCCGGCTGCGCCTGGCCTGGCAGCCGAGGCGGCGGCTATCGCCGAGCGGTTCGGGCTGCCGCTGACCGTCGTCGAGACCGGCGTGAGCCGGCTGGAAGCGGCGCTAGCCGAGCTGGCCGGGCGTTGAGCACCCGGGCGCTGGCGCCGCTGCTTGAGCGCGCGAGATACGAGGTACTGCCGACGGCCAGCGCCGAGCAGCTAGTACTCAAGTTCGTGCCGCGAGAAGTGACCGTGACCGTGACCGCCTCGCCGGCGAAAGGCCTCGAGCCGACCCTTGACCTGACCGAACGCCTGATCGGGCACGGGTACCGTGCGGTGCCGCACTTGTCTGCACGCCTGGTACGTGACCGCACGCACTTCGCTGACGTCGTGGCAAGGCTGGTGGCCGCAGGAGTCGACGACGTGTTCGTACCCGCTGGTGATGCCGACCCGCCAGCCGGGGACTTCACCAGCGCCCTTGACGCTCTGGAACGGCTGACCGAGCTTGGCAGCCCTTTCCCAAGCGTCGGCATTACCGGCTACCCGGAGAGCCACCCGAAGATCGAGGACGACGTCACGGTGCAGGCAATGTGGGATAAGCGCAGGCACGCGACGTACATCGTCAGCAACCTCTGCTTCAGCCCGGCGGTACTGCGGCTCTGGATCGAGCGGATACGCAGGCGCGGGGTGACGCTACCGCTGCTGCTCGGGCTGGCCGGACCAGTGGAGCGGACCAAACTGGTGACGATGGCGGCGAAGATCGGCGTGGCTGACTCGGCGCGGTTCGTCTCAGGACACTCCTCCGCCGTGTTCAGGCTCGGTACGCCGGGCGCCTACCGACCGGAGCGCCTGCTCGGTCGCCTGTCACGCCCGCTTTCCGATCCCGCGTCGCTGGTCACCGGCCTGCACATCTTCACGTTCAACCAGCTTGAGCGAACCGAGACCTGGCGCCGGCGCCTCCTGACCTGAAGGCCGTCAGAAGCGACCGAAGGGCAGCACGGACGTGACGGCCACCGCGACGAACAGCAGGGTCAGATAGCCGATCGACAGGTGGAACAGCCGCATCGGCGCGGCGGCGGCACCGTCCGCGATCCTTCCGCGCAGCCGGTGCGCCTCGAGCAGGAACCAGCCGCCGAGCCCCACCGCACAGGCACCGTAAATCCAGCCCGCGTACGGCGTCAGTACCAGCGTCGTCGCAACCATGATCCAGCTATAGATGACGATCTTGCGCGCGACCGTCGCCGGAGCGGCCACGACGGGCAGCATGGGCACGCTAGCCGCGGCGTAGTCGTCCTTGAACTTCATCGCCAGCGCCCAGAAATGCGGCGGGGTCCAGAAGAAGATCACCGCGAACAGCACTATCGCGGGCCAGGCGACCTTTCCGGTCACCGCGGCCCAGCCGACCAGAACGGGGAAGCAGCCGGCCGCGCCTCCGATCACGATGTTCGACGCGGTACGGCGCTTGAGCCCGAGCGTGTAGACGAAGACGTAGAAAAGCAGGGCGGCGTCCGCCAGCGCCGCAGCGAGCCAGTTGGCGAGCAAGCCGAGCAGGAAGGTTGCCGCTATGCCCAGGACGATGCCTGAGATAAGGGCCTCTGCGGGCTTGATCGTCGCGCCCCTTGCGCCCTTCGCCACCAGCGGACGGCGCGAGGTTCGGCGCATGACCGCGTCAATGTCGCGGTCGATGTAGCAGTTGATCGTGTTGGCACTGCCGGCCGCGAGCGCGCCGCCGACAAGCGTCACCAGCATCAACTCGACCGACGGCAGGCCGCGGCGGGCTAGCAGCATGGTCGGCAACGTCGTGACCAGCAGCAGTTCGATGATCCTCGGCTTGGTCAGGGCGAAGAGCGACCGCAGCACGAGTGCGGGTGACCGCCGCGCGATCGGCGACGAACCGCCCTGACCGGCGGCGGCCTTCAGTGCCGCCGCGTCAGGCAGCGCGTTCGTCGCCTGCGTCACTCGCTACCCTCCGTGCTCTCTTCGGCCGGGCCCTCGGAACTCTCGCCTTCCTCGCCCGCGCCATCATGCAGACTACTACCGTTCGTAGTGCTCTGCTCGGGCGCGGTACCGGCCTGCGGCGTCTTGCCACCACCTGCCCAGCGGCTCGACGCCAGCGCCACGTGGCCAGGCACCCGGTGCGAACTGCGGAAGCGCAAGAACAACGCGGTCGCGATGATGATGAACATCAGCATCGGGAAGGCGAACGTCAGGTTATACCCATGCGGGGTGTTATCTGGCGTAATCGCCGTCGCGAGCAGCACTCGATGCACTACTGCCTCCTCAGAACCCGATGTTCGGTTAGTGCACCACGTAGAACAGCAGCCACAGCACGATCGCTGCTACGGCCAGGAAGTTCCAGAACAAGGTGAACGCGCTCAGGTTAGCCTGGAACCGCTGCACCGCAGCCGCTTCCGCGAACGTAGGCGGCTGCTCAACGAAGGAGATTTCCGGTATCCGCCGACTGCCCATCACCAAGGTCTCCAGCCACACCATGGTGCCGAAGATCAGGACAGCGAACACCGGCATCGTGCCGACAAAGACGCTCGCGAAACCACCCTGTCCCGGCTGGAACGGCAGGATCGTGAGCTGCCAGATCTGCAGCCCGCACGCGGCCACTCCCAGTCCGAGCGCTACCGTCGCCGCGAGGAACCAGGGCTGCTTGTGCCCGGCCTTGAGCTGAGTGAGCCCGAGCGACTGGACGATCGCGCTCACCACGACAAGGACCATGATCAAGATGCCCTGCGTGTAGTTGGGCGGCGTGAAGACCTTCGGGTACCAGTTGCCGTAGGAGTTGAGCGAGCGCAGGTAGAAGAACGCGAAGATAAAGGCGCCAAGACCGGACGTGCAGATCCCGATCATCAGCCTGGAACCTGTCCAGTTCGCGTTCAGCGCAGCCTCGTGATAAAAGGCCGCTTCCTCCTGCTCGCGGCTCAGGCCGCTCGGGTTGGCTGAGGTCATCTCGGCCATGTCAGCTACGCCTCCGCTCGGGCGGTGTCATGTTCGGACAGTCCGGCCGCGAGTACTCCGACGGGCGGATGGAGGTCGGCAACGGGAGGTGCGTCCTTCACGCCGTACTCGTAAGGACCGGACAGCACGACCGGCACGGCCTCGAAGTTCTCCAGCGGAGGCGGCGAGGTCGTCTGCCACTCGAGCCCGCGCGAATTCCAGGGGTTACCTGTCTCGCGCTCTCTGACAACCACGGTGGACCAGACGAAGTTGATCACGAAGATCAGGATCGAGGCACCGAGGAAGAACGACGAGATCGATACCCAGTCGTTCAGTGTCGTGAGGTTGCGCGCGTACTCGAACACCCGGCGAGGCTGGCCGGCCAGGCCGACAGCGAACAGCGGCAGGAACGTCGAGTTGAACGCGATGAACATCAGCCAGAAGTGCCACTGCCCGAGTGTCTTGTTGAGCTTGATGCCCATCATCTTCGGCAGCCAGTAGTAGCAGCCCGCCATGAACGCGAAGATCAGGCCGCCCATGATCGTGTAGTGGAAGTGCGCCATGACGAAGAAGCTGCCGTGCTCGGTGGTGTCAGCGGGCACGTCCGACAAGAACACGCCCGAGATGCCACCGATCAGGAAGTTGAAGAAGAACGCCAAGGCGAACAGCATCGGCACGGTAAACCTGATCTTGGCTTTCCACAGCGTCCCCATGCCGACGAGGAAGATGAACCCGGTCGGGATCGAGATCAGCTCGGTGGTCAGCATGAACAGGGGCCGCATGTCGGGGTCGATGCCGCTGTCGAACAGGTGGTGCTGCCAGACGAAGAAGCTGAGCAGCGTCACGCCGATCATGCCCGCCGCCGCCACCTTGTAGCCGAACAGCGGCTTGCGGGTGAACACCGGCAGCAGTTCCAGGACGATGCCAAAGCCGGGCAGCGCCAGGATGTAGACCTCAGGATGGCCGAAGAACCAGAACAGGTCCTGGTAAAGGTAGGTGCTGCCGCCGTTCTGGTCGGTGAAGAAGGCCGTCTGCACGGTGCGGTCGGTGATCAGCATGTACATGCCGCCGACCAGGATGGGCGCCGCCAGGACCATCATCACGGCGGTGCCGAGGATCCCCCAGACGAAGATCGGCAGCCGTCCCCAGCGCATGCCGGGAGCCCGGTAGCAGATCACCGTGATCAGGATGTTGAACGCGGCCAGGATCATCGAGATCCCCATCAGCCCGAACGCGAACGCGTACGCGTCGGCACCGGGAGTGTCCTGCACCGACAGCGTCGGGTACCCGGTCCAGCCGAAGTGGAAGCCGCCGAGCAGGATGGCCGAGAGCAGCACCAGGAAGGCAGCCGGCGTCAGCCAGAACGACAGGGCCTCGATCCGCGGGAACGCGACGCGCTTGGAGCCGATCATCAGCGGGATCAGGTAGTTGCCGAACGGGCCGAGGATGACCGACGTCATCAGCATCATCATCATCGTGCCGTGCTCGCCGACGATCTCGATGTAGGCCGCCGAGCTGAAGATGTGGTGCACCGGCGACAGCAGCTCGGTCCTGATGCCCATCGCGAGCAAGCCGGCCGTGCAGAAGTAAATCAGCATGCCGACCAGGTACTGCAGCCCGACGACCTTGTGGTCCAGGGTGAACCGGAGGTATTTC
>DATJLT010000222.1:0-26373 GCA_035509195.1 Streptosporangiaceae bacterium | reverse complement strand
CGGGCGGGGCCGGGGCGGGCGGGGCCGGGGCGGGCGGGCCGGGCGGGGCCGGGCGGGGCCGGGCCGGGCGGGGCTGGAGTGGGGCGGGCGGCGGGGGCGGGGCGGGCGGGGGGTTAGGTGTACAGGGCGTCGATGTCTGCGGCGTAGTCCTTGGCTACGACGTTGCGCTTGACCTTGAGTGAGGGAGTCAGGCGCCCGTTGGCCTCGGTGAAGTCGGTCGTGAGGATCTTGAACTTCCTGATCGACTCGGCGCGGGACACGGCCTTGTTGGTGTCGTCGACGGCGGCCTGGATTTCTGCGATCAGGTCGGGGTCGGCGGCGAGGTCGGCGACCGTGGCGTCAGCGGGCTTGCCGTGCTGATGCTTCCAGTGATCGAGTGCCTCAGAGTCGAGGGTGATCAGGCAGGCGATGAAGGGGCGGTTATCGCCGACGACCATGGTCTGGCTGATCAGCGGGTACGCGCGCAGGCGGTCCTCGAGCACGGCAGGTGCCACGTTCTTGCCGCCCGCGGTGACGATGAGTTCCTTTTTCCTGCCGGTAACGCTCAGGAAGCCCGAGTCGTCAAGTGCCCCGATATCGCCGGTGTGCAGCCAGCCGTCCGCGTCGAGCACCTCGGCGGTCGCCGCCGGGTTCCGCCAGTAACCGCGGAACACGACAGGGCCCTTGATGAGGATCTCGCCGTCGTCGGCGATCTGGACGCTGACGCCGGGAAGCGGCTGGCCGACGGTGCCGATCTTGTTGCGGCCAGGGCGGTTCACGACCGCGGCCGCAGAGGTCTCCGTAAGTCCGTACCCCTCGAGCACGGTGATGCCCGCACCGCGGAAGAAATGACCGAGCCTGGTGCCGAGTGGCGCGCCGCCTGACACCGCGTACCTGACCTGGCCGCCAACCGCAGCCCTGAGCTTGGCGTAGACGAGGCGGTCGAACAGCGCGTGCCGCAGGCGAAGGCCGGCTCCCTGGCCAGAGTTGCCTTCCCCAGAGGCAGCGACGCTGAAGGCGATGGCAGTCTCCGCTGCGTTTTGGAAGATCCGGCTTTTTGCTTTGCTTTCCGAAGCCTGCTGCTGCGCGGAGTTAAAAACCTTCTCGAACACCCTGGGCACCGCGAGAAGGAAGGTGGGCGTGGCCTCTGGCAGGCCGTGCGCCACCGTGGAGGAGTCCGGCCAGTGCATCAGGATCGCACCGGATTCCAGGCAGCCTACCTCGATGATCCTGGCGAAAGAGTGCGCCAGCGGCAGGAAAAGCAGGGTGGAACTGCCGGCGAACTCGAACAGGTCAACCAGAGCACCCTGCACGGCGTTGCGAGCGCCAGAGAGGAGGTTGCGATGGGTTAGCTCGCAGCCCTTGGGGCGGCCGGTCGTGCCAGAGGTATAGATGATCGTGGCGAGATCATCGGCGGTCCGGCCGCCGCGCCGCTCGGCGAACTGCTCGTCGCTGACCTCACCCCCCGCCGTGGTCAGCTCGGCAGACGCCGCTCCGCCCTCGATCAGCCATAGGTAGGTCAGGTCGGCCAGGCTGGGGCGAAGCCCCTCGATGATCGTCGCGTGCCCGGCGGTCTCCGCGAAGACCGCGACCGCTCCCGAGTCGGACAGGATCCACTCCACTTGCTCGGATGACGAGGTCTCGTAGACGGGCACTGTCACCGCGCCGGCCGACCAGATCGCGTAGTCGATGATCGTCCAGGCGTAGCTCGTGCGCGACATCAGCGCGACCCTGTCGCCCGGCTTTATGCCTTTGGCGATAAGGCCCTTGGCCAGGGCGCTGACCTCGTCGCGGAACTGCCTGGCAGGCACATCGTGCCAGCAGCCCTCTTCGTCCCGTTTGCGCAGCATCACCTGATCAGGCGACTTGCTGGCTGACTCGAAGACGACGTCGGTAAGCGTGGCCCTGGCTGGCACTTCTACCATGGCGGGGACGCTGAACTCGCGCACCTAGCCTGCCTCCTCCCATGCGTTTCCTGCTGCTGACGGTACCCCTTATCGCGGGACGCGAGCCCTCGGATCTGCCAGGGCCACGGCGGGGCGGGCCGGCATGGCCGATTCGGGCATGATCTGCCTACTGTTGGTCAATGCGGGTCCACGTGGTCAGCGATGTGCACGGCAGGAGTGATGCGCTCAGGCGGGCGGGCGATGGCGCGGACGCGCTGATCTGCCTGGGCGACCTGTTGCTGTTCCTCGACTATGCCGACCATTCGCAGGGCATTTTCGCCGAGCTTTTCGGTCCTGAGGCGGCGGCCGAGTTCATCGAACTGCGTACTGAGCAGCGGTTCGATGCCGCGCGGGAGTTCTCCGCCAGGATGTGGGCGTCACTGCCGGCCGACCCGGCCACCATGATCAGCGCGGCGGTCACCGCCCAGTATGCGGAACTGTTTGACGCGATGCCGACGCCTGCGTTCCTGACCTACGGCAACGTGGATATTCCCCGGATGTGGGGCGACCATCTTCGTGCCGGGCACCGCGTGCTGGACGGGGAACAGGCCGAGATCGGCGGGCTCACGTTCGGTTTCGTTGGCGGTGGCTTGCGGACCGTCTACCGAACGCCCAACGAGATCGACGACGACGCGTTCGCCGCCAAAGTCGAGGCCGTCGGCGCCGTCGACGTGCTGTGCGCCCATATCCCGCCTGACCTGCCTGAGTTGCTTTTCGACACGGTCGCCGAGCGGATGGAGCGCGGCAGCCAGGCGCTGCTTGATGCCGTGCGCCGCACTCAGCCAAGGTACCTGCTCTTCGGGCACGTTCATCAGCCGCTGGTCAGGAGCGTGACCGTCGGGCGCACGCGCTGCGTGAATGTCGGCCACTTCCGTGCCAGCGGTACGCCGTACGTGCTCGAGTGGTGATCGGCTGCGGGCACGGCCCGCGAGGTACGCTCAGCGGCATGGCCGACAAGACCTCATCGATGCTGACGATCGACGCTCCGAAGTCGGTCATCATGGCGGTAATCGCCGATTTCGCGGCTTATCCGCAATGGGCATCCGGGGTGAAAGCGGCCGATGTGGAAGGGGAAGGCGCGGACGGCCGTCCTGAGCGGGTGCGGTTCAGCCTGGATGCCGGCCTGGTCAAGGACCGGTACTTGCTGGCGTATCGCTGGACGGGCGACGATGAGGTCAGGTGGGACCTTATCGAACGCGGTAGCATGATATCCGACATGTCGGGTGCATATCTGCTGTCGGAGGAGTCGGGCGGCGGAACTAAAGTGACATACGAACTCGCTGTGGGGCTGGCCGTGCCAATGCCAGGTCTGCTCAAACGGCGGGCAGAGAAGACGATCATCGATACAGCGCTCAAAGGATTGCGGGGCCGGGCCATGCAGGTCGCTGGCGAAGGTGGTGGTGGCCAGTGAGCGAGCAGTCAGATCGGCCAGGAGGACAGCCGTCAGGCAGTCAGGCGCCTGGCGACCCTGTTGCCTCGTGGGAACGGCGGGTTTCCGAGCTATCAGGGGACTTGCAGCGCTGGCTGATCAAGACCAGTGCGCGCAACGTGCGCGACGATCTTGGCGATCAGGTCAAGCGGGCGATCCGCGGACCGCGGCAGAGCGCGGACGACGTCTGGGACATCGCGACGACCGAACCGCCTGACGCGCTTGACCAGGCACCGGAGTGTGCCTGGTGCCCGATCTGCCGTGCGGCACGCCGGATGGCGCAAGCCCAGGCTCAGGCGGCCGCTCAGGCAGCCGCCAGGTCAGCTTCCGGCCGTACGCAGGCTAGCGGCGATACCTCAGGCGGTGACTCCGGAAGACGTGACGCGGGGGATCGGGAGCCGGGAGATCGTGACGGCGCAGGGCAGGGGGTTCCTGCCTGGTACGGCGCGGCCGACGCGCTGGTAGGGGCGGCGCGCGATGCGCTGTCTGGCCTGGACGCGATACTGTCCTATCGCCCGCAGGAAGCGGGCACGGGGGATGCGCGGGATTCTGGTACCGTCGCGAACCCGGCGAACGGCAGTAACCAGGCCACGGCCGACGAGGCTGACATCAGCGAAAAGAGCAAGCATGAGCCTGACCATCGGGGTTGACGTCGGCGGCACTAAGATCGCCGCCGGCGTGGTCGATGCGAAGGGTTCGATAATTGAGATGGTGAAGCGGCCCACGCCGGCCGCCGATCCTCATAAGACGATCGACGAGATCAGTGACGCCGTCCGTGACCTGCTGCACAGGCACGAGGTGGAGGCCGTCGGCATCGGGGCGGCCGGCTTCGTCGAGGAGAGCCGCTCTTCTGTCATGTTCGCGCCCAACCTGGCCTGGCGAGAAGAACCGGTCGCGAGGCAGGTCGAGGACCGGGTCGGCAAGCCGGTCGTGGTTGAGAACGACGCGAACGCGGCCGCCTGGGCGGAGACCAAGCTCGGTGCCGGCCGAGGCCACGATCACGTCATCTTGATCACGATCGGCACCGGCATCGGGGCCGGGGTGGTGCTCGGCGGTCAGCTTTACCGTGGCAGGTGGGGAATGGCGGGCGAGCCAGGCCACTACCGTGTGGTGCCGGACGGGCGGCTGTGCGGTTGCGGTAACCGTGGCTGCTGGGAGCAGTATGCGAGCGGCAGCGCCCTGGTCGCTGAGGCGCGGGAATTCGCCAGGAGGTCGCCGGGGGCGGCGGTCCGCCTGCTGCAGCTAGCGGGCGGCAAGCCAGAAGGGATCACCGGACCTGAGGTCATGACCGCTGCCCGCGAAGGGGACGCCGCCGCGTTGCGCTGCTTCGACATTATCGGCGGGTGGCTCGGGGCCGGGCTGGCCGACCTCGCGGCGATACTTGACCCCGGCTGCTTCGTGCTCGGCGGCGGCGTGTCCGATGCTGGTGACCTGTTCCTTGCCAAGGTCAGGTCGGCCTTTGACAATGGCCTGACCGGGAGGCAGTTCCGGCCTCACGCCGAGATCGTTCTCGCCGAGCTTGGCCCGGAAGCCGGCCTGATCGGCGCCGCCGACCTGGCCAGGATCCGCTGAGCGGAGCGGTGGCAGCTAGACCACAGCGCCCTGGTCGGGACCGTCTTTCTTAGACGGGCCATCGCCCAGGCGGAACACGAGCACAACGAAGCCGGCGATGAACGCGGCAACGGACACCAGTTCGGTCCAGCCAGCTAGCTGCCAGCCCATCAGCGTGGCCAGCAGCAAGTAGCCTGGGCCGCCGAACAACGCGATCCACGCGCCCTTTGCCACCGGGTCGAGCTTCGGCTGCGGCGGCAAGTCCGGCGGGAAGTAGCGGTCGTCCTCGTCTTCGAAGTTGTCTTCGTCGGCTAGCTGGAAGTCGCGCGGGCCGCCGCATAGGGCTTCGGTGCCTGGCTCGGCTGGTTCGACTGGTTCTGCCGGAGGCTCTGGTGCGGGGCCGCAGAACCTAGCCGGTCCCGCTGGCCGGATGACTCTGCTTCGATCTGCCGGAGCCAATTTGTCGAAAAATGAGGTGGTACCGCCGTCCTCGGTGGGTTCTGGAGCGGGCTTCGTGCGCAAATTCTCCCTGTCGGGCCACGGCGTGTCCTCGGGATCTACCGCGGCCGGCAATTCGAGCCTGGCCACCAGATCGCGCCAGGTCGCCTGGTCGCGGCCTTCGTCCCTGCCTACGTCGCGCCCCACGGTGCCCCCCGCATCGTTGCCCGATCGTCCCTCACCAGCTTGCGGCGGATTTCCTTCGTCGTCCATCCTGTCATTCCTTTCCCGCATGGCTGTGAGAACGAACGAAATCCAGGCTTCCTGTGAAGATCGCGTCGGCATCGTTATCAAGCGTCGCGACGTGATAGCTTTCTGGGCACTTCCTGATCTCCAGTTGACTCTCAGGCAACGCGCGGCGGAGGATCTCGACGTTGGCCTGGCCGCAGACGTGGTCGACGGTGCTCTGAAAGACAAGCACTGGCTGGCTAACCTGATCTAGGTGCGTCGTCGTCGCCTTCCACAGGCCAGGCAGCGTAGCGGCCGCTTTCACGGGAAGCCGGTCATAACCGACTTCTGTGACACCGGGCTTCTTGATGTCGCTCGCGATGCCCTTGAGCGAAGGTATGACCAGCTTCATGACCGGTGCCAGCAGGAACAGCTTCGTCTCGGCCGTTAGCGAGGGGTTCACTAGCACCAGGCCGCTGATCGCCTTTCCGTGCAACTCGGCCAGCCGCAGGGCCAGGCAGCCGCCCATCGACAAGCCCATCACGAAGATCTCGTCCGTGCTACCGCGCAGTTCACCAAGCGCACGGTCGACCTCGGCATACCAGTCTTCCCATCGGGTTGCCGCCAGTTCCTGCCAGGTGGTGCCGTGCCCTGGGAGCCTCGGCAGGCGCACGGTCAGCCCGGCTCCTGCCAGGTAATCGGCCCAGGGACGCAGTGACTGCGGTGATCCTGTAAACCCGTGGCACAGGAGCACGCCGGTCCTGTCGCCGTCGTGATGAAAGGCTTCCGCGCCTGGCAGCACTGGCATCTTTCCCGATCCTCCCCGGCCTTTACCGGCCCAGCGAACTCCCTGCTTGGAGTATTCCCGAATCGTCGCATGTCGCGGCATGTTCCGCAGGGGCTAGATGCCAGGTTCTGAGCGAGCTCTCAGGTTGCCCGGCGCCGGCCGTGCGCACGGCGAGCCGATTCCTGTGGCGTGAGCGGTTCGCATGACGCGGTCGGCGTGGAATCATGGACTGATGTTCTACTGGCTGGTCAAGGCGATCCTGGCGCCCATCTTGCGGGTGGTCTTCCGCCCGTGGGCAGAAGGCACGCAGTACGTGCCGAGGACCGGCCCGGCGATCATCGCGAGCAATCACCTCTCATTCTCCGATCACTTCTTCGCACCGCTGCCGCTCCCGCGCAAGGTGGTATTTCTGGCCAAATCCGAGTACTTCACCGGGCGTGGCATCAAAGGACTGTTCAGCCGGGCCTTCTTCAGCGGCGTGGGGCAGATCCCGGTCGACCGGTCGGGCGGCGAGGCGAGCGAACGTGCTCTGGCGACCGGGCTGCGGGTGCTGGCCAGCGGCCACTTGCTCGGGATCTACCCCGAGGGCACCAGGACTCCAGACGGACGGCTGTTCCGCGGCAAGACCGGAGTGGCCAGGCTGGCTCTTGAGGCGCGGGTGCCGGTGATTCCCTGCGCGATGATCGGGGGGTTCGAGTTCCAGCCGCCCGGGCGGATCACGCCGCGGCTGAAGATCAGGCCGGGAGTCAGGTTCGGACCGCCGCTCGACTTCTCGCGGTATTACGGGCTCGAGAACGACCGGATCGTGTTGCGGGCCGTGACCGACGAGATCATCTACAACATCATGAAGCTGTCTGGCCAGGAATACGTAGATGTGTACGCACAGGGGCACAAGACGCGACTGGCTGCCGGGGCCGGGTCGGGCGCCGGGGCCGGGTCCGAGTCGGCCGGAACCTTGCCGACGGTGGAAATCCCCGACCCTGCGGCCGCTGCCCCCGCCACCAAGCCGGCGACCGGCTAAACGTGGCCAGCCCATCCGAGCGACCGCCGCACCCCCTCTCGCCACCTGCGGTGGGCCGCCTCGTCCCGCGTTCCTGGTGAGAATCGCCTGTCAAGCCGCCAGGTCTGCTCAAGCTCCGAGGTCGACGACCACACTCCAGTCCCCAGCCCGGCCAGGAACGCCGCCCCAAGCCCGGTAGTCTCCGCCACCGCTGGCCGCTCTACCGGCACTTGCAGTTGATCAGCCTGAATCTGCATCAGGAGGTTATTAACGCAAGCTCCTCCGTCAACGCGCAGCACGGTATCTCCCAGTGCCCAGGGAAACCCATCCACCACATCCCGCACCTCGAACGCGATCGCCTCAAGCGTCGCCCGCGCCAGATGCCCGGCGGTCACCCCCCTGGTCAGCCCGAAGATCGCGCCCCGCGCATCGGGATCCCAGTCAGGAGCCCCTAGCCCGGTCAGCGCAGGCACGAACACCACGCCGCCTGAGTCAGGAACGGAAAGCGCGAGCGACTCGCTTTCTGCCGCGGAGTGGAGAAGACCCAGCCCGTCCCGCAGCCACTGCACCGCGGACCCGGTCACGAACACCGAGCCTTCCAGGGCATAAGTCAGATCCCCTGAAGGCGCCATCCAGGCCACCGTCGACAACAGCCCGGCCTCCGACCTCACCACAGAAGACCCGGTATTAGAAAGCACGAAAGACCCGGTGCCGTACGTGCACTTCGAAGATCCAGGAGCAAAGCAAGCCTGCCCGAACAGCGCCGCCTGCTGGTCTCCGGCCACCCCGGCGATCGGCACAGACAACCCGAGAAACGCTGAAGGATCGGTCGTCCCGAGAAGCCCCCAGGACGGCACCACCGATGGCAGCGCCTCCGCGGGCACTCCGAACAAGGCGCACAGTTCGGAGGACCACTGCCCGGCAGAGATGTCGAAAAGCAACGTCCGGCTGGCGTTAGACGCGTCGGTCACGTGCCGGGCGCCTCCGGTCAGCCGGGCAATCAGGTAAGAATCCACCGTCCCAACCACGACCGCGCCGCAGACAACGCCGTCCCAGACAGAAGGAACATGTCGCGACAGCCACGTCAGCTTGGTCGCGGTGAAATAAGGATCGAGCCGCAGCCCGGTGAGCGCGGCAACGGCGGGCTCATGCCCGGCTTCCCGCAGTTCAGAACAGATAGAAGCCGTCCGCCTGTCCTGCCACACGATCGCACGGCAAGGGGCCTTCAGCGAAGTCCGGTCCCAAAGCACCGCGGTTTCCCGCTGGTTGGTGATCCCGACGCAGGTGACAGGCTCAGAGTCGGGACAGCCTGCGAGTGCCGCGCCGCAGGCGGATAGCACCGCGTCCCAGATCTCTTCTGGCGCCTGCTCCACCCACCCGGGATCGGGGAAATACTGACTGAACTCCGAGTAACCACGACTCGTCACCTGTCCGTCGTCGGTAACGATGAGGGCTGTAACCCCGGTTGTCCCGGCATCGATCGCGAGAACACTCATAGCGACTAGTGTGACGGGCGAGCAAACGCGCAAGCGATCGATACGGCATGAGAGAAGGAACCTGAATGCGAGTCGGAGTCCTCACCGGTGGAGGAGACTGCCCCGGCCTGAACGCGGTGATCCGCGCGGTCGTGCGCACCGGCGTGGCAGATTATGGCTGCGAGTTCGTGGGCTTCAAGGACGGCTGGCGGGGCCCGCTTGAAGCGGACACCCAGCCCCTCGATGTCCAGGCCGTACGCGGCATCCTGCCAAGAGGCGGCACGATCCTCGGCTCCTCCCGCACCAACCCCCTGTCGGAGAAGGCAGCCGCAGAAGGCAAGACGGGCCTTGAGCGAATTAAAGAGAACCTCGCCTCCCTGGGCGTAGACGCCCTCATCGCGATCGGCGGAGAAGACACCCTCGGCGTAGCCAGCAAGCTCGCAGCCTCAGGCCTCAAGGTCGTCGGCGTCCCCAAGACAATCGATAACGATCTCGGCGCCACCGACTACACGTTCGGCTTCGACACCGCGGTCAACATCGCCATGGAAGCGATCGACCGGCTGCATACCACGGCGGAAAGCCACCATCGTGCGCTCATCGTCGAGGTCATGGGCCGTAATGCGGGCTGGATAGCGCTGCATGCGGGCATTGCAGGCGGCGCTAACGTCATCTTGATCCCAGAGCGTCCCTTCGACATCGAAGAGGTCTGCGACTACGTCCATCATCGCTTCGAGACCAGGTATGCACCCATCGTGGTCGTCGCGGAGGGCGCGCACCCGAAGGCCTCCGGTCAGGTCGATGACGCCAGGCTCGACTCCTTCGGCCACGCCCGCCTCGGCGGCGTCGGGCAGATGCTCGCCGAGGAAATCGAGCGGCGCACAGGCAAGGAAGCCCGCGCCACCGTCCTCGGGCACATCCAGCGCGGCGGCACCCCAACCGCCTTCGACCGGGTACTGGCGACCAGATTCGGCATCCACGCGATCCGCGCGGTCGCCGAAGGCGAGTCAGGCGTCATGGTCGCCTTGCGCGGCACGGAAATCGTGCGCGTCCCGATCTCAGAAGCCGTCAGCCAGCTCAAGCTCGTTCCCCCTGAGCGCTATGCGGAAGCCGAGATCTTTTTCGGGTAAAAATCTTTAGCCTTCAGCAAACCACCAGGAGAGCGGCCGCCCCAGATCCGAATCCGGGTTCCGGCCGCTCTTGGCTGTCGTCCGGCGAAATCGATCACAGGCTCGCACGATACCGAGCCAGAACCCGGCCGCGTGGTCAGTCATGCCATCGCAGCGGCAGGCGCGCGCCTAGGCATGGCGGGCGCGGAAGGCGGCTGCCTTGGTGCGGTTCTGGCAGGCGGTTGAGCAGAAGCGGCGCATGCCGTTCTTGGAGATGTCGACGAAGACCCGATCGCAACGGTCTGCCGTGCAGACGCCGAGACGGCCGTAGAGTTCACTGCCCAGCACGACGGCGAGGCCGGTCGCGCATCCGGCAGCCCAGCCGGTCACCAGGCCGTCGCTCCGGCCGTGGAAATGCAGGTGCCACGGTTCGCCGTCGTGGCTGTCCAGGTGCGGTCGGGCGCCGGTCTGGGCCAGCAGGTCGTTGACCTGGCCGGCGGCCCCGTCGAGTCGGCCGGCCGCGACGTCGGCGAAGACGAGGCGCATGGCCCAGGCAAGGTCGCTCAGCTCAGCGGCCTCCGCGGGGGAGACGTCGCGTGTGTCGGCGCGGCCAGCCCGCAGCGCGCCAGTTACGCTCTCTCTTCGTAAGCTGATGACTGCCTAAGAAATGATAGCCAGTTACGTTCGGGAGAGTGGCGATGACGGCCCCGGCCGGCCACCCACAAACCCCGGATTGAGGGCGGCACACACCCCCAAACCCCGGATTGAGGGCAGACCCGGCGCCCTCATCGCCTTGGCCATGCTCTCGCTCGGCGGCTGCCGCCCCCCGATCCCCGGAAGACGATCATGAAAGAACCCGCGGAAACGACAGGAGGGCCATCAAACCGGGGTCTGGTGTTGGTCGGCGGGCTACCCCCGTTTGCACGGTACATAGGCATGTTATATAAATGACGGCATGGATCTTGACCGATCGGCCAACGACCTGCTTGAGCTTGTGTCCCTGGTGATCAGGAGCTTGTCTGGCAGCCGCGATCTCAGCCTGACCGCCGTGGCCACGCTCGGCTCCCTCGCGAGACAGGGACCGCAGCGGATCACGTCGCTCGCCGTCGCGGAGGGCGTATCGCAGCCGTCGATGACTCAGCTAATACAGCGCCTTGAGCAGCGAGGGCTGGTAGAGCGCGGATCTGACCCGTCCGACGGCCGGGTCGCGCTGGTGAGCCTCACCGAGGAGGGCAAGGCAGCGCTGGCCGCACGGCGCGAGCACAACGCCGAGCAGATCGCGGAGCTGCTGGCCGGCCTGCCCGATGCTGACGTGGACGCGCTGAATCAGGCCCTGGCCGCCGTTCTGCCTGCGATGCGCAAACGGGAAAGCGAGACGAGAAACTAGATGAGCACAACTCTGGCCGCAGGCGAGCGATCCAGGCCGGTTCACGAGGGCGGCCAGGTTACCAGCCCCTTCAGGCAGCCGAGAGCGGTCTGGGCCGTCGCGTTCGCGTGCGTCGTGTCGTTCATGGGGATCGGCCTGGTCGACCCGATCCTGCCGTCGCTGGCCGGAAAGCTGCACGCCACCCCCGCTCAGGTGGAGCTGCTTTTCACCAGTTACCTGGTGGTGACCGCGGTGGCGATGCTGGTCACCGGGTGGGTAAGCAGCCGGATCGGGGCCAAGCGGACCCTGGTCGCCGGGCTGATCCTGATCGTCGTGTTCAGCGCGCTTGCCGGGTCGTCGCACACGATCGCGCAGATCGTCGGGTTCCGTGCCGGCTGGGGACTCGGCAACGCATTGTTCATCGCGACCAGCCTGGCCGTCATCGTCGGGTCGGCAAGCGGAGGATTCGCCGGGGCGATCGTGCTGTACGAGACCGCGCTCGGCATCGGCATCGCGATGGGGCCGCTGGTTGGCTCGATCCTTGGCGGTATTAGCTGGCGAGGCCCGTTCTTTGGCGTGACGACGCTGATGGGGATCGCGCTGATCGCCACGATCACGCTGGTGCGCAAGACGCCGCCGCCGCCGGAGAAGCAGTCGCTGGCGGCCCCGATCAAGGCACTGCGGCACCGCGGGCTTCTCACGATGGGGCTCACCGCGCTGCTTTACAACTGGGCATTCTTCACTGTCCTCGGCTATGCGCCGTTCCCAATGCGCCTGGACACGCACAAGCTCGGGATCGCGTTCACCGCCTGGGGCGTGCTGGTCGCCATCTTCGCGGTGTTCGGCGCGCCGCGGCTGCAGGCCCGCTTCGGCATCGCCCGCACGCTTTATGCGAACCTCGCCTTGTTCGGTGCTGACGTCCTGATCATCGGGTTGTTCGTGAACAACCAGGCAGTGCTGATCACGGCGGTGATCGCCACCGGCATCTTCATCGGCGTCAACAACACGATCACCACGCAGGCGGTCATGACTGTGGCCCCGGTTGAGCGCAGCATCGCGTCAGCTTCGTACGGTTTCATCAGGTTCATCGGCGGTGGCCTGGCGCCGTTTTTCGCCGGGAAGATGGTCGAGCGCTGGAACGTGCACGTGCCGTTCTACGTCGGCGCGTTCAGCGTGATCATGGCGATCATGGTCCTGTCCACAGGGCATCGTCTCCTGCGTGTTGCCGAGCAGAACCAGGCTGCCGAGTTGAGCCGTGCGGAGGAGGAAGCCCTCGCAGAGGAACTGGGCTCGGCGACCTGATCGGCTCAGGCCAGATCGGGCGAAGGCACGGTCAGGCGGGCGTCGATCAACCCGAATTCAGACGCCATATGCAGGTCGAACCCGCCGATCCGCCAGCCAGCGGCCAGCAGCGCCCTGGTCACGGGGTGCGGCGCTGGCACGCATAGTTCGGCCTTTCCTTCAGGCAACTGAAGGGAAGCCAGCGCGGCGATGACCGCCTCGGCCGCGTGCTCGCCGGCTGACTTGGCGGCTACGAAGTGACTCAGCCCGTGCCTGGTGCCGCTGCCGGCGCCGACTGGCTGGCCGGCGTGGCGCACGACCAGGCAGAAGCCGCCGCGTCTGGCCGCCCAGGCCCGGTGTTCTGACTCGCGGTTCTGCCCGGTCCAGCGGTACTCAAGCGCTGCGACTTCGCCTGGATCGGCCAACTCGACCGCGAACCCGGCGGGTACGGTGAGCGAGCTAACCTGGCCGCTGAAGTACAGCAACGGCCACCAGGCATCGACGCCGAAGGCTGAGTACAGCGGCAGGGCGTTGGCGTGCAGGCTGCTGAAGGTCATCCGGCGCGGCTGGTCTTGCCAGAGTTCGGTCAAGATCGCCCGGCCGACGCCAGTTCCGTGCGCGCTCGGATGGACGAACAAGTCGGTCAGCATCGAGATGGCCGCCGGCCCGGTCCCGATCGGCAAGGTTCCGCCGAACCCTGTGACCTCGTCCCCGGCCGAAGCGACGAGGAAGCGCCCGTGACGCATCAGGTACCTCAGGTAAACCGGGTACCCGTCGGTCCCGGCTTCCTCCTGCCCGGTGGCCAGCGCGACCGCGGTGATCGGTTCTATGTCACCTTCTTCGGCAGCCCGCACATCCATCCAAGCACCTTATTTGCCTAGCCCGCCAAAAGACCTGCGAGACTCTAAGGCATGACCGCGTTGCCCGTCACCATGATTTCCGCAGCAGCCAGCACGCGCCCGAGCCAGCCCTGCGTCCTGCTCAAGCTCGGTGAGATCGTGCTGAAGGGCAAAAATCGCCAGCAGTTCGAGAAGCTGCTCCAGAACAACATCAGGCTCGCGATCGGGGACCTCGGTTACGGCGTGCAGCTATGGCAGCGCGATGGTGTCATAGTCCTCACCCCGGTCGCGACCAGCGAAGATCATCAGGCCGAAGTGGCTGACCAGATCGCCGAGCGCATGCGGGCCGTCATGGGCGTCGTCAGGGTCTGCCGCGCGCACAGGATCGCCAAGGACGCGGACGCGGCCGTAGAGGCCGCCGTCAGCCTGGCGGCCGGGCGGGCAGGGTCATTCGCGGTTCGCGCGAAGCGACGCGACAAGCGGTTCCCCGTCACCTCCGCCGAACTGGCGATCTTGATCGGCACTGCGATCCAGCGCCGCTACGGCAACCCCGTGGATCTGCGCCATCCCGATTTCACCATCCACCTGGAAGTCGACCAGTCGGAGATCTTCCTCTACACCGACGGGCAGGCAGGACAGGGCGGCCTTCCCGTCGGCATGAGCGGCCGCGGCCTGGTGCTGATGTCTGGCGGCATTGACTCACCTGTCGCCGGATACCGGATGATGCGGCGGGGGCTCTACTGCAGCTTCCTGCATTTCTCCGGCATGCCGCTCACCGGGCCAGAATCGATCTACAAGGCGTACGGCCTGGTCAGGCAGCTTGACAGGTACCAGCACGGGTCAAGGCTCTACGTGGTCGCGTTCGGCCGGGCTCAGCAGCGGCTCGCGTCAGGAGGCTCGGGGCGGCTGCAGATCATCGCGCAGCGGCGGCTCATGCTGAAGACCGCGGAAGCCATGGCGGCTAGGGTCAGGGCAACCGCCCTGGTGACTGGCGACTCGCTTGGCCAGGTCAGCAGCCAGACGCTGGCCAACATCACCGCGCTCGACGAGGCGGTCAGGCTGCCGATCCTGCGGCCGCTGATCGCGCTCGACAAAACCGAGATCATGGCAGAGGCCCGCAGGATCAGCACGCTCGCGCTGTCCCAGCTTCCCGACCAGGACTGCTGTTCGCTGCTGCTGCCGCGGCAGGTCGAAACCAGGGCCAAGGTCGCCGACCTGCATAAGATCGAGGCCCGCCTGGACATCGACGAACTCGCGCGCGAGCTGGCCGGGGCCGCCAGGGAATACCGCCCGGGCTGAGCGGTACCGTGGCGGCCCCCGCCAAACGCGGCGCTCATGCCGGGACGGCGGCCGGCGCGGGAACGGTGGCCAGCGTCCGCCCGAGCAGCGCTGGCATCGTACGCATCACCGACGCAAGCTCGGCGATGTCATCGCCAGTCAGCGCCTGGTCGCCGTCGCAGAGCGCCTTGGCCGGCTCGGGATGCACGTCGACGATCACGCCGTCCGCGCCAACCGCGATCGCGGCCCTGCTGAGGGGGAGCACCAGGTCGCGGCGCCCGCCGGAATGCGACGGGTCGATGATCACGGGGAGGTGCGAAAGGCGCTGCGCGACCGGCACGGCGCTGATGTCGAGCGTGTTGCGGGTCGCGGTCTCGAAGGTGCGGATGCCCCGCTCGCAGAGGACAATGTCAAGATTGCCGCGCTGCGCGATGTACTCGGCCGCCATCAGCCATTCCTCGATCGTGGCGTTCATGCCGCGCTTCAGCATGACCGGCTTCCCTGCCGAGCCGACGGCTTGCAGCAACGCGAAGTTCTGCATGTTCCTTGTGCCGACCTGGAGCATGTCGGCGTACTGGCAGACCAGGTCAACGTCGTTCGGGTCGACGACCTCGGTGACCACGGGAAGGCCGATCTCGGCACGAACCTCGGCGAGGATCTTCAGGCCGGCCAGCCCGAGCCCTTGGAAGGCGTACGGCGAGGTGCGGGGCTTGAAGGCACCGCCGCGCAGCAGCGAAGCTCCCGCGTTCTTGGCAAGCTGAGCGGACGCCAGGGTCTGCGCGGCCGTCTCCACGCTGCACGGCCCGGCGATCAGCGTCATCGTGCCAGGGCCGATCGGCACGCCAGCCACCTTGATCACCGATCGCTCGCGATGATGCTCGCGGCTCACCAGCTTGTAGGGGACAGAGATCCGCACGACGTCGCTGACGCCGTCACGGCTTCGCAGGTTCAGCGAGCCGAAGTTATCGACATCACCAACCAGCCCGATGATGGTTCTCGCCACGCCCCGGCTCACGAACGCCTCGCCGCCTGCCGACCTGACCAGTTCCACGACGGAATCAATGTTGGCCTGGGTAGCTTCGGTAGCCATCACGATCACCATCTGGTCCTCCTTGTCTTCTTCATAATGACGAAAGCCCCCGGCCATTCCGGCCGGGGGCTTGGAGTTTCATGCCGCCTGTGCGTTTACGCAGCGCCTAGCGGGCTAGCTCCCCGGACCGGGTGAGTAGCCATAAAAAAATCGCCGCGAGTACGCCACGGTGCGTAGCCTAGCGCACCCGCCCGGCTGTGCGGTGACCGGTCGCTGATCATTCGCGTGTGGCGGGGTGACAAGATGGCTGATCAGAACCAGAACACCAGGTGGGAAGGGGCAGGTCAGCCGGACATGAGGCAGCCCGACGCCGCCGCGCGCGGGTACGGCCGACCGGAGGTTTCCGCGCCGCCCGCGGCCGCCGGCGAGGACCGGCTACCTCCCGGCCAGCGAGTTCAGCGGGTCATGCCGGTGCTTCACTACGGTCCGGTTCCTGCTTGCGACCCGGCGACCTGGGATCTGCGGATCTCCGGTGCCACCGAGTCTGGCCTGGAACGGGTATTGGACCTGGCCGGCTTCCTCGCCCTGCCGCAGCGGGAAATCATCGCCGACTTCCACTGCGTGACGAAGTTCACGATTCTCGGCGTCACCTGGACCGGCGTACTTGCCGCCGACCTTCTCGCGGCTGCCCGCCCGGCCGCGACGGCCAGCCACGTCATGGTGTGGGCCAGCTACGGTTATGGCGCCAACCTGCCGATCGAGGTGTTCGGCGCCGCTGACACGATCCTCGCCACCCGCAGGGAGGGCCGGGTGCTCAGTCCTGAGCAGGGATACCCGGTGCGACTGGTCGTACCTTCCAGGTACGGCTGGAAGAGCGTGAAGTGGGTCAGGGCGGTCGAGTACCTTACCGCTGACCGGCGCGGCTTCTGGGAAGAACGCGGCTACCACAACAACGCCGACCCCTGGAAGGAGCAGCGCTACTCTTACACCGAGCAGCCGGGAGAAGGCCCGCCGCTCTGAAGGTCAGAAGAAGCTGAAGGTCAGAAGAAGCTGAAGAACCCCACGTTCAGCGTGATCGTGCTGCCCTTCGGCGCTGTCCCGGTCGGCGAGTAGCTGCCGACCCTGCTGCCCGGCCCTTGATGGTTCACCTTCACCTGGAATCCCGCGTGCCGCAGCGCCTGGATCGCCTGCTGTAGCTGCAGTCCCTTGACGTCTGGCACGTTCGCCTGTGGCGGCCCCTGGGAGACCCGCACGGTCACGACCTCGCCGGGCCTGATCGGGGTATTGGCCCGTGGCGACTGCCCGATGATCTGCCCGGCGGGCGCGCTGTTCTTGACCGTGACCGGCTGGATGCGGTACCCGCCGGACCCGGCCGCGGCCTGCGCGAACGGCAGCGTCTGCCCGACGAAGTCAGGCAGCCCTGGGCCAAGGCTGACGGTCAGCTCGACGGGCTTGTCCTGCGGCCATTTCGTGAACGCCGTCGGGTGGCTGGTGATGACGTGCCCGGACGGCACCGTCCCTGACACCGTGCGGCGGATCTTGCCCAGCGTGAGGTGTGCCACCCTGACCGCCTGCCTGGCGCGCGCCAGCGACATGCCCGTCACGTTCGGCATCATGATCATCCTCGGCCCGAGGGAGGGCACCAGCGTCACGACGGAACCGCTGGTGACCTTCGCGCCGGAAGCCGGCGACGTCGTGATGATCTCGCCCCTCGGCATCGACGAGTACTTGCCCTTGCCGATCTTCGAGGCGAGGCCGAGCCCGCGCAGGTCGCTCGCCGCGGAAGCCGCGCTCAGGCCCCGCATCGAGGGAACCTTTGTGTACCTGCCCGCCACCATCCACCAGGTGCCCGCCCCGACCGCGGCCACCACGATGAAGCCGATGAGCGCGTACCAGAACCGGCGTCCGAAGAGCACCCGCTGCAGCATGGGCTCGGCGCGCTCTGGCGAGGCGTAGAGAGCCTCGTAAGCGGGCTCATCGTGACCACCGCCGCCACTGCCCAGGCTCACCCGTCCGGGAGCGCCATAAGGAGCGGCATGGGGAGCGCTGTAGGGGTCAAGCGCCGCCTCAGGCGGCACGACCAGGGTGTGATTGATCGCCGCGGGCAACTCGGGCGCCGCCATCGTGCGGTAAGCGGCCTGGTAAGGGCCGCTGTCGAGTTCGTCTGGATACCGGTGCGCGGCACGGTAAGGCCCGCTACGCGGTAGCCCCTGGCCCTTGCGCACCTCGTCGATCGCGCGCAGGAACTCGCCGGCGCTCGACGGCCGCAGGTCGGGATCGCGGCTTGTCGCCATCGCGACCAGCGCGTCGAGCGCGGGTGCCAGGCCGGGCATCAGGCTCGACGGCGGCGGAACGACCTCGTTCACATGCTTGTAAGCGACCGCGAGCGGGCTCTCCCCGGTGTAAGGCTGGTAGCCGGTCAGCAACTCGAACAACATGATGCCGGCCGCGTAAACGTCCGTACGGGCGTCGGACGCACCGCCGGTCACTTGCTCGGGGGCCAGGTAGGCGGCGGTGCCGATGATCATGCCGCCCTTGGTCTGCACCGCTCCGGCAACCGACCTGGCCAGCCCGAAGTCGGCGACCTTGACCGCGCCGTCCGGCGAGAGGAGCGCGTTCTCCGGCTTCACGTCCCGGTGCGCGTATCCGGCTTGGTGCGCGGCCGCGAGCCCGCTCAGCACACCTGACATCACCTCGATGGCCTCGGCCGGCGACAGCCTTCCCCGTTCGGCCAGCAGGTCGCGCAGCGTGCGGCCGGGCACGTATTCCATCGCGATGTAGTGGAGCGGCCCTTCTGAGCCCTGATCGTAAACAGCGACGACGTTCGGGCTAGACAGCCGCGCCGCCGAGCGGGCCTCGCCGATGAACCGGCGTACGAATTCGGCGTCGTCTGACAGCTCAAGATGGGCGATCTTGAGTGCCACGACGCGGTCGAGCCGGGTGTCGGTGCCGAGGTACACCGTCGCCATCCCACCGCGCGCGATCTGGGAGCCCACCTGGTAGCGGCCGCCAAGTAGCTGGCCAACAGGTGGCGAAAGGGCGGTATCCATCGGCAACAGTGTAGGGGCAGGCCGGGCTGCACGAGCCAGGTTCACGCCGAGGCCAGGACGGCGGGGCTAGCTCCCGGCCGGCGGCGATGAGGCTTTGGCGTACCGCCGGCGCGGTATACGTCCGGCCAGGTAAGCCAGCCGTCCGGCGATCACCGCGGACCTCATCGCGGCCGCCATCCGCTCAGGATCACGTGCCCTGGTCACCGCCGTCGCGAGCAAGACGGCCGAGCAGCCGAGTTCCATCGCCACTGCCGCGTCGCTCGCGGTGCCGATGCCGGCGTCAAGTATGACGGGCACCGAGCTGTCCTGCACCATCAGCTCGATGTTGTGCGGGTTCCTGATCCCCAGCCCCGAGCCGATCGGCGCCCCGAGCGGCATGACAGCGGCACAGCCAGCTTGCTCGAGCCGCCGCGCGAGCACCGGGTCGTCGTTCGTGTAGGGCAGCACGGTGAAGCCGAGCCCGACCAGTTGCTCTGCCGCGTCGAGCAGCTCGACAGGATCGGGCAGCAGCGTCACCTCGTCGGCGATCACCTCGAGCTTGACCCACCTCGTATCGAGCGCCTCGGCCGCCAGCCTGGCCGTCCTGACGGCCTCTGCCGCCGTGAAGCAGCCAGCGGTGTTCGGCAGCGCCGTGATACCGCGCTCGGCGAGCACGTCGAGCACCGAGCCCCCTGACTCCGGATCGAGCCGCCGCATCGCGACCGTCGTCAGCTCCGTTCCCGACGCGATGAGCGCCCGCCCGAGCACATCCAGGCTCGGCGCCCCGCCGGTCCCCATGATCAGCCGCGACCCGAACTTCTCCCCTGCGATCTCCAGGGGGTCATCAGTCAGGAACTCGCTCACGTCAACCTCCCTGTACTGCTGTGAGCACTTCGACCTCATCGCCTGCCGTGAGGATCACGGCAGGCCAGTGGCCGCGGCGCACGATCTCGCCGTTGACCGCGACGGCGATGCCGGTGGCCGAGGTCGAGATCGCCGCCACGACCCCGTCGAGGGTGGCCGCTTCGCTAACCTCGCGCCGTACCCCGTTGATCACGATCCACATCACGACCCCGCTCCTGCCGCCGCGAACCGCCCGGGTGCGAACGGCGCCGCGCTCAAGGGCAGTTCACCGGTCACCAAATAGGCACCGACCAGCTCGGCCGTTACCGGCGTCAGCAGCACCCCGCTGCGGAAATGCCCGGTCGCGAGCACGAGTCCGCCGAGAGCGGAGGGCCCGATCAGCGGCGCGTTGTCCGGCGTGCCAGGACGCAGGCCGGCGACCGATTCGGCGAGCTCGAACTCGGTGATGCCGGGCACGATCGCACGGGCGTCCCTGAGCAGTTGCCAGACGCCTCCTGCGGTCACCGTGGTGTCGGCGCCCATCTCCTCCTGGGTCGCGCCGATGACAAGCTCCCCGTGATCCCGAGGCACGAGATAAACCGACGAGCCCTGCACGAGTCCCCTTACCGTCTGCCCGATCAGGGATTTCGGCAGGCCGGCTGCCAGGGTAGCCGTCGTCGGCCGCAGCCGTACGATCTGGCCCTTCACCGGCCGTATGGGCGGGGCGACGCCAGGCGGCAGCCCTGCCAGCTTGGCTGAGCCCCAGCCGGCCGCGAGCACCACCTGCCCGGCCAGGACCGTGGTTCCGTCGGCCAGTTCTGCCCCCATGGCGCGGTCCCCGGTAGTCAGCAACCGAACGGCGGCCGCAGGCCGGTGCCAGGCGCCGGCCTTGGCCGCGGCCGCGAGCAAGGCGGCGGTGAGCAGCCTGGGATCGACGGAGGCGTCGTCGCTGACCAGGAGCCCGCCGCTGATCGCGGGTCCGAGCAAGGGTTCGGCCCGGCGGCACTGCCTGCCGGTCAGTGGCTCGCTCGGCACGCCGAACGACTCGCGCAGCGCGGCGTGTTCCCTGATCAGCGCCAGGTCATCGGCGTCGTATCCGACGAGCAACGTGCCGGTCTGCCGGTACCCAGCCTGCAGCCCGGTCTCGGCCGTCAGCTCCGCTACGAAGTCCGGATAGCTCCGCAGCGAAGCGCTCCCGAGCTCAAACAGCTCGCGCTCGGCATAAGCGGCCTCGGCGACCGGGGTCAGCATGCCAGCCGCCGCGTGCGAGGCGCCGCGGCCAGGATCGGGGTCGGCGACGGTGACCCGCAGGCCCTTCTGCGCGGCCCGCCACGCGATCGCCAGCCCGATCACGCCGCCGCCGATGACCAGGACATCTGCGGTGCTTGCGTTCTCCATAACGCAGCGCTCCCTTCGCCGGCATGACCCGGATCAGGTTCTGCGGTCGGCGGCTACGCAGCCGCCCTCTCAGCCCGGTCGGCACCGGACTCCCGCGCGTCTTCGTATCAGCTTACCGGGACAAACCGCTCCCACGTCGCGCCGCCGTTCACCGTTTGGTACAGAGCGGGCGACGTGGCGTTAAGGTCCCAGGCGAACGCGGTCTCCGGCGTGACGAACTCGATCGAAGAGAAGCGGCTCACCGTCTTGGCCTGCCGAAGCGGCCGCCAGGTACGACCGCCGTTCGAGGTCGCGTAGAACGTACGGTCAAACTCTGACTGCGATCGCGACGGCATCAGCACGCCATGCCTTGCGTCAAAGAAGTCGATCCTCGGGTAGGGGTCGCTCCCCGGCGGCAGCGTCAGCGTCCGCCACGTACTTCCCGTGTCGTTCGTGGTCAGGAGGAAGCCTGGCCCTGGGTAAGAGCCCACGGTCAGGTAACCGGTACGGCCGAAGAACACGGGAGCCTTGCTTTGGCAACCAGAGGAAGCGCAGGCGACGACCGGGTAGGGCAGGCTGGCAGGAAGCCACGTGCTGCCGCCGTCGTCAGACGAGAGAACCGTTCCCGCGCCACCGCTGCACGCTGAGCTAATGAACCCGATGACCGGTGTCGCGAACGTCAGCCCGGTCTTGTCGCAGTCCGCGGGCAGCGCCGAGGTCAGCAGCCGCCAGTGCAGGCCTCCGTCCGTGCTGCGGTAGATCGCTGCCGGGTTCTGCCCGGACGCCGCCCCGAGGCTCTGCAGCAGCCAGCCGTCCCTCCGTCCCGCCACGCTGATCGCGACCGGATAGCCCTTGGCGCGGAGAACCGCCGATGCCCGCCAGGTGCGGCCGGCGTCTCCGGTCTCGAACACTTGCGTGCGGGCCAGGCCGTTCTCCGAGGCCGAGGCTTCCCTGGTGACCGCCAGCCATGCCGTACGTGGCGAGAACACGTGGAGCACCGTGCTGCTGTAGAGCGAGTGAAGCAACTTGCCAGCACCAGCGGGAGTGACGTCTTTCCAGGTCTTCCCGCCGTTACTGGTGCGCAGCAGGCGCTGGTAGACGGCCGTGGTGCTGTTCGGGTCGCCGCTCCAGGCAACGGCCCAGCCGCTCTTCGCCGTGACCATGGCCAGCGTTTGCATCCACACGGGCCGCTGGCTGTCGTTACTGACCGCCTTTGTAGTCGCGGTCTTTGGGTGCGCGGTACAACCAGCCGCAGCGGCGGTAAGGAGCAAACCAAGGAAGACCAGGGATTTGCGCATGCTTCGTAGACTGCCGTGGGCAACCACCGGTTGCGAAGGCGCGCCAGATACGATGCTCCGATCCTGGACTAGGCGGACAGCACGTGAAGGGCGGCTCGTGAGCGCCGAGCACATTGTGGTGGCGGGGGCGGGGCTCGCCGGCCTGCGCACGGTGGAGGAACTTAGGGCCGCCGGGTACGAGGGCACCCTGACCATGATCGGCGCTGAGAACCGGCCGCCTTACGACCGGCCGCCGCTCTCTAAGCAGCTCATGGCCGGCGTGGTCGACGATACGTCGCTTCGCGAGGAACTCGGCTCTCTTGACGTACGGCTGAGGCTGGGGGAGCGGGCCGTGGGAATCGGCGATGGCCGGCTGCTCACGGACGGCGGCGAGTACCCCTTCGACCGTCTGGTGATCGCGACCGGCGCCAGGCCGGTGGCGCTGCCAGGTCCTGGCAGGCAGCGGTTCCTGCGCACCATGGATGAGGCGCTTGAGCTCAGGGCTGCCTTGCGACCTGGCGCCCGGCTGGCGATCATCGGGGCCGGGTGGATAGGCGCCGAGCTTGCGACGGCGGCCGCCGCCAAGAGCTGCCAGGTAACCGTCGTCGAGGCCGCACCGACGCCGCTCGCTGCCGCGCTCGGCACCGACATCGGTGCCAGGACCGTGCCATGGTACGAGCAGGCCGGAGTGGAGCTCATGACGGGCACGGCGGTCGAGTCCGTGGAGGACGGCGGCCTGCGGCTAGCGGGCGGCGCCTGGCTGCCTGCCGATGAGATCGTTACCGCCGTAGGCGTGCGGCCTGACACCGGCTGGCTGGCGGATTCCGGGGCGCGGCTGGAGAACGGGGTAGCCGTCGATGAGTACCTGCGGTCCTCGCTGCCTGGCGTCTACGCGGTCGGTGACTGCGCGGCCTTCTGGTCGCACAGGTTCGGCCGTCGGCTGCGTACCGAGCACTGGGACGGCGCCTTGCGTGCCCCCGCCGTGCTAGCGGCCAACCTGACCGGCGGTACTGAGCGTTACGACCCGGTGCCGTACTTCTGGTCAGAACAGTTCGGCCGCATGCTCCAGTACGTCGGGCACCACGCCGGCGCGGACCAGTTCGTGTGGCGCGGCGGCCCGGCGTCGCCGAAGTGGGCGGCGTGCTGGCTGGCGGGTGAGCGGCTACTCGCCGTGCTGACCGTCGACTTGCCCAAGGACCTGATGCAGGGGCGCAGGCTCATCGAGGCAGGCACCCCGGTTGATGCCGCCCTGGTGGCCGATCCGGCGTTTCCGCTCCGTTCAGCTGCGCGGTGACGTTTGGCAATCAGGCCAGGTGGGGAAAGGATGTGGACGTGGCGCAGATCGACCCCCCTGCCGACGCCATGGTCGGCGAATGGCTTTCCATCACTGAGGTCGCCGAGCGGCTGACACTGCCCGCCAACCGGGTCAAGCAGCTACTTAGGGACCGCAAACTGCTCGGCGTGCAACGTCCTGACGGGACATTCGGCGTTCCAGCCGCCTTCCTGGACGGCGGCCAGGTTGTACGCGGCCTGCACGGCACGCTGACGCTGCTCTTCGACTGCGGGTTCACCGACGTCGAGGCGCTGCGCTGGCTGTTCACCTCGGACGAGTCGCTGCCAGGCAGCCCGATCGAGGCGATCGCCGCGCACCGCTGCAGCGAGGTGAACCGCCGGGCGCAGGCGCTCGCCTTCTAGTCCTGCTCCCGCTCGGGTGAGCAGTCAGGTGACAAGATGGCGCGGTGAGCGAATCTGTCACCCACGATCGTGGTTCCGCGCTGCGCGCCAGGCTGGACGCGGCCAGGCTCTACTTGTGCACGGACAGCAGGGAGCGCCGAGATGACCTGCCAGGCTTTCTCGACCAGGTACTAGGCTCCGGCGTCGACATTGTGCAGCTCAGGCAGAAAGGCCTGGAAGCGGGGGCCGAGTTGCGGTTGCTGGAAACCTTCCGTTCCGCCTGCGACCGGCACGGGGCACTCCTCGCCGTCAACGACCGCGCGGATGTCGCCTTCGCCGCCGGAGCGGACGTGCTTCACCTGGGACAGGACGACCTGCCGCTCGTGACGGCCAGGCAGATCCTTGGGCCTGAGCCCGTCATCGGGCTATCCACGCACTCCGCTGACCAGGCAGCGGCCGCGGCTGCCTTCGGCGGCGCCGACTACTTCTGCGCAGGTCCCGTCTGGACCACGCCGACGAAACCAGGCCGGCCAGCGACCGGACTCGGGCTGCTCAGCTACGTCGCAGGACTCGCCGCCACGAAGCCATGGTTCGCGATCGGCGGCATCGACGCTGACCGCCTCGGTGACGTGCTCGAAGCCGGGGCCACCAGAGTCGTCGTCGTAAGAGCCATCACCGACGCACCCGATCCGGCCGCCGCGACCGCGAAACTAGCCGCCCGCCTCCGCCCGCCCCGCAACAGCATCAAATAGCCACCGATGCGGTAACCCGCCCGGCGCGAGCAGCATCGGTGGCTCCGCGATGCTACGGCGACGACATCAAGGAGCCACCGATGTCCCTGGCCCCGGCCCGCGAACGACAACAACGAGCCAGCGATGCTGTGGGCCCTGGCGGAATGCCGGGAACGCGCCGCCTGCCCGGGCCAAGCGGACCGGGCAGGCGGCCCTGCGGGGCTAGCTGGAGCGGGATGTGGTCGCGATGGCCAGGTCCGCGAGTGCCTCTTTTGACCGCGGGGTGACCGGGGCGCCGGCGAGGGCGGCGAGTGCTTCCTTGACGTTCACCGTGATCATGAGCTCGCACTCATCGAGAGCACCGGTGCGGACGATGACTTCCTGAACGTATCCCGCCACTTCCTCGCTCAGGTCGGGGTCGCCAACGCAGCGATCGAGCAGTTCTGCCTGGGCGTCGTCGGCACGGTTCCTCGCGATGGCCAGCATGACCGTGCGCTTGCCTTCCCGAAGATCGTCGAGAACCGGCTTGCCTGTCTTCTCCGGGTCGCCGAACACGCCGAGTATGTCGTCCCTTAGCTGGAACGCGATGCCGAGCGGAACCCCGTATCCGCTCAACGCAGCGGTGATCGCGCGCGGCGTATCGGCAAGTAGCGCGGCTCCGAGTTGCAGCGGGCGCTCAACGGTGTACTTGGCTGACTTGAAGGTGATGACCTGGAGCGCGCTCTCGACTGACGAGCCGCCTTTGGCCTGCCCGGCCAGATCGAGGAACTGGCCCGCGAGCACCTCTGTCCGCATCGCGTCGAGCACGGCGAGCCCGCGCGTGACGGCGCTGACGGGCAGCCCGCTGGTCCTCAGCATCTCATCGGTCCAGGACAGCAGCAGGTCGCCGGTCAGGATCGCCGCGCCCGCGCCGAAGCGCCCCGCCGAGCCTTGCCAGTTCGCCGCCTGGTGCCTCGCGTCGAAGCGCTTATGCACGGACGGCTGGCCGCGCCTGGTGTCGCTTTCGTCCATGACGTCGTCGTGGACAAGTGCGCTGGCGTGCAATAGCTCCAGTGCGGCGGCCGCCGCGAACACCGCAGGCTCGTCGTCGCCGCCGCAAGCGCGCCAGCCCCAGTAGCAGAACGCCGGGCGCAAGCGCTTGCCGCCGGCGACCAGGTCGGCGATCGCGTCAGCGACGGGGGCGAGTTCCGGGCTTATGCCGGTCAGGACAGACCGCTGAGCTGCAAGAAAGCGATCGAGTGCGGCCTGCGTCCGCACCCTGATCCTGGTCAGCTCCGCGGCTCCTTCCATGCAGCGACCCTAGCGGCAGCGGGGGAGTGGCCGGGCGCGGGGCCTGCCGGCCGGCCCCGCTGGCCGGTAACCTAGGCCAATGGCTCAAGCGCGGCTCAGGCAGGCACCGCTGATCAGGGATCTGCTGGTGTCTGGTGGTCGATCCTTCTCTTTCGAATTCATGGCGCCGAAGACCGATGCCGACGAAGAACAACTCTGGCGCGCGATCAGGAGGCTGGAGCCGCTGCGGCCCACGTTCGTTTCAGTGACCTACGGCGCCGGAGGGACGACGAGGGGCCGCACTGTGCGGGTGACCGGCCGGATCGCCGAAGAGACCACGCTGACGCCGATGGGGCACCTGACTGCGGTCAGTCACTCAGTCGCCGAGCTCAGGCACGTCGTCGGCTCTTACGCGGCGGTCGGGGTTCGGAATGTGCTCG
>DATJLT010000221.1:0-5648 GCA_035509195.1 Streptosporangiaceae bacterium | reverse complement strand
GCCGTCCGCCGTTCGTGATCGCCGAACAGGACCGCCGGGCCAGCCTTCCCCGAGTCGAGCAGCATCGTTGGTCCCCCGATGTCGTAGCCGGGCCGGAGGCAACAACAACGATGCCGACCTGATGCGGTTCCCGTAGCATCGCGGAGCCATCGTTGTCGTCGTAACGCCACGCCTTACCGCATCGTTGGGCCGTTGCTGCTGTCAGGGAACCGTCACCGCCCGCCCGGAGATCTCCTCGAGCAGCGCCTGCGGGGACGCCAGCTCGGCCGGGTTCAGACCGCTTGCAGGATTGGCGCCGGCTCGCGGCTGGCTTCAAGGGCGCCGCGGATACTGGTGCCGACGGCGCGCGCGACCGGCGGCGGGAACGCGTTGCCGACTTGCCGGTACGACGCCGTCTTACGACCAGAGAAGCGCCAGTCAGAGGGAAACCCCTGGATAGCGGCCGCCATCGCCACGGTGAGCCGGGGCAGATGATCAACCGGGTCGGTTGCGCGCGGCGGCACATCGGCGAGTCCCCTGCCATCCACGCCGAGCTTTAGCCAGGCCGCGCGAGCCCGCGTCGGCCCGAGGTCAGGGCCGCCGTGCTTGCGCGATCCCCCGACCAGCGTCGGCCCTATCCCGTTCGCCATCCTCGCCCACATCTCCGCGCCAGGCCAGCCATCGGCCGCCATGAGCTCACCCAACGCCTCGCCCACGGTTGGCGGCGTGCCCTGGGAGCTTGGCCAGCGAAAATGGCCGGCCGCATCGGGAACGAGCGCGACGAGAATGAACCGGGGACGAAGCTGCGGCACCCCGAACTCACACGCGTTGAGCACCTGCCACCCGACCTGGTAGCCGAGCCGCTCAAGCCGAGCGACCACGTGCTCCAGGTACCCGGCGAACCGCCCCGTCGCGAGGCCCCTGACGTTCTCCAGCATGACCGCGGCCGGCGCGCACTCTTCGATCAGCCGCAGGGCCTGCGGGAACAGGTCCCGCTCGTCGTCCGCACCGAGTTGCTTGCCCGCGATCGAGAACGGCGGGCATGGCACGCCGCCCGCGAGCAAGTCAACGCCGGCGAATGGCCGGCCGTCGAACTCGCGTACATCCATTTTGACCGGATGCCACTCGGGCCGGTTAAGTGCCAGCGTCGCGCAGGCATCGGCATCGACCTCGACAGCCGCCAGGTGCCTGAAGCCCGCCTGCTCAAGTCCGAGAGACTGACCACCCGCCCCTGCGCAGATCTCAAGGCAGGTGGGCTCGCTCACGTCAGACCTCCGTTCGGCGGCCATCGTCGCACGGGCAGGTCAGGGACCGGCGAAGGCACACCGGTAGCGCTAACCGCCGTTCCTCGCGTTCGCGCTCGCGGGCTGGGCTGACGGCCGGCCGATCAACTCGATCAAGCCGAGGAAGACAAAGATCAGCGCAGCGACGGCGACGGTCCTGAGCGGGCGCGTCACCCAGACCGGGCTATTCCCTCCGGCGTACTATCGAGCGGGTAAAGGCCCGGTCCGCGCGATCCGGCTTTAGTGAGCGGCCTCGTATTGCCTGATGATCTCCGCGCTAATCCGGCCACGCTCGGAAATGTTCAGGCCAGCCTCCCGCGCCCAGGCGCGAACTGCGGCCCGGTCAACCGACGCGGCCCCGGAACGGCCGGCCCTGCGCCTGCCATCGCGGCTCGGGCGCCTAGCGGCCGTGATGAACGGAGCCAGGTCGCCTTCCAGCCGTGCGCGGTTCGCATCGCTGAGGTCGATCTCATAGTTAACGCCATCAAGGGCGAACCTGACGGTGTCGGCTCCCTCGGCGCCATCGAGATCGTCGGTAATCACTACTGAAACGTTTCTAGACATGAAGAGATAATTTGGTATGACATAGCCGATTGTCAACTCGACACGCCCTGTGCGAGGTTCCGCCGCCCGAAGATACGTCGCTCATCCGGAAAACCGCGGCCATTCTGAGCCATTACCCGGCCGGGCCTGCAGCCACGAAGTTCCAGCGATGTCACGGCGACAGCATCAGATGACCACCGTAGTCCCTGAATCCGCCACGCAAACAGCAACGCGGGGCCAACGATGCTGCTCACCCCGGCGCGATGGGGGTCAGACCACGCGGGGCACGCCTTCGATGATTGTCTTGAGGCCGGCGCGGGACGCGGCCAGGGCAAATGCCTCGGTGGCTTGGGAAAGCCCGAAACGATGGCTGACGATGCCGAGGTCTACGGTTCCGCTTACGGCCAGGCTGATTGCTCTTTGATAGACCTCGTTCATGCGCCTGACCAGCGCGATCGTTAGCCCTTTTCGCCTGGCTACGGACGCGGGGAAACGAATGTTGTCATCGTCAGGTATGCCGCCGAGCACGACCCGGCCGCCCGGCCTGACGACCGCGATCGCGACCTGCACGGCGCCATCGGTGCCGGCCATCTCGAACGCCACGTCCACCTCGCCTTCTGCCGCGGCGATGGCTTCGGCAACCGCGTCAGCCCCGCCGGGATCGATCGCGAGGTCGGCGCCCAGCCTCAGCGCGGCTTCGCGCCGGTGCGCCAGTGGATCGAAGGCAATCACCTTGCCGGTTCCTGCGACGCGCAGCACCTGGATCAGAAGCAGCCCGATGGGGCCGCAGCCGGCTACCGCCGCCGATCCCGCGACCTTCAGGTGCCCGAGGTCAGCCGCGTGAATCGCGACGCCGAGCGGCTCGAGCAGCGCTCCGTCCTCGTCGGAGACCGAGTCTGGTAGCGGGTGCAGCAAGCGCGACGGCCAGGCGAGGAACTCGCGCATCGCGCCGTCCTGAGCTCCGTGACCTGAGAAGACGATATTGACGCACAAGTTGCGGTAACCACGCAAGCACAGTGAGCAGTGGCCGCAAGCGATCGCCGGGTCGATCGCGACCCGCTCGCCGTGGCGCGGCCCGCCCGCTACGATCCCGGCCGCTTCGTGGCCTGGTACGAGGGGCTGGCGGAGCAGGGCATCACCGATGCCGCCCTCGGCCCACCAGTGCAGGTCAGAGCCGCAGATGCCGACGGCCGTCATCCGCACCAGGCTCTGGCCATCTCCTGGCACCGGCACCGGCTCATCGGAAATGCGAAGATCAGAGACCCCGTGCAGCCTGGCGACGAGCATAACCATGGATCATAGGTTCACCGGCTGAGCTGAGGAGGACCGCGTGGGAGCCATCGACGAGCTGGCACGTGAACTTCCCTGCGACGTGCTTGTCACCGACCCTGACGTGATGGAGGGCTACCGCCGCGACCGGGCCGCCCTGGTTACGGCGGGAACGCCGCTCGCTGTCGCCCGCCCGGTCACTACCGGGCAGGTCAGCGCCATCATGCGGTGGGCAGCTGAGCACCGGGTGACCGTGGTACCGCGCGGCGCGGGCACCGGGTTGTCTGGTGGCGCGAACGCGATCGACGGGTGCGTCATCGTGTGCCTTGAGCGGATGACGAAGCTGCGCGAGATCGATCCTGTCGATCAGGTCGCGGTCGCCGAGGCAGGCGTCATCAACGCTGACCTCGAGCGGGCGGCCCGCAGGCAAGGCATGTTCTATCCGCCCGATCCCGGCAGCTTCGAGATCTCGACGATCGGCGGAAACGTCGCGACCAACGCGGGCGGCATGCGCTGCGTCAAGTACGGAGTGACCAGGGATTCCGTGCTCGGACTCGAAGTTGTGCTCGCCGATGGCCGGGTGCTTCGCACCGGGTCCCGCTCGATCAAGAACGTGGCCGGACTGGACCTGACCAGCCTGTTCATCGGCTCGGAAGGGACGCTTGGCATCGTCACCTCGGCCACGGTCAGGCTCAGGCCACTGCCCGCCACGCCTCCGGCCGTGTTCGTAGCCACGTTCCCCGCTCTTCCCGCCGCAGGGGATGCGGTAGCGAAGATCACGGCGACGGCCGTCAGCCCGAGCATGCTCGAACTGATCGACCACGCGACCATCAACGCGATCGAGGACTACCAGCGCATGGACCTGGACCGGAGCGCCGCGGCGCTGCTCGTCGGCCAGGCTGACGGGCCAGACGCGCGGAAGGACGCCGATCGCATCATCGGCCTGTGCGAGGAAGCAGGCGCGGACTACTTCGCTTGCACGCAAGATCCTGAGGAGGCCGACGGTCTCATCGCCGCCAGGCGGCTCGCCGGACTCGCACTGCTTGACGCCGGGCCGACCGTCATCGAGGACATCGGCGTTCCACGTTCACGGCTGGCCGAGATGCTAAGGGAGATCGAGCGCATCGGCGCCGAGGAGAAAGTGCGGATCGCGACCGTCGGACACGCGGGAGACGGCAACCTGCACCCCGTACTCGTACTCGATGACTCAGAGCCTGAGACGCGCCAGCATGCGCTCGCGGTCGCTGAGGAAATCTGGCGCGTCGCGCTCGCCTTCGGCGGCACCGTCACCGGCGAGCATGGCGTCGGGATACTCAAGCGCGACTGGCTCGCGGCCCAGCTCAAGGGGCCTGCCCTGGACGTTCATCACCGGATCAAGGCCGCACTCGACCCGCAAGGACTACTCAACCCCGGCCGAGCCTGGTAGCCACGGGTCAGTTATCCGCGATCCAGCCGTCGGGACCAGATTCCAGCGACTTCGCGACGAACGTTCCCCTGCCATGCACGGTCACGATCAAGCCCCGGTCCCGCAACTCCTGCATCGCGCGCCGAACCGTCGTATAGGCGGTGCCGTACTCGACGGCGAGCGCTCGCTCGGCGGGCAACTTCAGCTTGATGTCGCCTTCCTCGATCCGCCTGGCGACGTCGTCGGCGACTTGCATGAAGGCGCGCTTGTCGCCAAATGGGTTCACTTGAATCGCTGGCATGCCAGTGAACTTAAAGAGCCTGCCGAGCAGTCATAACTCCAGCTAGCTCAGCTAGCTTGCTAAGCTCTGATAGCTCTAGGCCGGCTGAAGCGTCATCCAGGCCGGGCGGACCCTGCCGCTGCGGCCCGAGGGGAGCCAGGCCCGGCTGACGCCCGAGCCGCTGCATGACGAGCACGAAGAACATGAGGAGCACGAAGAACACGACGAGCAGGTCGAGCACGACGAGCACGAGGAAGTCGGCGTCGGAGTGAACGTCGGTGTCGGAGTGAAGGTCTCGGTCGGCGTCGGCGTGAAGGTCGGCGTGAACGTGGGAGTCGGCGTGAACGTCGGCGTCGGAGTCGGGGTGAACGTCGGCGTCGGCGTCGGGGTAGGGGTGGGCGTTGGCGTGGGAGTCGGCGTGGGCGTCGGGGTCGAAGTGAACGTCGGGGTCGGCGTGAACGAAGGCGTCGGCGTCACGATGCCGGCATTGAAACCTGTATCGGAGCCCGCCGGGCCGCCCGCTCCAGGTGCGCAACCGACCAGGGCATCGGCCAGCGCGCCCGCGCCAACGACACCCACGCCGATCGACATCAGCCTGTGGATGAAATACCGTCTGCTAATTCGTCCGGCAATGTACTCTTCGACAAGGTCCTTCTCGGACATGCCTGAACCCCCCGGACCGCGAACCTGGCGCATAATTTATCACTTAGCATAGAACATGGATGATAATTCCATCTCCCGTGCGCAGGGAATCCGGCCAAAGCGACATTGCGAGATGCGCGGGCGGTCGCGTACGATCGCTGGCAGCTTACAGTGCGGGCAATATGTCGGGCTTTAGGGAAAGATCGTCGTGCACGGAGACCTGGAGACGGCAGCCGAGCCGGACGTC
>DATJLT010000220.1:0-12339 GCA_035509195.1 Streptosporangiaceae bacterium | reverse complement strand
GCCGACGTCTTCCCAGTAACCGTCGGCGATCCAGCCGTAGACCGGCGCGCCCTTGTCGATGAGCTTGGGGAACACGTCGCCCGACCAGTCGACGACCTCACCTGGAGGCACCTGCTCGAGTACCTCGGGCTCCATGACGTAGATGCCGGTGTTCACGGTGTCAGAGAAGACCTGGCCCCAGGTGGGCTTTTCGAGGAAACGCTGGATCTGCCCGTCCTCGTCGGCGATCACGATGCCGAACTCAAGCGGATCGGGCACCCTGGCCAGGGCCACAGTGACCAGGGCGCCGTTGTCCTTGTGGAACTTGACGAGGTCGGTGAGGTCAATGTCGGTAAGCGCGTCGCCCGAGATGACGAGAAAGGGCCCGTCTTTGAGCGCGTCCTCGGCGTTCTTGACGCTGCCTGCCGTGCCGAGCGGTATGTCCTCGGTGGCGTACTGGAGGCTCATCCCCCACTCTTCGCCGTCACCGAAGTAGTTCCGCACCATCGAGGCGAGGAACTGCACGGTGACGACGGTCTCGTCGAAGCTGTGCTTGCGCAGCAAGCGGAGCACATGCTCCATGATCGGCTTGTTGACGACCGGCAGCAGCGGTTTCGGCTGGTTCGCGGTCATCGGGCGCAGCCTGGTTCCCTCGCCGCCTGCCATGACTACAGCCCTCACCGTCGCCAGCGCTCCTTTCAGCCTCCATCGTCATCAGCAAGCAGCCGACGGGTCTGCTGGAGATAAAGCACGGCAGCCCACCAGTACAGTGCACTTCCCCACAGAGCGAACGCCCAACCGAATACCCGTGCGATCTCTGCGTATGAGGTCGGATGCGCGCCAAGAAAAAGCAGCGGAAATGCGTAAAGAAGGTTCAAGGTCGCTGCCTTGCCTGCGAAGCTCACCTTAAGCGGCTCGTAACCGGCTCGCCTCAGCAAGATCAAGGCGATGCCAAGGGTCAGCTCCCTCGCCGCCAGCACGATCACCAGCCACCACCCGATGATCGACCGCACCGCGAGCGCGATGATCGTGGCCACGATGTAGAGGCGGTCGGCGGCCGGGTCGAGCAGTTCGCCAAGCTGGCTCTGCTGGTTCATGGCGCGCGCGACCTTGCCGTCCAGCCAGTCTGAGACGCCGGCCGCCGCGAGCAGCCCGAGCGCCCACCAGTCTCCCGTCTGACTGCGAACGCCGAGCACCAGCCACAAGAACACGGGAACGCCCGCCAGCCTGGCCAGGCTGATCAGGTTAGGGAGAGTGAAGACTCGCGAGGCGCTCATAGTCGGCATGTGTACCCAGCCGGAGTCAGCCGGCCTGCCAGAGGCTGGCGATGCCCTGGCCGACGCCGATGCACATGGTGGCGGCGGCTTTGCCGCCGCCACGCCGCCGCAGCTCATGCAGCAAGGTCGTGGTGATCCGCGCGCCTGAGCAGCCGAGCGGGTGCCCGATCGCGATCGCGCCGCCGTTCACGTTGACCAGGTCAGGGTCGCACTTGAGCTGGTCGATGACGGCGACCGCCTGCGCGGCGAAGGCCTCGTTGACTTCGAGTATGGCCAGGTCGCCGATCTGCCATCCCGAGCGGCCGAGCACCTTCGCCATCGCTGGGACCGGGCCGATCCCCATGTAGTCGGGGTGCACGCCGGCGGAGGCACCGCCCGCGTACCTGGCCAGCGGCTCGGCCCCGGCCGACCGCATCGCTTGCTCGGACATGAGCAGCAGGCCGGCCGCGCCATCGTTGAGCGGCGAAGAGTTGCCGCCGGTGACGGTGCCGCCCGTGCGGAACGCGGGTTTCTTAGCGGCGAGCTCGGCCGCGGTCAGGTCGGTCCTGATGCCTTCGTCCTCGGTGACAGGCCCGGCTTTGGTGCCGACGGGGACTATCTCCGCGCCGAACCGCCCGGCTTCCCTCGCGGCCGCCGCGCGCTCGTGGCTGCGCAGCGCGAACTGATCTTGCCTGGCTCGGTCAACGTGATACTTCTCTGCGACGTTCTCTGCCGTCTCCCCGAGGCTCACCGGCGGGTAAAGCTCGGCCATCTTCGGGCTGACGAGCCGCCAGCCGAGCCTGGTGTCAGCGACGCCCGCCTCCCTGGGGAACGGCTCGGCGGCGCGAGGGAGCACGAAAGGTGCCCTGGTCATCGACTCCGCGCCGCCAGCGATGCAGATATCAGCGTCGCCTGCGGCGATCGCCCTCGCGGCCGAGCAGATCGCTTCCATGCCTGACCCGCACAGCCGGTTGACTGTCGCGCCTGGAACGTCCACGGGCAGGCCTGCGAGCAGCACGCCCATCCTGGCGACGTTCCTGTTGTCCTCGCCTGCCTGATTGGCGGCGCCCCAGTACACATCGTCCACCGACATGGGATCGAGCCAGGGATTACGGGTCATCAGCGCGGCGATGACGTCCGCCGTCAGGTGATCGGGCCGCACGCCGGCCAGCGCGCCCTTGATCTTCCCTACCGGCGTACGACAAGCATCAACGGCAAACACGGCAGACATACCGCAATCCTAGCCGCCGCGAGGGAGCCGCCTTCCTGGCCGATGCCGTATTAGTTCGGCAGCAGGCAGATCCCGGCCAGGTTGCTGACGCCGCCGCAGGCGTTGCTCTGGTCGTAGTCGTCGCTGGCGATCCAGAGTCCTTCCGAGGTCATGAGCATGTCGTCCGCTCCGAGACCGCGCGCCCGCGTCGGGTTGAACGTCAGGGAACCGTCGACGGGCGACAGGCCCTCGATCCCCGGAGCCGGGATCGCGCCAGGGCCGGCCGCGTCGCAGCCATCGGGATTTTCCGACCAGCGCTCGTGCCCGCCGAAGTAGGCGGTGCTCATGTCCGCCGCCGCAGAGTAAAGCGAGTCGCACCCCGTGTAATTCACCCAGAGGTGCAGCACCGACTTCTCCGTGGCAGGGAACGCGGAAGCCGAGTCGCAAAGGCCGGTACGCGGGCCGGTGATCGGCACGTTCCACGGGTGGTATCCGGTAGCGGCCAGGTAGATCTTCTGGTCGTTCGGCGCCCAGGCGGCCGCCCTGATGTAGAAGGGCTCGTCAACGGCGCACTGGTACGGGTAGCCACCGGGCAGGTTGCCGTCGCTGCCGTCGAATTCCGGCGACGTCCACCCGGTCACCGTGCCCTTGTTCTTGCCGAGGCTGAGCATGAAGATCTGCTGCCTGGCTTCGCCGCCGACCGACGTGAAGTCGCCCATGACCAGGTCGAGCGTGCCGCTGTTGCTGAGGACCTGGTTGTAGACCCTCGTGGAGTTTCCGTCAACTCCTGGATACTGGTAGGTGCCCGAGATATTCAGGTGCAGGTAGCCGTCGTCGGCACCCGTAACCGGGTTGAGCGCGGTCATGTGCGGGTCGGCCTTGCTGCCGTTGATCGTGGTGTAATCGCCGCCGGCGAGGATGCGGCCGCCGACGCCGAGCAGCGTGTCCACCGTCTTGTTCGCCGAGTGCGCGAACTGCTTGATGACCGCGCCTGTCTGGGTGCTGATCTCGGCGATGTACTGCACGGCTGTGCCGTTGACCTTAGTGAAGGTTCCGCCGATGTAAGCATCTGCGCAGTCGCTGCCGTTGAAGGCGATCGAGTTGACCTCGCCGTTGATTTTCGGTGCCCAGGAACTCACCGTGAAGGGCGAAGTGGCCTTGAAACTCATCGCGTTCTGCCTGGCGTAGGTCTGCGTGCCCTGCTCGATGGTGCTGAACGTGCCGACAGCGAACATCGTGCCCTTGCATTGCACGAGCTGGCGTACCTGCTGTGCGGGGCTCGCGGTGGGCAGCAGGTGGGGTGTTGTTGTCATCGGCTTAAGCTGTACCGGCCCGATCGGCACCGGCGCCATCTGCTGCGGCCTGGCCGTTCTGACCGGCACGGCAGTCGCCGCCTGGGCTGCGAGGAGAGCCGCCGCGACGGCAGCGGTAACGGTAACGCAGGCTGTCAGCAACCGCCTGGGCCTCATGAAGCACGCTCCCCAAATTGATCATGTAATTATGGCACGAAGAGCCTGTCATCGGCTGGTAATCCGGTTGGCGACGAAGGCCGACAGTGCGCCGATCGAGGCCATGCTGTCCAGGTTCAGGTCCTCGCCGGCCACATCGACGCCGAACCGCTCCTTTACCCTGACCAGCAGCAACGTCCCGCCCAGCGAGTCCAGGCCGACGCCTTCTCGCAGCAGCGGCGTGTCAGGGGAGGCACTTAGCACGGCCTGGTCACGGGCGAGGTCGGCCAGGATCGCCTTGACCTCGGCAAGGACCTCGTCGCGGCTCACCTTTCCGCAACCCAGCAGGGAAGCTCGGCCTGGCCAGAAGCGGCACGGTAAATGGCCTTGCCCTCCGATCGCTCGTCCGCACGAAAGCCCGCGCTGGTCAATGCGATCCGCAGGGGCACGTTCCTGTCATTGATCACGCACGGCACCACGACCGTGCGGGCTCCGGCCTGGCAGGCGGCGCGGCGTAGCCAGGCAAGCAGGGCGTCGATCACGCCGCGGCCGAGCGCACGGCAGGACATCATCAGCAGAGGCACCTGCCAGGTTCCCTCGCTCTCGTCGATCACGCAGGCTCCGACGAGCCCGTCGTCGCCGAACTTGTCGCTGAGCCTGACCGCGATTACGCGGTCGCCTGCGAAGGTCCCGGCATCAGCGGGCACGCCTGATGAGTTGAACTGGTGGGTGCGCACGGAAAGTTCGTGCAGTCTCGGCCAGTCGGCCGCCGTGGCTTCGGCGATCTCGACTCGCGTGCCGCAGTAGCGCAGGAACTCGCCTGGCGATCCGCCGAACGCGTCCGCTTCTGCCTGCCTGATCTTGCGGTTGGCATAGAGTTCGCCACGGCGGCGTGCCTCGTCGGTGATGGCTGGCGGACTGAACTGCGGCCAGGTTGCCGCGTCGGTCAGGTCTTCGGGCGCGAGCACGAGCACGCCTGGCAGCATGAACCCGACTTCTCCCCGCTCAAGCGGGTCGTCGTCAACGAACGCGACTTCGTCTCGCGTCAGGCCGAGGTCGGTCATGATCAGGCCGATCGCCGCGGATTTTGGTGCCCAGGCGCACTGGGCAGAAGCGAACTCGGTGCCGGCCAGTTCGGCGGCGTAGTCCGCGGCCTCTGGCGGGTTGCGGCTGGCGACCGCGTTCAAGATGCCACGTGCGGCGAATTCCCGCAGCACGCCGACGGCGTCACGATCAGCGCACGGGCGCTGATCAGGCGACTCCAGGTAAATGCCGTCGAACAGGGTGTTATCAAGGTCCCAGATCACGCACTTGATCACGGGAGTTCGCCTGGTGGTTTGCTAGAGAAAATGCGTTTTTCCATCGTGAGGTGCGTGGCGGTGAATCCGAATGCGCGGTAGAGCGAGCGCATTCCCAGATTACCCGCATTGACCTTGCCCGTGAGATGGGTAAAACCCGCTTCCTCAGCCGCCGCGAGCACGGAGGTCATGAGCTGCTCCCCGATGGCGCCCCTGTCCTCGACGTCGGCGACGGCCAGCGAGCGGAAGTTGCCGTACCTGGCGCCCGTCAGCGAGTTCGTGCGGGCTGACATCCAGGCCCAGCCCACCGCGGTGCCCTCATCGACCGCGACCAGCGCGATCTCCCCGGGCTTGCCCAGGGAACTCGCGACGCGCCTGCGGTGGAACGCCCGATCGGTGATCGCCTCCTCGCCGAACGAGACCACGGCGATCTCGACCTCGAACGCCGCGATCGCGTCAAGGTCGTCGTCGCCAGCCGGCCTGATCAGGTACACGCCCCGCATCCTCGCACAGGTGCGCGCGTGTGCAACGGCTCCGCCCGCTGCCTGCCTGGCCTTTCCGGCCTGGGAAATTGCTAACGAAGGGGCGGAGGGCTTGGGCTGCGGCCGGCAGGGCTTCGTACTCTTCAGCAGGTCAGGGCCGGATCGGCTGGCTGGAGGTACCTGTGCGATACGTGCGATCTGCCTTGCTGGCAGCAGTCCTTGTTCCCGTACTGACGGCGGCCGTTGCCGCCTGCGGAGCCTCGTCGACAGGCAGTTCGCCGGCGCCTCGCCACAGCACCAGCGCGGTCGGGCCTGCCTCACCTGCCGTTTCGCCGACGACAGTCGCCGCGCCGACTTCGTGTGACGTCGTCACTTCGGCGGAGGCCAGTGCTGCTCTCGGGCAGCAGGTGAAGAAGCCGATCCTGGGGAAGGCGGTCGTCGAAGGCGGAGTGGCCTGCGTGTTTTACGGGCCGGACGTGCCCGCGGGCACGAGCCCGGACATCGCGGTCGGCGACAGCGTCAGGGTCGTGCTCGTGACCGGCGCAGATGCGAAGAAATGGTTCGACAACTACCGGAGCAAAGTGCACGCCAGGACCATCGCCGGTCTCGGCGACGCGGCTTACTACGACGGCTATGCCTCGCTCAGCGTGCTGAAGGGCGACGCTTACGTCCGCATCGCGGTCGGCGTCGCGAACAACCTGCAGCCCGAGATCACGCTTGCCAGGGACGCGCTTCCGCGTATGTGATCCTGTATGCGTGAGTCGGCACAGGTTCCACGGCGACCCCGCCAGGTTTCAGGTGGTCGCCGAGTTCATCGCGGAGAACTTCCCTGACGCTCGCTACGTCGCCGACGTGGCGGGCGGACAGGGCATGCTGACACGGCTTCTGCGCAAGAAGTTCGGGTATGAGGCTGAGCTGATCGACCCGCGTGGCTGGAGCCTTAAGGGGGTTCCCGCGCGAGCGGAGAACTTCGATGCCTCGATGGGCGAGTACTACGACCTCGTGGTCGGGCTGCACCCGGACGAGGCGCTGCGCAGCGTGGTCGAGTCAGGCGACCGCGCGGACGTGCTCGTCGTTCCGTGCTGCAACTTCTGGACCAGGGAAAGCAAGCTCGGCCAGGACGAGCTGATCGCCGAGATCATCGCGTTCCATGAAGCGCGGGGCGGTACGTCCGAGCAGGTGCGGCTGGGTTTCCAAGGCCCGAAGAATCACGCGCTCGTGCTGCGGCGGCCGGCGCGGACGTAGGCGCCGACGTTCTGGCCGCTGAAGTTCAGGTGCAGGTAACGGACGTCGAGGCCGAGTCCCCGGCCGTAACCGGCGAGCCAGTCGAACCAGTTCTGGCCAGGCGGCGGCGCCGACGGCTCGCCGACGACGCAGCAGGGCAGCAGAACGCAGGAATTCCCTTGCTGCCTGACCGTGTCGAAGATCTGCTGGTTCACGCCGTGCGCGTGGAGGGCGACGAGCAGGTCGTAGCGGGCGCCTAGTTCGGGGGTGTAGGGCCGGTCGATCCGGCGCACCACGGCGCCGGCCGGCATCTTGGAAAGGCGGCCAGTGGCAGGGTCGCGGTACTTGGCGGGCAACGGCTGGCTGACCGGGTCGATCACCGTTGACTCGAATCCATCCTGGTCAAGCAGGTAGCTGAGCATTCCCTTACCGCCGCCGACATCGGCGACCTTGCACGGCTTGAACGTCTCTGCGATCCACGCCGCGAGCAACTCGAACCTGAACTTCTTCATCTTCGGGAGCTCGGCTCCCGAGCGGCGCGCGCCCGGCTGGCGGGGCGCGACCAGGCCTAGCTGCTCTGGCGTCGGCGCTGACGGGTATTTATGGCTGGGCACGCGGCCGCCTTGGCATCGGGCGGAAAACGACTCCGCCGCATGCCGGGCAGCCGGCTTCCTTGAGCTGCCCGATCGTCGTCCACGGCCCGGCGCCCGCGCCGGCACCGACGACGTGAACAGCACCGCACTCCGCGCACCGGTAGGGCCGGGTCTGGTCCCCCCTGGTGTCGGCCGTGTAAAGCGGACCCTCATAGGAGCCTTCGATGAGCGGGGCGGTCCGCTCGGTGCTTCGCAAGTGGTACAGGTGGCTGGACCCAGCCAGGATTCCCGCTCCCTCGTAAGTGTTGAAGTTCGGTGTCAGCGACCTGGTCGCGAGGCCGAGATCGGCGATGAGCCGCTGCGTGGCGAGAGTTTCCGCCGGCCGCCTGGCGCCGAAACTGAAGAACACGTGCTCGCCGGGACGCTGCCGCAGCGCGGCGACCGCGCGTGACAAGAACAGCTCCGCTCCCGGCACGGTGTACGGGGGGTCGGTCGCGGCGACGTCGAAGGCTCCCGCGAGGGCCGGCGGCAGCGGCTGGCGGAGGTCGTGCTCGACCAGGCTGACCCCTGGTGCTTGCTGGCCGATCCAGCCGAGAACGGCCGGGTCTGTATCGACGACAGCGAGGCGGCCGGCCCGCACCCCTGTCAGCGCGGCGAACCTGGTGATCGCGATCGAGATCAGGTCGTCGTCGCCGAGCAGGATCAGGTCCTTGCCCTCGAGCGCGCCGGTCTCGTAGTACTTGAGCACCCGGTGCAGCTTGGTGGCGACAGTGCAGTGCGTCTGATCGAGTTCGAGCCGCGCCTGCGGTGCCCCGGCCGCGTCCAGCTCAAGCTCGTCGGCCAGCGTCTTCAGCTCTGAAGGTATGACCAGGCCGAGGCCGCCGCACCGCGGGCACTCCGCGCTCAGGTGCGGGCCTGCCAGGATGGTCCTGGCGGCTTCGGTGAGGCGCACGGGCCGCGTCCGGTCGATGACGCCGCGCTTGCGCAGCTCGTTGCAGACGGCGGTGACGATCGGAACCGGCAGCTCGGCCAGCCGGCTGACCTGGCTAGTTGGCACGGGCTCGGTCCGCGCGACCACGCGAAGTATGTCGCGCACGCCTGATTCGCCCTCGGCCAGGCCCACGGCCGCGGCTACCTCGGTCACGATCGCGTCAAGGTCCATGTCAGTCGCCTGCGGTATCCTCCCACATCATGTCAGGCACCCAGCCGGCCAGCGAGTGCGCGGCCGAGTACGCCGCGCTACGGCAGGCAGAAGCGATCTCGCCGAAGCTCCTCTACGCGATTGACGCGCGGAGTTACGAGTCCGGCTCGCCCGTGCACGACCTCGCCGGGCTGACCGCGATCGCACGGGCCGCCGTGGACGCCGGCGCCGGGCATGTGCTCGACACGTCTCACGTCGTCTTCCCGAATGGCGCGATCACCCTGGTCCTGATCCTGGCCGAATCCCATCTGTCGATCCATACGTGGCCCGAGGAGAACCTGGTGGCCATCGACCTGTTCAGCTGCGGAGCGATCGACGGCGACGTTGTCATCGCGCGCCTGATCGAAGGGCTGCGGCTTGAGTCGGTCAAGGTGAGCCGTCTGCCGCGAGGTATCACCTAGACCCTATCCGGTCAGACGGGTATTCTGTATCCTTTTCGTTACCTTTACCGCTAAGGAACCGGAGGAACCGCATGTTCGGCTCCCGCCTAGCCACCCGCCTGCTGCTCGTCTCGACCGCGGCCGCCGCCTTCGCCGCCGTAATCCCCGCAGCCGCCAGCGCCAGCCCCGCTCAGCCGGCCGCCTGCCCTTCTTGCGGTCACAACATCATCCTCAACCCTGGCGCGGAAGCCGGAAAAGGCACCGACGACGACACCAGGGTCAAGGTCCCCGACTGGAAGCAGACTCACGGGTTCACCGCCGCGCAGTACGCCTGGAGCGGCGGCGATCTCAGCGCGAGCACCAAGGGCCCGAAGCACCGGGGCAAGAACTACTTCTACGGCGGTCCGGACTCGGCGAAGTCCACGGGAACCCAGGTAGACGCCATCGCGGCCGGCGGCGTGGGCAGCGGCAAGGTGCACTTCACGCTGTCCGGGTGGCTGGGCGGCTATTCAAGCCAGGGCGATTATGCGACGGTCACCGTCACGTTCCTGACCAGCAAGGGCCAGCCGCTCGCGGCCGCGGTGATCGGCCCGGTGACCGAGGCGCAGCGCAAGGGCAACAGCGAACTGCTGTTCCGCACTATAAGCGGCAAGGTTCCTGCCAGGACCCGTGGCGTCCGCCTCGTGATCAAGATGGTCCGCGAGGAGGGCAGTGACGACGACGGCCTCGCCGACAACCTGTCGCTGACCTTCAAGAGCTAGCTCACCAGCCAAGCTCGCGCAGTCGCTCGTCACCGATGCCGAAATGGTGCGCAATCTCGTGTATCACGGTCTTGCGCACCTGCTCGGCGACTTGTGACTCGGTAAAGCAGATCGCGCAGATGGCCTGCTGGTAGATCGTGATCTTGTCGGGCAGCACGCCGGCGTAGAAAGAGGTCCGGCTGGTCAGCGGTATGCCCTGGTACAGCCCGAGCAGCCCGGGCGGACCCGGGTTGTGCTCGACGACGACCGCGACGTTCCGCATCAGGTCGCCGAATTCCTCGGGAAGGCCGTCAAGCGCGGTGCCGACCATTTCCTCGAACCGCCCGGGCGCGATGTGAATCACGGATCTATTGTCTGGCCGCCCAGGTCAGTTCGTGGTAGCGCGGGTCAGCAGATTGCAGTGGCTTGCGCAGCACGAAGGTGTCGGCGGGGCGGTAGTCGGGCGATCCGGGCGCCGCCGCGTAGTAAGTCACGGTGATGGATGTCGTCCCGCCTGGCTCGGCAGGTACCACGTCGCAGGCGGCGAACCCGAACCCGCCGGGCGCTCCCTGATACGCCGACCACGCCGCCGGCTCGGTCGCCAGCACCGCAGCCCGCTGATGCCAGGGGTCACCGTCGCCGACCGCGGTGATGACCATGCCCTCATCCTTGCCGTGCCTCGGTTGTGACGCCTCGGTCACCGGGTGCCCGCCGCCGCCGATGGTCAGGTGCACGGTGCCGAGCCTGGTATCCATTTCTGCCGGGTCGCCGCCTCGCGGTGCCGGAGTGAGCAGCGTGCTGCCTGGCACCGTGCCGCGCACGGGGAAACTGCGCTCGAAGTGATGCTCGTGCCCGGCCAGCACGAGGTCGACGCCGTAGGCGTCGAACAGCGGCAGCCAGTCGCGCCTGATCCCCAGGTCGGCCCCGTTGAAGTGGGCCGACGACATCGCGACCTGGTGCATGCAGACGATGATCCAGTCGATGTCGTCGCAGGCACGCGCCTCCGCAAGCGTGCGCTCCAGCCAGGCCCGCTGCCTGCCGCGACTGTAACCGCTGATGTACGGGGTGACGCCCAGGGCGCCGTAACCAGGAATGTGGTCACGGCGGTAGCCGCTGAACCCGCCGTCCTGCAGGCATACGTCATCGTTGTTCAGCGAGATGATCAGCGCCGAGCCAACCCTGAACGCGTACCAGTACCCGGCGAAAGCCCTGGTGCCGTTGCCTGGCAGTTCGAACCTGGTCAGGTAGGCGAGAAACCCCTGCGGGCCATTGCCGCCCTCGTTCTCGTGATTGCCGATCGCAGGCATCCACGGCCGGAAGCGCGCCGACCTGGAGATGTTGCTGAAGTACGCCTCCCAGGTAGCTACCGGCTGGTCACTGATGTTCCCGTAGGCGAGATCGCCGTTGGCGAGGTGGAACAGCGGATCGAGCGACTCGACCGCGTCGACAACGTATCCAGCGTTCGGCGAGTTCGGTCCCAGGCCAAGCCCGATCGGATCAGGAACACCCTGGTCGCCGAAGCTAGTGAAGCGAAATGGCCGGGACCGCCCGCGCGGTCCTGTGCGGAAAGTACCCGGAACGGGCGGCGTGCCGTCGTGCAGCACCTCGTAGGCGTAAACCGTGTCAGGATCGAGCGAGTTCAGGCGAGCATGATAGGCGTAGCACGTCTCGCCGGTCAGGACGTCGGTGTAGCCTCGCTCGGTCGCTTCGATCTCGACCCGCCAGGCACCGCTGGCCTCGCTGGCCTCGCTGAACCGCAACCTGGGCCTGGCCACGGCGGCCTGCGCCGCCCATGAGATCGCGACCGAAGTCGCCGCGTCAGCACCGAACTGGACATGAACTTGTTCTGGTTCTGTTCTCACTTTATGGCATTATCGCAGGCCAGGGTGGCAGACAGATGGCCGGGGGGTGAATGTCAGGCGCCTGGGTCCTCCTGGAACGGCCGCACCTCGACGGGCAGCCGGCAGGCCCTCGCGCCGCGCGCGGCGTAATCGAGAGCCGTGTCCAGGTCGGGTGCCTCGATGATCCAGAAGCCGCCCATCTGCTCTTTAGTCTCCGCGTACGGGCCGTCGGTGGTGAGCACGACGCCGTCTTTGATCCTGACGACCGTCGCGGCGGACGACGGGTGCAGCCCTCCGGCGAACACCCAGGCACCGTCGGCCCGCAGCTCGTCGTTGAACGCGTCCACGTCCTTGAAGGACTGCCGCATATCCTCTTCGCTCAGCGGGACCTCGTCGGCGTGATGCACGGAAAGCAGGTACTGCGTCATGGGGATCTCCTTTGTCGTTGCCTCGCGTTCTACTATCGCTACGAACGGGTCAGCTCGATCAGACACCCAAGGGAAGTTTTCTGATGGACTGTCATGCGCGTGCGGCTTACCTGCGGCGTCTTGGGCTTGATACCGCCGCCGCAGATGAGGCTGGCCTGCGGGAACTGCCTACCGGGCACGCTTCGGTATCGCACTTGACCGGGTTCCTGTCCGCTCATGAGCTCGCGCGGGCGAGCCTTTCTTCTGCCTGGTCGCGCAG
>DATJLT010000219.1:0-12353 GCA_035509195.1 Streptosporangiaceae bacterium | reverse complement strand
GGGGACGAAATGCCCGTCCATGACGTCGACGTGCAGCCAGTCAGCTACGTCAGCAACCATCGCCACGTTGTCAGCGAGCCGGGCGAAGTCCGCCGCGAGCATGCTGGGTGAGATCTGCATGTCCATGCACCCGCAGTCTAGGCCCGCGCCTAAGACCCGGAAAGTGTCATACCCACCCGCTACCTTCGCTCCCAGGTTCAGACTCTCACGATGGAGGTTGCGTGCAACTAACCGATGCACCAGAGCGCCTGCTTGACCGGGTTCGCAAGCTGCTGGCACAGGCCGAGGACGACTCAGTGACGCCGGCGGAAGCCCAGGCTTTCACTGCCAAGGCAGCAGGGCTGATGGCTAAGTACGGCATCGACCGTGCGCTGCTGGCCGCCGATCAGCCTGAGACCGATCAGCCGGGCAACCGGATGCTGGACATCGATAACCCCTGGGCCAGGGAGAAGGCTCACCTGCTCTGCGGACTGGCTTCTGCCTTGCGCTGCCAGTGCATCCTGCTCAGCGGCAGCCGCCCGGGGAGCCGCGTGCACATCTTCGGCTTCGCCTCTGACATCGAGCGAACCGACCTGCTGTATACCTCGATCCTGATCCAGATGGCGCACGGCCTGGCAGGCGCCCGTGTGCCTGAGTGGAGCAGCAGCCCGAGAGCGTGGCGGCGTAGCTGGCTGCTTGGCTTCGCCACAGCGGTGATCAGCCGGGTGCGCCAGGCCGAGCACAGCGCGGTCACCGTGGCGACTGCCAGTGGTCAGGCCACTTCCGACCGCACCGCCCTGGTGCTCGCTGACCGCTCGCTGGTCATACGCAAGCAGGTCGAGCAGGCGTACCCGGTGACCCGCAAGGCCAGGGTCACCTACAGCGGCAGCGGCTACCGCGACGGCTACGAGCGCGGCCAGCGCGCCGACATCGGCACGACCCGTCTGTCCCGCACGAGAGGCCGCTCGCTCACCCGCACCTCATAACAGCCCCTCGGGCCCCGGCCGTGCTCCCTCCGGCGGGGTACCGGCACGGAGGAGCGCTACGAAGATCGCGTCGGTACCATGCCTTTGCGGCCAGAACTGCGCGTACCTGGAATGAGGTTCAGGGCAGGCCAGGCAGTCAACTTCGGGAAGGAAGCCCGGCGCGTCGAGCACCTCGACGTGCGGGCGAACCGCGAGAACGTCCGCCAGAACGGATCTCGTCTCGGCCAGGTGCGGTGAGCAGGTCACGTATCCGACGACACCGCCAGGACGGGCGGCGTCGATAGCAGCGGCGAGCAGGCCGCGCTGTATCTCGCCGAGCGCGGCGACGTCTTCCGGCGTGCGCCGCCAGCGTGCCTCAGGCCGGCGTCGCAGGCTGCCGAGACCCGAGCAAGGAACGTCGGCGAGCACCAGGTCAAAGCTGCCCGGTCGCCAAGCGGGAGCAAGCCCGTCCGCCGCGATGACCCGCGCGGCGCCATCTCCCCCTGAGCCCCCTGAGCCCCCTGAGCCGCCTGAGCCCCCTGAGCCCCCTGAGCCGCCGGCCCCGGTGCCAGCACCTCGGGCGCCACCGCTGACCGCCGTGGCGGCGAGTCCGGCGCGATGCGGGTGCAGGTCACTGGCGAGCAAGCGAACCGCCCCGTCCTCGGCCGCGAGCCCGGCAAGCAGCCGGGCCTTTCCCCCAGGGCCGGCGCACAGGTCTAGCCAGCGCTGCGGCCCTGCGATTTTCCCGCCAGCCTTTGCCGCCCGCACCAGGGCGAGCACCGCAAGCTGGCTCGCCTCGTCCTGTACGCCTGCCCTGTGCCCGGCTACGGCGCCGATCCCTGCCGGATCGCCGCGGTCCAGGTAAGCGCCGAACGGCGACCACCTGGCCGCCGTCGCCCCTGCGGCGACCAACTCGGCCTGGCTGGCGAGCCCTGGCATGGCAGCCAGGTGCACTCGCGGACGTTCGTCGTCGGCGGCGAGTGCCGCCTCGGTCTCAGCCAGCCCGCCGGCCAGGTCCTCACCGAGCGCCTCAGCGAGCGCGGCCACGATCCAGGGCGGATGGCTGTATCTGACAGCGAGATGGGCAAGCGGGTCGGCGGCCCGGCCAGGTGCCGCGATGGCCAGCCATGACTCAAGGTCGCGTGGCGCGATCCTGCGCAGGATCGCGTTGACGAACCCGGCAGGCTTCCTGCCCGCCACCTCGACCGCGAGGTCAACCGTACTGGCGACCGCGGCGTGCGGCTTGACTCGCATGCCGAGGAGCTGGTGAGCGCCCATCCGCAGCGCCTCGAGCACGGCGGGGTCGACCAGGCGGAGATCCCGGTCGGCGCACAGGCCGATGATCGCGTCGTAACTGCCGCGGTTGCGCAGCGTGCCGTAAACCAGTTCGGTGGCGAAGGCGGCGTCTTTGCCCGCGAGCCCGGCCTCGCGCAGCGACCTGGCCAGCAGCAGGTTGGCGTAGGCGTCCCGGCTGCTGACGGCGGTAAGCACGTCATGGGCGGTCCGCCTGGCCCGATCCACGTGATGCCCGTTGGCGCTGGTCATCGTCAGCCGAGCGCCAGCGGCCCGCCGGCGTTCGCGATACCGCGCGCCCAGTCGGCAGCGGGCATCCGCCGCTTGCCCTCCTGCTGCACGTCGCCGAGCGCTACCGGCACTGTGCCCGTGCCGACAAGCACGGCATCCCTGGTCACCTTGATCTCTCCCGCGCCGAGGTCCCCGGTCCCCGGAACCCTGGCGACTGGCCATAGCTTCAGGCCAAGTCCGCTGATCGTCGTCCAGGCACCTGGAGCGGGGGTGCAGGCCCTGATCTGCCTGTCGATGGCCTGCGCGGGCAGCTTCCAGCTCACCCTGGCGTCTTCCTTGCCGAGCTTGGGTGCGAGCGAGATCCCTTCAGCGGGCTGCGGCCTGGCCTCGAGCTGACCTGACTCGATACCGTCAAGCGTGGCGACGAGCAGTTCCGCCCCGGAGACGCTCAGGCGGCCAAGCAGGTCACCGGCCGTGTCACCAGGCCCGATCGGCTCGGTGACGACTCCGTAGACCGGCCCGGCGTCGAGTTCGCGAACCAGGCTGAACGTCGTCGCGCCGGTAATCTCGTCGCCGTGCAGGATCGCGTGCTGCACCGGCGCGGCACCTCGCCAGGCAGGCAGCACGGAGAAATGCAAGTTAACCCAGCCATGCTCGGGGATGGCCAGGGCGCGACCGGGAATCAGCGCACCGTAGGCCGTCACCGGGCAGCAGTCGGGCGCGATTTCCTCGAGCCTGGCCAGGAATTCCGGGTCGGATGGCTTCGCCGGACGCAGGATCTCGACGCCCGCCTCGGCGGCGTGCTGTGCGACCGGGCTAGGCGCCACCTTCCTGCCCCGCCCGGCAGGGGCGTCAGGCCTGGTGAGCACGGCAGCCACGGTGTGCCTCGAGCGGAGCAGGGCCGTCAGCGAAGGCACGGCCGTCTGCGGTGTGCCAGCGAAGACGATGCGCATCAGCTAGAAGGCCTTGCCGTGAGTGGGGTGCGGCGACACCTTGAGCGCGGGAATCGGGTCACCCCACCATTCGGCTGCCCTGATCTCCTTCATCGCGAGCCTGCGCTGCTCAGGGTCGAGCCGGTCGATGAACAGCACTCCGTCGAGATGGTCGGTCTCGTGCTGCACGCAGCGGGCGAGCAGCCCGCTGCCCTCAAGCGTGACCGGCTCGCCGTGCATGTCGAAGCCCTTGGCGACGACACCGAACGCGCGCTTCGTCGGGTACGCAAGCCCTGGAAAGGACAGGCATCCCTCGTCGTCGGTTTCCTCGTCGGAGGACAGGTCAAGGTCGGGGTTGATCAGGTGCCCGAGTTCGTCGTCGACGAAGTAAGTGAACACCCGCAGGCCGACGCCGATCTGCGGGGCAGCTAGGCCAGCCCCTGGCGCGTCCTGCATGGTCTCGGTGAGATCAGCGACCAGCTTCCGCAACTCGGCGTCGAAGTCCCTGACCGGCTCGGCTGGCGTGCGGAGCACTGGATCTCCGAACAGGCGGATCGGCTTGATGCTCACCGTGGTCCTTTCTGCATGACACGTCCCCCGCGCGACCCACCACCGGGGGATAGTCCAGTCTACGGACTACCGCTGCCAGCCAGGAACGCCGCGGCACGGCCCGCCTAGTCGGTCGACGCCGCAGGGGATCGCGCCTTGAAGGCGGCCTTACGCGCGGCCCTTGCCACAGCCGGCTCAGGGTGGTAATCGCTCAGGGCGGTCAGCAAGTTGGTGACACCCGGGTGATTCACCCGCCACAACTCGGCCACGATCTCGACCTGGTCGCCGGCCGGCAGGTTAGGCAGCAGCTCGGCGACGACATCCTGCGGGTTAGCCTCCTCGAGCAGGCCTGCCCCTAGGTCGACGAGCAGCCAGGTGCGATCATCGGGGTCCAGCTTGGTCTCCTCGCCGTGCTCGATCAGCCAGACCGCCGCGTGCGCGCGCAGCAGCGGGTGATCGAGCGCTCTCCTCACCTCGTCGAGCGCCGACAGCCCGATCCGGTCGAGCACGGCGAACGCTGCTCCGCGCTGACCTGGCGAGCCGTCTCCGGCCGCCGCGATCAGCTCGGCCGCGGCTGCGGCCGGCTCCCTTGCCGCCAGCCAGGTGATGATCTCCGCTTCGCCGTCCTCCGCGTCGCAGTTGGCGAGAGCGGCGAGCAGTCCGAGCGCGTCGTATCCGGCGGCCGCCCCGAGCACGGGCACATGCCATCCCTGCGCCCGCAGCCTGCGGTGCACGCCCCAGGTCCCGAGCGGTGAAAGCGCGACCGTGAGGCTGCCGTCTGAGTCTTCCGTGCCGAGCTCCACGACCGCGAGGTCGGCGAGGGTTTCGAGCGCCAGCGACAGCTCTGCGCCTTGATCGTGCTCCGCCTCCGCGCCGTCGCCCGCGGCTGCGGCGTACGCATCGAACAGCCCGTCGATCCCGACAGGGCCGCCGACCGTGTAAAGGGCGGTTGCGATCCCGTCGAGCTCCTCTGAAGCGAGGACCACGGTCAGCGCCGTATCCCAGACCTCAAGCACGGCCTCGGTCGACCCGTTGCCAAGTACCGCGCCGAGCCCGGAGGGCTCGGGCATCGGCATCGTCGCCTCCCTGGTCGCGACCAGCACCCGCCAGGCCGCCGCGACCTCGCGCGGCGCCAGGTCAAGTGCCGAGGCGGCGGCCACGGTCAGGGCAGGCTTGAGCTCACTGGCCAGAGCAAGGTTGCCCTCGCCTGCCGCCCACTGATCCAGGTCCCGCGCGGCCCGCAGCAGCGGCGCTACCCTGGCCAGGCTGGCGAGATCATCGCGCGGCGCAAGCCGTACGGAAGGCAGTTTCCTGGCGCGGGCCGCACCGCGAGCCTGATCCCAGACGGCCAGGTCCGCGGGTTCCACCGCGGCCTTCCTGTCAGGCTGCTCTCCGGGCGCGCCAGGCCGGGTGCCCGGCCTCTGCGTTGAACGTGCCACTCATGCACCCTACGGCCTGCACGGCACTACGTCAGATCAGCTCGCCAGGGTCGAGCTGAAGTCGCACCGATCCCTGCTCCTTCTTCGCGCTGCGTTCGGCCAGGCCAGAGCGCAAGGCGACGGCCAGCTTGGTCCCGGCCGGGGCGGGAGTCCTGACCAGGAAACGAACCGCGTCAGCCGCGGGTTCCGCGCCCGCCGGCGCGATTACCGGCACCGGGCCGAGAATCTCGGCACCGGGAGGCAGGCGGGCATTCTCTATAAGTTCGGCGACGGAGCTGGCCGGCCCGGTCAGAGCTGCGAACCGCATGGCTGGCGGAAAACCCAATTCTGATCTTCCATAAAGCTCCCTTCGTGAATGCGCGGCCGGGTCCCAGCGAATGAGCGCCTGGACGGCGAGCACCGCAGGGTCGGCGAGCACCACGACCTTGCCTCCGGCCTTGCCTGGCCTGACAAGCGCGGCCGCGTTCAGCCACCGCCGCAGTGCCTCTTCTGCCGCGCGCAGGCTCGGCCGCCCGAGCAGCGCCCACCCGTCGAGCAGCACCGCCGCCGCGTAACCGCGTGGAACGAGCGGCTCGGCGCCCGGCGTGGCGATGACCACCGCCGGATCGGCAGGCACCGCCCGCACGACGTCGGCGCCGCTGGAGGTCAGCAAGGAAAAGCCGGGAAACGCCCGGCCAAGCTCCTCGGCCGTCCTCCTGGCCCCGGTCACCAGCGCACGCAACCCGGCATTGCCGCAGGTGCCGCACGTTACCTCGACGGTCTGACCGCACCAGCCGCAGGTCAGCGGCTGGCCGGGCCCGGTGAGCGCGACCGGCCCCGCACAGGCGGCGCACCTGACTCTGGAACCGCAGCGACGGCAGGCGACGGCCGCGAGGTAACCGCGCCTTGGCACCTGGAAAAGCACGGGACCGGTTTCTAGCGCCTCGCGAGCGGTCCGCAGCGCCAGGCCGGGAATCCTGGCCGTCCTTGCGGCCTCGTCGCGGGCCAGTTCCGAGTCGTCCCCCGCTGCCCTCACGAGCGGCGCATGCTGCCGCACCAGCGCCCGGCTGGCAGAGACGGGTTTAGCCCAGCCGCTCGACAGAAGCTGCTCGGCTTCCGCGGTCCTGGCGAAGCCGCCGATCAGCACCGCGGCTCCCGCCTGGTGGGCACGCAGCAGCAGCACGTCCCTGGCGTGCGGGTAGGGCGCATGGGGCTCGGCATGCAAGTCATCGCCGTCATCCCAGATGACCGCCAGGCCGAGATCGGCGACGGGCGCGAACATCGCTGAGCGCGTTCCCGCGACGACCAGAACCTGCTTCCTCAGCACGGAAAGCCACCGCCGGTAGCGCTCCGACGGCCCGAGCTGAGCCGACAACGTCACGTAGGCCGAAGGCGCGAGCACCGCAGCGAGTGCCGTCTCGACGCGCTCGAGGTCACCCGCGTCAGGAACCACGACAAGAGCGCCACGCCCGGCCGTCCGCGTCGCGGCTACCGCCTGCGCGATCTCGTCAGGCCAGTCCTGTCCGGGCAGCGCGCTCCACACGGCGTGCGGTGCTCTCCGGTGCGTGATGGCGGAAAGAAATGACGGTCCCGCGGGATACCTTTCCCAGAGATCTGCGCGGGGCTTGTCCGGCGCCGTGGCCGGGGCTGCTGATTGCCCGCCCGCCTCGGCCGCCGCGTGCCTGGGCGGGATCGCCAGCCGCAGGACGTCGGCGAGAGTACCGCCGTACCGGTCGGCGACGGCCCTGGCCAGCGACGCGATCTCCGGTGTGAGCACGGGCTCGGCCGACACCACGCGCTGCAGGAACGAGATCTTGCCCTGGTGCTGGCTGGACTCGGCACGTTCCACGAGGAACCCGTCGGTCAGCCGCCCTGAGAACCTGACCTTGACACGGCAGCCGGGGACAGCGGACTTCGCCATCGCCTCAGGAACCTGATAGTCGAACAGCCTGTCAAGGTGCGGCAGCGGCATGTCGACCGCGACCCGCCCGATCGGCAGTTCCGCCGCCGGCTGGGGCGCGGGCCTGGCACGGGCCGGCTTCCGGCTCGCTCGCGCCCGCTCCCCCGCCGGCGCGATCACAGCCCGGCAGCCACCCGCAGCGCCTCGGTCTTGTCGGTACGCTCCCAGGGGAAGTCGGGCTCTTCCCTGCCGAAGTGCCCGTAACTGGCGGTCGCCGCGTAGATGGGCCTGAGCAGGTCAAGATCGCGGATGATCGCAGCGGGCCTGAGGTCGAAGACCTCGAGCACGGCGTCCTGTATCCGCTCGACAGGTACCTCCTCCGTGCCGAAGCACTCGACGAACAGACCGACCGGCTTGGCCTTGCCGATCGCGTAGGCGACCTGGGCCTCGCACCGGTCGGCCAGCCCGGCGGCGACGACGTTCTTGGCGACCCAGCGCATCGCGTAGGCGGCGCTCCTGTCCACCTTCGACGGGTCCTTGCCAGAGAAGGCGCCGCCGCCGTGCCTGGCCATGCCACCGTAGGTGTCGATGATGATCTTGCGGCCGGTGAGCCCTGCGTCGCCCATCGGCCCGCCGACCTCGAACCTTCCCGTCGGGTTGACCAGCAGCCGGTAGCCCGAGTTTTCCAGCTCGAGCGAGGCGAGCACCGGCTCGACGACCAGCTCCTTGACATCGGGGAACAGCAGGGCCTTCAGGTCGATCGCCGGCGCGTGCTGGGTAGAGACCACGATCGTGTCAAGCCGCACCGGCTGGTCAGCGACGTACTCGATCGTCACCTGCGTCTTTCCGTCCGGCCTGATGTAGGGGATCTCGCCGCTGCGGCGTACCTCGGCCAGCCTGCGGGCAAGGCGGTGCGCCAGCATGATCGGCAACGGCATCAGCTCAGGGGTCTCACGGCAGGCGTAGCCGAACATCAGTCCCTGGTCGCCAGCGCCCTGGCGGTCGAGTTCGTCTTCGCCTTCGCCTTCGCGGTGCTCGAAGGCGTGCGCCACGCCCTGCGCGATGTCAGGCGACTGCGATCCGATCGACACGGAAACGCCGCACGAGGAGCCGTCGAACCCCTTCGCCGACGAGTCGTAGCCGATGTCAAGGATCTTGTCCCTGATCAGTCCCGGTATGTCGACGTAGGTTTCTGTCGTGACCTCACCGGCGACGTGTACCTGACCGGTGGTGATCAGTGTCTCGACCGCTACCCTGCTGCGGGGATCGCCCTTGAGCATCGCGTCGAGTATGGAGTCACTGATCTGGTCGGCCATCTTGTCGGGATGACCTTCTGTGACCGACTCAGAGGTGAATAGACGACGAGCCACGTGGCACCTTTCCTCGCATGGGATCTCGCCGAAGTTTAGCCGGACGGTCAGGCAAGCCGCTCCGCGACCAGATCCCAGATCACTTCGGCAAGATCTTCCTTGGGACCACGCGGCACACGGACGCGGGAGCCGTCGGCCGCGAGGATGACCGCCTCATTGTCTGCCGTTCCGAACGCGAGACCGTTTCCCACCTCGTTCATCACGATCAGGTCGCAGCCTTTGGCGGCCAGCTTGATCTCGCCGTTCGCTATCAGGTCGCCGGTCTCGGCCCCGAATCCGGCAATCACCTGGCCTGGCTGACGTCGCACCGTCGAGATTTCCCGCAAAATGTCGGGGTTCTCCGTGAGCTCGATGGGGTCGGGCTTCGCTCCGGTTTTCTTGAGCTTCTTATCGCTTCTGCTCGCCGGACGGTAGTCAGCGACCGCAGCGGCCATCACCACCGCGTCCGCGTGCTCAGCCGCCGCGATGACGGCCTCGCGCATCTCGCGAGCCGACGTCACGGGCACCACGTCGACACCGGCGGGATCGGGCAGGCCGGTGTTGGCCGCGACCAAGGTGACCTTGGCGCCGCGTGCCGCCGCCGCACGGGCCAAGGCGTAGCCCTGCAAGCCTGACGACCAGTTTCCGATAAACCTGACCGGGTCGATTTCCTCTCGGGTGCCGCCCGCTGACACCACGACGTGCCGGCCGGCCAGATCGGGTGCCGCTCCGCCCCTGAGCGCCCTGCTGGCGACCTGGAACAGCTCGCCGGGCTCAGGAAGCCGGCCAGGTCCGCTGTCGGCGCCTGTCAGCCGTCCTGAGGCCGGGTCGAGCACGATCGCGCCCCGGCCTCGCAGGGCCGCCACGTTGGCCACGGTCGCCGGGTGCTGCCACATCTCCGTGTGCATGGCGGGCGCGAAGATGACCGGGCACCGTGCGGTCAGCAGCACGTTGGTCAGCAGGTCATCCGCTAGCCCGGCCGCGGCGCGTGCCAGGACGTCGGCCGTAGCGGGAGCGACGAAGACCAGATCGGCTTGCTGGCCGATCCTGACGTGCGGCACATCTTGTGCGTCCGGCCAGACCTCGGTGCTGACAGGTTCTCCCGACAGCGCCTGCCACGTCGCGGCCCCGACAAAATGCAGTGAGTCCCGCGTCGGGACAACTCGCACCTCGTGGCCTGATTCAGTGAACAGCCGGAGAAGTTCGCAAACCTTATAGGCCGCGATGCCGGCGCCAACGCCGAGCACGATGCGCATCGAAATCCGCCGGCCCTAGTGCGAGCCTCAGGTAGCTGGCAACTCGGTCTGCTCAGCGTGCAGCATGCCCTCGCTGATCTCGCGCAGGGCGATGGACAGGGGCTTTTCCTGTACGCGGGTTTCCACCAGCGGTCCCACGTACTCAAGCAGGCCCTCACCGAGCTGCGCGTAGTAAGCGTTGATCTGCCTGGCCCGCTTCGATGCCATGATCACCAGGCCGTACTTGCTGTCCACGACGTCGAGCAACTCGTCGATCGGCGGATTGATGATTCCCTCGAGCGCCGGAGTACTTGCCACCGTCTGCCCTTCTTTCTGGCCTTCTGCTTGCATGCCTCTAAGCCGACTGGCTCGGCTGTGAGCAAGGCTACCAGTTGCCCGCACACGCCAGGTACGGGCGACCAGATCCTGGCCCGCCTCCCGCACCTGGCGGTGCGCACCTGCCAGGCGCGCTCATTCGAGCAGCCGGCCGTCTCCGCCATTTCCTCGAACTCGCGCTCACTGACAAAGTAATCTCCTGGCGGTCGCGACGAATTGCCGCGACAACCTGCTCTGCCCGACCCCGGACGGCCCCGATAACACCGTCAGCGAACTTGCATGCCGGTTCATCAAGGTTTGCGGCGCTGGCGGGCGCGCAGGGCGGTTCTTCTCGCACTCCTAGCACCGTCCCTGCGCGATCGCGCCTGCCGTCAGGAATCAAACCTCACGGAACTCGTTCTCGAGCGCCATCCTCTGGTTGGCGCCAAGTCCGCGAACCCGTCGCGACTCAGCAATGCCGAGCCGCTCCATTATCTGCTTGGCGCGGACCTTGCCAACGCCGGGCATCGACTCAAGAAGTGCCGACACCTTCATCTTGCCTACGACGTCGTCGGTCTGGCCTTCTTTGAGCACCTGAGGCAAGGTCGTCGACGCATGCTTGAGCTTGTTCTTGATGTCTGCACGTTCCTTGCGAGCCTTTGCCGCCTTCTCAAGAGCGGCCTGCCTCTGCTCAGGGGTCAGTGGAGGAAGAGCCACGCGTGGTCACCTCGGGTTTCGTATCGAAAAACTGCGTTCGCGAGGGGAAACTAGCGAGTTCAGGACGCAAGGACAACACAAACCTCCGTTTGGCACGTCACAATTTATCCAATATTACCTAGCGAACACGGCTAAGCACTTACCGTAAGTCTTCCAAGTTAGCTGCCCCGGAGAAAATGATCCCCTTCGCACCACTGCGCCCCACCCGTCCGTATTTCCTCATTTGCAACTTTAGTAACTGCCTTAACATCAGCACCAGCGTCGGCGGAACTCCGATCCGGCTGTGAGCCGCCGGTCAGCCGACCGCGGGCTTAGCGGTAACCCCCAGGACCTGGCCGCCACGCCGGTTCCCGAGCGTCGTCCTGATCACCTCAAGTACCTGCTCCGGCTCGTTCTTGATCTGATTCGGGCTGAAGTGCAGCACCAGGATGCCCAGCGAGGTCAGCCGGTCATGCCTGCGCATCGTGCCCTCCCAGTCCGCCGGGGACAGATGCCACTCCCTCGAATCGACTTCCGCCACGAGGGCAGCTTCCGGCCACCAGGCATCGGCCACCGCGATCAGTTCGTCATCAAGGTAAAGCCGTGCGTTGAACATTGGCAGCGAGAGGCGGCCCCGCTTGAGCAAGTCCATGAACTCGGCCTCGCTGCCTGACCTGGCACCCTCAGTGACCTCAGCAAGAGCACGCCGCAGCAACGCTGAACCGCGAACCGGGCCGGCCCGCAGTTCGGCACAGAGCAATTGCACAGTGCACAGCCCGCTTTGAACAGCCCCGGCGACTACGGCTCGTGCGGTAGCGAGATCCTCCACGAGGCGAACGGAATCCGCGACCGCCCGCGCTGGCAGGACATAATCAAACGGGCCCCTATGGCAAACCATTTCAGGCCAGCGAGTAGTGAAATGCACGGCCACGAAACCAAGGCTTTGCCGTTGCCTGGCGGCAGGCACGAGCACGTCAACCAGGCCGGCGCGGCCAGGCCGCGACCGGGCAGAGTACCAGCGCAGGGCGGCACTTCCGGTCAGGGCGCTGCCCGGTCCTGCGTAAAGGAGCGCGGCCATGTCGAGTTGATCCGCCGTGGGCGTGCCCGTCGTCGAGGCGTAGACGCCAGGCAGCAGCCGCTGCCAGGTCCCGCCCTTCTTTATCCGCCCCCGCAGCACGTCCCACGTCACCCCGCGCTCAAGTGCCTGTTTGCGGGTGACCACGCCTTGCTGAATCTTCAGCAGCTTCGCCAGAGCTTCGGCGTTGGTTCCGGCAGGCGCGACGGCACGCATCGCTGAGGAGTTCATGCGGCAACCATGTCACCGCATGCCGACAATCAGGCCAAAGCGAATCCCCGCAATCCCCGGATTCAAGGTGAATTTCGCCCTCAAACCCCAGATTCAAGGGATCGCCTGGCTCGGCCCGGGCCGGGCCGGGCCGGGCGGGGCCGGGCCGAGCCGGGCCGGGGCGGGCTCAGCTTGGGCGGCGGAGG
>DATJLT010000218.1:0-9622 GCA_035509195.1 Streptosporangiaceae bacterium | reverse complement strand
CACGAACTTCTCTACGACCGGTGCGTACTCGCTCCTGGTGTAGTACCGCCAGCCGCCAGCGACCTCCCTCAGGTCAAAGCCGCGGCTCTGCCCTGCGTAAAGAGCGGCCAGCTCAGCTAGCGCCGTCACGACCGTCTCCCTCGGCAGTTCGAGTACCTGGGCGAGCACGGTGGGCGGCACCGGCTCGTCGGCGACCAGCAGGATCGCCTCGAGACTGGCCTTCAGGTCGGCCGGAGGGAAGAGTGCCTCTCTTGCCGGCCCTTGGTCCTCGTTCATGCTCGCTCGCCGTCGTCGGTCATCGTGGCATCATCGCTGGCGACCCAGCTAATGTACAAATCGCCCAGCGGCGTGAGCTGCTCGAAGGCGACGCACTTGTCGCGGTAGAGCTCGAGCACCGCGAGGAACCTTGCCACGACCTCGTAGGTGTCCTCGCAGTCCGCCGAGAGCACCCGGAATGAGGCACGGCCGGCTTTCCGCAGCCTGGTGGCCAGGATGACCGCCTGTTCTTGCACCGTCGTCCTTGGCGAGTGCAGGTGCGCGGTCGAGACGACCGGCGCCTTCTTCGGCGTCAGCACCCTCGCGGCGATCGCGGCGAACTGCTCGGGGCCGAGCCCGAGCAGCACCTCTGGCAGCAATTCGGCGAACCTGGGCTCCATCGGCACCCGGCGGGGGAAGCGGCGGCTCTGAGCCGCGAGCTGGCCGGAGATGACGGCGGCGACTTCCTTATAGGCACGGTACTGCAGCAGCCGCGCGAACAGCAGGTCCCTGGCCTCGAGCAGGGCGAGGTCTTCCTCGTCGTCAACCTCGCCAGAGGGCAGCAGCCTGGCAGCCTTCAGGTCAAGCAGCGTGGCGGCGACCACAAGGAAATAACTGGCCTGGTCAAGCTCCCACTGATCGGCCAGCGCGCCGATGTAACTGATGAACTCATCGGTCACGGCCGACAGCGCGATCTCGGTGATATCTAGCTTGTGCTTGCCGATCAGGGCAAGCAGCAGGTCGAAAGGACCCTCGAAGACATCGAGGTGAACCTCGAAACCCTGGGCCTTGGGGCTGCCGCCAGGCCCGTCCGTCAGCATCGCTGTCAATGTTCCTCACGTAGCCGGCGCGCGATCAGGCTTTCCTGGCCGCCGGCTTCCAGGTCGGCAAGCAGCACCGCGAGCGCCTCCCTGACAATCCGGCCCCGGTCGGCCGAGATACCGTAACCGCGCAGCATCAGCTTGGCCTCTTCAAGCTCAAGCAATTCGGCGCTGGACAAATATACGGTGATTTTATGGCTATGGCCCTCACGACCGCTCGCCTGCCGCTGACTCTCATCGAGGTGGCCGCCCGCGACCGGACTGGCCGGAGCCGGGCGAAGCAGCTCCTCGATGCCAGGAACTTTTACCCGGCGCTGACCTGACCTGCGAGGTCGGTCTTGCGCCACCGGTCAAGCACCTCCCTGGCCAGCTCCCGGTAGGAAGCAGCCCCGTTCGAGCCCGGATCAAAGACCGTGATCGGTTCTCCGGCGACTGACGCGTCAGGGAACCTCACTGTCCGGTTGATGACCGTATGAAATACCTTCTCGCCAAAGCCCGCCACGACCCCCGCGAGTACCTCCCGTGTATGCAGCGTACGCGAGTCGTACATGGTCGCGAGCAGGCCGTCCATCGTGAGCTTGGGACTGAGTCTCGTTGATACCTTGTCGATCGTCTCCATGAGCAGCGCCACGCCGCGCATCGCGAAGTATTCACATTCCAGCGGCACGAGCACGCCGTCGGCGCAGGTCAGCGCGTTGACCGTCAGCAGCCCCAGCGACGGCTGACAATCGATGAGCACTATGTCGTACTCGGGTAGCAGCGGCGCGAGTACCCGGCCGAGAATGAACTCGCGGCCGACCTCATGCACCAACTGCACTTCCGCGCCCGACAGGTCGATGTTGCTCGGCAGCAGGTCCATGTTCTCGACCTTGGTGGGGAACAGCACGTCCCTCGCGGTGACGCTGGCCTCCATCAGCACGTTGTAGACCGTCGCGTCAAGTTCGTGCGGCTGGAAGCCCAGCCCCACGCTGAGCGCGCCCTGCGGATCGAAGTCAACGAGCAGCACTCGCCGCCCGACCTCGGCCAGCGCGGCCCCGAGACTGATCGCCGTCGTCGTCTTCCCCACGCCGCCCTTCTGATTACAGACGGCGACTACCCTGGCCGGCCCGTGCCGCAAGAGCGGCTCAGGCTCAGGAAATACTGGAAGCGGCCGACCGGTCGGACCTATCGTGCCGGTATATACCTCCGATGTCGCGGACAACGATGTCGCGGATACTGACACGGTCTGCACCTCCCCGCGGCAGCCAACACGGCTGCTGGCTGTTGCCTTCCGGACTCTAGGGCAGGCGCTGGCCTGCGGCAAGCCGACTCACCGTTTGCGGGCTAATCGGCTACTCGGCCCGTTCGTTCCGTTACGCCGGTGCTTATTGGCAGAAAAAGAATTTGATCTTCCGGCCATTTCCCCGTCCAACGCGACCCCCGGCCGGGCCGATCCGGGCGCCCGGAGACGTCCGGCAAGCTAGCCGAGTGCTCTCGGGTGGGCAGCGGCGTACACTTCGCGAAGTTTGTCCACGGTGACCAGGGTGTAGACCTGGGTCGTGGTGACCGAAGCATGGCCGAGCAGTTCCTGCACGACCCGAACGTCGGCGCCCCCGTCGAGCAAGTGCGTCGCGAATGAGTGCCTGAGCATGTGCGGGGAAATGTCGGACAGGCCAGCTTTCGCCGCGGCAGCCCGCAGGGCGCCCCAGGCCCCCTGCCTGGTCAGCCGTCCGCCGCGGGCGTTGAGGAACACCGCATTGCTGTGACGCGCGGCCTGGGCGCTGGCGGCGAGTACTGGCCTGGCCTGCACTAGGTACGCATCGAGCGCGCGGCAGGCGTAGCTGCCGATCGGCACGATCCGCTGCTTCGAGCCCTTGCCGGTGAGCCTGACCGTGGCGGCCTCCCCGTGCTGGTCGAGGTCGTCAAGATCGAGGGCGAGCGCCTCGGAAATCCTGGCGCCAGTGCCATAGAGCAGTTCGAGCAAGGCCCGGTCACGGCGCTGGGCCGGGGTGTCGCCTGCTATCTGCAGAAGCCTGGTCACTTCTGGTACCGAGATCGCATGCGGCAGGCGGCGGGGCGCGGCGGGCGGGCGCACCGCCTTCGCCGGGTCGGTGGCAGCAAGCCCCTCGGTCAGCGCGAACGCGTGAAGCCCGCGCACCGCTACCACGGCACGGCCCGCCGAACTCGCCGCCAGCGGTGCGTGCTCCTCATCTCCTGACCGTAGCCCGGCCAGGTAACCGGCCACGTCGGCCGTCTCGACCGCGCCGATCTCCGTGCGGCCAGATGCCTTAAGCGTGCCGGCATACCTGGCCAGGTCCCTGCGGTAGGCCTCAAGGGTGTGGGCGGACAGCCCGCGCTCGACGGCCAGATGATCGAGGTACCGGCGGACTGCGGCGGAAACTGAGGTCAGCGGAGTATCTCGGACAGCGAGACCACGGGCAAGCCGTGGGCTTCGCCGACGGGCCCGCAGGTGATCGCGCCATCGTGGGTGTTCAGCCCGGGTGCGAGTGACGGGTCGCGCCTGAGCGCCTCGCGCCAGCCGAACTTGGCGATCTCCATGATGTAGGGCAGGGTCACGTTGGTCAGTGCGTAGGTCGACGTATGCGGCACCGCACCAGGCATGTTGGCGACGCAGTAGAAGACCGAATCGTGGACACGGTAGGTCGGGTGGGCGTGCGTCGTGGGGTGGGAATCCTCGAAACAGCCGCCCTGGTCGATCGAGATGTCGACCAGCACGGAGCCAGGCTTCATCCGCGACACAAGCTCGTTACTGACCAGCATGGGTGCCTTGGCTCCCGGCACGAGCACCGCGCCGATCACCAGGTCGGCGTCGATAACCGCGCGCTCGACCTCGTAGATGTTGGACGCGACGGTCTGGCAGTGGCCCTGGTAGATGGCATCGGCCGAGCGCAGCCTGCCGATGTTCTTATCAAGCAGCAGCACCTCGGCCTGCATGCCGAGGGACATAGCCGCCGCGTTCATGCCAGACACTCCCGCTCCGAGCACGACCACCTTCGCCGCGTACACGCCGGAGACGCCGCCCATCAGCACGCCGCGGCCGCCACCGTCTCGCTGGAGACAGTGGGCGCCGACTTGCGGCGCCATCCGGCCGGCTACCTCCGACATGGGCGCGAGCAACGGGAGCGAGCCATCAGGAAGCTGCACGGTCTCATAGGCGATGGCCGTCGTGCCCGACTTCATCAGCGCGTCAGTGCAGTCCTTCGACGCCGCCAGGTGCAGGTAAGTGAAAAGCACCTGGTCCTGGCGCATTCGGTGGTATTCCTCTGCCACGGGCTCCTTGACCTTCAGTATCAGGTCTCCGGTCTGCCAGACGTCATCGGCAGTGGCAAGGATCGTCGCCCCTGCGCTCACGAAGTCGGCGTCGGGAATCACCGAGCCGGCGCCCGCGTCTTGCTCGATGAAGACCTCGTGCCCTGCCCGAGCCAGTTCGTGCACGCCGGCGGGCGTGATCGCGACGCGGTATTCGTGGTTCTTGATCTCCTTGGGAATGCCGACCTTCATGCCCCTGCTTCCTTCCTAGCGCTCCGGTGCGTTAGTTCCGCGCAGCCCGGCGAAGCCGCCGTTCCGCGCCGCGTTTGCCGCAAGTACCCCGATCGCTGTCACACCGTTGTGCAGCTCCCCCGCAAGTACGGCAGAGACGACAGCGTCGAGCGGTGCCCACTCGGTCACTAGATACGCCTCTTCATCGCTGGGAACGTAATCGCGTTCCGCGTCGGGTACCTTGGTCAGCCCTCGGGCCAGGAAAATTCTGAGCCGCTCGCTGCTTATTCCTGGCGATGAGAATACGTCTGCGAGCACATGCCAGTCTGCGGCCACGTAACCGGCCTCCTCAAGTAGCTCGCGCTGAGCAGTTTTCTCAAGCGGCTCACCAGGAACGTCACGCAGCCCGGCAGGGATTTCCCATAGCAGGCGGCCAACCGGGTGCCGGTATTGCCTGATGAGAAGCACCTGCCCGGCCTCGTCCAGTGCCAGGACGGCCACCGCACCCGGATGTTCTACCACGTCGCGCCTGGCATTCCCGCCGTCTGGCATCTGGACCGTGTCCTGCCTGAGCGTGACGACCTTGGTGCTCGCTATGCGCTCGCTGTCCAGTACGGGCCAGGTTTCTGCCTTGTCTGTCAGCCATGCGGGTGCCCGCTCGGGATGGGCGTTCACGCGCTGGCTACCGAACGGCCGCTCGTGACGGCCGAGACAGACTGGCCTGCCGATGCCGGGCGGCTCCTTGATCGCTCGATGGCGGCGGCGATGAGGCCGCTGAACAGCGGGTGGGGCCTGGTCGGACGGGAGAGGAACTCGGGGTGCGCCTGCGTGGCGACGAAGAACGGGTGCACGTCCTGCGGCAACTCCACGAATTCCACCAGGCGGCCATCCGGGCTGAGTCCCGAGCAGATCAGTCCGGCTGCTTCGAGCTCGGTGCGGTAATCGTTGTTGACCTCGTACCTGTGCCGGTGCCGCTCGTGCACGATCTCCTCGCCGTAGAGCCGTCTGACCAGGCTGCCTTCTTCCAGCACCGCCGGGTAGAGGCCGAGCCGCATCGTGCCTCCCATGTCCCGCTCGCCGGCGACGACGTCTTCCTGGTCGGCCATCGTGGCGACCACAGGATGCGGCGTGAGCGGGTCGAACTCCGCGCTGTTCGCGCCTTCCAGGCCCGCCTCGTCCCTAGCTAGCTCGATCGCCATGCACTGCAGGCCGAGGCAGAGACCGAGCACAGGGATGTTGTTCTCCCTGGCATGCCTCACCGCCCCGATCTTGCCTTCGATCCCGCGCACTCCGAAACCGCCAGGAATGAGCACGCCGTCCACACCATCGAGGCTGCGTGCGGCGCCTTCGGCGGTCTGGCAATCGTCGCTTGGCACCCACCGGATGTCGACCTTCGCGTCGTTGCCGAAACCACCCGCTCTTAGTGCTTCTGCGGGCGAGAGATAGGCGTCAGGGAGGTCCACATACTTGCCGACGAGGGCGATCGTGACCGACCTGGCCGGGCGGTGCACCCGGCCAAGCAGTTCGTCCCAGTCGCTCCAGTCGACGTCGCGGAACGGCAGGCCGAGCCGTCTTACCGCGTAGGCATCGAGGCCTTCTGAGTGCAGGATCCTCGGGATGTCGTAGATCGACGGCGCATCGGGGGTTGAGACGACCGCTTCCTCGTCCACGTCGCACATGAGGCTGATCTTCCGCTTGAGGCCACCGCTGATCGGGCGGTCGGAGCGGCAGACGATGGCATCTGGCTGGATGCCGATGCTGCGGAGCGCGGCGACCGAGTGCTGCGTTGGCTTGGTCTTAAGCTCCCCGCTTGGCCCGATGTAAGGCAGGAGAGAAACATGCAGGAAGAAGCACCTGTCCCTGCCGATCTCGTGCCTGATTTGCCTGATCGCCTCGAGGAACGGCAGCGACTCGATGTCGCCGACGGTTCCGCCGACCTCGGTGATAACCACATCCGTTTCGGTACCGCCCATCTCGATGATGCGGCTCTTGATCTCGTTGGTGATGTGCGGGATGACCTGGACGGTATCCCCCAGGTAGTCACCGCGGCGCTCCTTGGCGATCACGCTTGAGTAGACCTGCCCGGTCGTCACGTTCGACGAGCCGGGCAGCCTGGTGTCAAGGAAACGCTCGTAGTGTCCGACATCGAGGTCGGTCTCCGTGCCGTCGTCGGTCACGAAGACCTCGCCGTGCTGGAACGGGTTCATCGTGCCAGGATCAACGTTCAGGTAAGGGTCAAGCTTCTGCATGCTGACCCGCAGGCCGCGCATCTTAAGCAGGCGACCCAGGCTGGAGGCGGTAAGTCCCTTGCCGAGGCTCGAGGCCACGCCCCCGGTCACGAAGACGTGCGTGGTCAAGACTGATCGTGCAGACGTCGCCAAATCGGCTCCCGTGTCCGTGCCGGCGGCGTCGACCCCGCCAGCCCACGGGGTATCAGAATATCAGGAAGGTGTCGCTTTGACCTGCAGCGACGCAAGGGGCCGCTGGTAGGTGGGTTACGGGCTACCGCGCGCCTAGGTCTGGCGCCCAGAGGGAAGCTGCTCACCTGAGCCGGCTTGTCCGTCTTCTGCGGACTTTTCCGGTGCCGAACCATCAGTAATCTCGCCGAGCGGACTGGGCCTGTTGGTGCTGGTGCCTGCGTCGGCTTCCTTGCTTGGCCCGGACTCCTTGCTTGGCCCTGACTCCTTGCTTACCCCGGCCTCGCCGAAGCGTGCGAGGGCGATCGCGCTGACCAGGGCCATGATGAAACCCGCGATGGCCGGGCCGACCAGGCCTGGCCTGGTCTTGTCACCAAGGAAAAGAACGCCGATCAGCGCGGGCGGCACGGTCTCAAGCAGGATCACGGCCGCAGTGGCAACCGTGACGCTGCCGCTCTCCAGCGCGGAGGCGTACAGCATGAAGGAGATGATCCCCGCGGCGGCCAGCGTGTAGGCGGCCGGCGACCTGATCAGGACCGCCGGGGTGAAGCCAGGCAAGATGCGGGCGCAGATCGCGAGCACTCCGTACCCCAGCCCGGCGATCGCGCCGAGGGCCGGCGTCCTGAACTCGCCAGGCAGCCTGGCCGCTAGCACTCCAGCGACCGCGATGCCTGCCAGCGCCGCGATCAGTGCCAGGTGAAAGTCGATGCCGACCGTCTTCGCGCCTTCCGCTCCGGCCGAAGAGCCGAGCAGCCCGACCCCGACGACGACCGAGATCACGGCAGCCCACTCGCGGACGCTCAGCACGGTATGCATCAGCCAGGATGCGAACACCGCCGTTACCGCAAGGTTGGCGGCGATGATCACCTGGACCTCGAAGATCGGCAGCCGCCGCAGCGCGATGAGCTGGCAGATGAAACCGACGAAATCTATGAGCAGGCTCACCACGAAAGGCCATTGCCTGAACATCCTGATGACCAGGCTCGGGTCGACGCGTCCAGCGACCCCGGCAGCCTCAAGTACGGGACGCCGCGACGCGGCCTGCACGGAGATGGCCTGCATCACTGCCCCGATGCCGTAACAGAACGCCGCGGCCAGCGCTGCGGCGAGGCTCAGAAGCACGACTAAGACCTTACGCCGTCAGGGTGAACGGAGCCGGCACGCCCCGTGACACCGTGTGTACCAACAGCGAACGCCCCGCGCAGGACTCCCCGCGCCGACTGCATCGCGGGGGCGGGGAAGCTCGGGGCATGAGGCCGGGCCGGGGCGGCGGAGGCAAATGCCGGGACAAGCAGCATCCATGGCTCTGCGTTGCTGCTGGCCGGGCGGATCTGACGACAACGATGGACAGCTGATGCTGTGCGGGTGACATCGCCGGGACTTTGATGCTGTAGCCGGGGCCCGGCGGACAGCATCGCTGGACATCCGATGCTGCTGGCCGGGCTGCGCGGCCTGGGACCGGGACCGGGACCGGGGGATCTTAGCGCGGAATCCGCCCCGCACGGTCAGACGCCGGCGGCTTGCATGCCGCGCAACTCTTGCTTCAGCTCCCTGATCTCGTCCCTGAAACGGGCGGCAAGCTCGAACTGCAACTCGGCTGCGGCAGCATGCATCTGATCCGTGAGCGCGGTGATCAGGGCGATCAGGTCGTCCCTCGCGGCGCCTCCGTGACCGGGTTCGCCTTCGGCGTTCCAGACGCCGCCCGCGGCGGCGGCGGCCCTGGCCCGCGCGGCCATGCCGGGAACCGGCGCCTTGCCGCGGCTCTGGCGCCGGCCACCGCCGCCGAGCAGCTTTTCTGTATCGGCGTCTTCCCTGGCAAGCTGGTCCGTGATGTCGGCGATCCGCTTGCGGAGCGGCTGGGGATCGACGCCGCGCTCAAGGTTGTAGGCGATCTGCTTGGCGCGGCGGCGGTTGGTCTCGTCGATGGCCTTGCTCATCGAAGGAGTGACCTGATCGGCGTACATGTGGACCTGACCTGACACGTTACGTGCGGCCCTGCCGATCGTCTGGATCAGCGAAGTGCCAGAACGCAGGAAGCCCTCCTTGTCCGCGTCGAGGATCGCGACCAGCGACACCTCGGGCAGGTCAAGGCCCTCCCTGAGCAGGTTGATGCCGACGAGCACGTCGTACTCGCCGAGCCGCAGTTCCCTCAGCAGCTCCACCCGCCGCAAGGTGTCCACCTCGCTGTGCAGGTACCTGGCCCTGATGCCGAGCTCAAGCAGGTAATCGGTCAGGTCTTCCGCCATCTTCTTGGTCAGCGTGGTGACCAGCACCCGCTCTGAGCGCTCCGACCTGAGCCTGATCTCATGCACCAGGTCGTCGATCTGACCCTTCGTCGGCTTGATGATGACTTCGGGATCGATGAGCCCGGTAGGCCTGATCACCTGCTCGACCACGTCACCACCGACGCGCTGCAGTTCGTAGGGGCCGGGCGTCGCGGAAAGGTAGAGCGTCTGATCGATGCGTTCCCCGAACTCCTCCCACGTCAGCGGCCGGTTGTCGATCGCACTCGGCAGCCGGAACCCGTGCTCCACGAGCACGCGCTTGCGCGACACGTCGCCTTCGTACATGGCGCCGATCTGCGGCACCGTGTTGTGCGACTCGTCGATGACCAGCAAGAAGTCCTCGGGGAAGTAGTCGAGCAGCGTG
>DATJLT010000217.1:0-5929 GCA_035509195.1 Streptosporangiaceae bacterium | reverse complement strand
GGTGTCAGTGCCCTTGATGCCGGCGGAGGACTGGCCGGTCTTGCCGTAGCCTTCCGCAGGCGGGACAACGAGCATCACGCGGCTGCCGACAGGTACTCCGACCAGGCCGGTGTTCCAGGCGGGAATGAGCTGCCCGAGCTGGAAGACATTCGGCGGCGTGCTCGGCTCCTGCGTGGTCGGCCAGTTGTCGTTGAAGACCTTTCCCGTGCGCCAGATCGAGCCGACGTACCTGACGACGATGGCTTGCCCGGACTTGACCGGGGCGCCTGTGCCCTTGATCAGGGTCGTCACGACCAGCTTGCTCGGCGGCGAGCTCTTCGGGATCGAGATCGTCGGTCCGCCTGTCGTCTGCGTGGTGACCTTCGGCAGGGTGCCGCCGCCATTGGTGATCTGCTTGCCGGTCGCGCCCTCGTTCTCGCCGAACGCCTGGAGCACGTCGATTTCCCAGACCATGGTGTCGGTCGGCTTGACGCCGATCTGCGAGTTCCCCTGGGTGCCGTAACCGTACTTAGGCGGCAGTACCGCCAGCACCCGGCTACCGACGTGCGCGCCTGCCATTGCCTTCTGCAGGCCGGAAAGGCCGATGGTCACGGGGAGCACTTCTGGAGTGCTCGTGTAGCTGGAGTACACCAGCTTGTGCGTCTTCCCCCGCCAGACGTACACCTGGAAATTCGCCAGGTATGAGTCGGTCGAGGCGAGAACCGGGCCTGAGCCTTTGATCAGGGTCTTGGTGACCAGGCTTGAGCTGGGCTTGGCGGAAGGGATCACGATCGTCGGTGACTTGCCCGCGGCACCGGTGACCTTGACCGTGCCGTTGGTGCCGCCGGCCGCGCTCGCGGTGCTGGCAGTGCCCGAGCTGCCGCAGCCGGCCAGCAGCGCGGAGGTAATGGCGATCGGGGCGATGAGCGCCACGGCCACACGTCGCATGGGAATCCTCAGAGTCGGGAACGTCGGTTTGGACAGCCTACCGGCTTCGCGAGTACGTATTGATCGGCCAGCGCACGAGCGCACGAACCTTCTGCGAGTTAAGAGCAAACGCTCAGGTTCTCCGCAGGTCATTCACCGGGATGGCCCGGCCCTGGCAACGGCTGAGGCACCGGGGTGCCTGGCGCGGTCCTCGGAGCGGGCGGTGCGCCCTTGACCAGGTAAGTCAGCAGGTTCTTCGCGTAAACGATAACCGTGTAGTCCCCGACGTCATAGATGCGCGACGGCTGCCCGAACGTTGCTCGTACCGACCCGACGGTCGGGTAGCGCTTGAAGCCGGGCGGGCCTGGTACGAGCACGATGAAGTTGGCGTCGTGAGCCTTCGGGTTGTACCAGCGTGATCGCACCTCCCAGTAATCGCCGGTGATCTGGCTCCCGTCGGCCAGCACAGAACGGAGCACCACAGCACCGCCCGTGTCCAGGGTGGTGATATTGGCGTTCCAGTACCCGGCCAGCCCGTAGTCAAGGTCGTGCGCGGCCAGCCAGGGTGCCAGTTCCGCGCCTTCGGCCGGCGCGGGTGGCAGCGTCACCACCCGGCCGAGGCTCCACAGGTAGCCGGCCAGCACCACGGCGAGGGCCGGGAACAGCCGGATGCCGGCCAGGCGGCCGGCGAGCACGCGGCCGGCCAGCGCGGCACCGAAGGGGAGGACGGCGGCGATGTCCCTGGCGCTGAGCAGGCTGTCAGCCCGCGTGCCCAGAGCGAAGGCGGCCAGCACGATCACCAGGCCAGAGGCGAGGAGTTGCGGGGCGAAGTCCATCGCAGGCCAGTGCCTGATCACCTGATACGTGGCAATGGCTGCCAGCACCAGGCCGATCAGGTGAGCGGCCGCGAGCGCGGCCACGAAACCCGCGTTGTGGCTGAAGAAGTTGGCGCCGAACAGCAGCAGGAGGCCTCTCCCTGTCGTCATCAGGTACTTGGGCGCATCGGAGGGGGCGGCCAGGGTGGTCGGCAGCGGCCAGACGAGGAATCCGCCCGCGCTCCTGATCAGGCGCAGAAGCCCCGCCGCCGCAGGCACCGCGCCCAGCGCGGCTCCGGCCAGCGCGAACTCGAACGACAGGTCGCGCCACCTCGTGCGGTGAGCCCTCAGGAACCTGGCATGGTAGATCCGTGCCAGGCAGGTGACGATGACAGCAAACACGCCCGTGTACATGACGATGCTGTCCGCGACGATGGCCAGGCACAAGATGAGGCCTGCCGCTGCCGGGACGAACCATCGCCGCCCGGCCCTGTCGATCAGCAGAAAGGCCAGCAGCACCGGCACCGTGCTGCCGGTGTGATCTGGGGAGCCCATCAGGACCGCGATGCCGTTGCCTGCCTGCGGCGCGAGCATGATTCCCGCCGCGACCAGGCACCGTGAGAGCCCTTCACGCCCGGTCGCGCGCCCTTTGGCGATCAGCGCGGCGAGCAGCACGAGTACCGTGTACGTCGTCGCGCTGGCCACGTGCACCACCTGGGGCGTGAGCCCTAGCAACCGCTCGAGCACCAGGTACTGCGGCAGTTCCGTGGTGTAAAACGACACGTCGGACAGTTGCCACCCGCGCAGCAGCGGGTTCCCGTGCAGCATGTCCCATGCCTGAAGCGCGTTTGACGCCCCGTCTGAGGTCACCGGCGTGCTGCTCGCGACATGCAGGTAGCACACGAGCAGCGTGATCCCGGCGACCGCCCAGACGCAGGCAGCCCCGGCCAGCAGGCCGGCCCTGGCAAAAGCCGTGCGCCCCGGCCGTCGCCAGAACAGCAGCGAGGTGCCCCCGCTGCCATGAACCTCCGGCTCCCCCGGCGTGATCATGGTCCCCCGACCCTCCGCCAAGCCCGTCAGCGCAGACTCTACGGCCTGGGGGACGCTCAGGCGGGCAGTCCCTGGATCCGGGGTTTGTAGGTGAATCTCGCCCTCAAACCCCGGATTCAGGGGATCGGAACCGGGTTACATGCCGGCGATGAGCTTTTCGACGCGTTCGTCGACGGACCGGAAGGGGTCCTTGCAGAGGACGGTCCGCTGCGCCTGGTCGTTGAGCTTCAGGTGCACCCAGTCGACGGTGAAGTCACGCCGCCGTTCCTGTGCCCGGCGGATGAAATCCCCGCGCAGCCGGGCTCTCGTGGTCTGCGGTGGCACCGATTTGGCCTCGAAGATCGCCAGGTCGTTGCAGATCCGCTCGACGGCACCGCGCTTCTGCAGCAGGTAGTACAGGCCGCGGCCCCTGTGCACGTCGTGATAGGCCAGGTCAAGCTGCGCGACCCGCGGAGAGGAGAGCGGCAGGTCGTGCTTGGTGCGGTAACGCTCGATGAGCTGGTACTTGGTAACCCAGTCGATGTCGCGGGCGACCAGGTCGAGGTCACCGGTCTCGACCGCGCGCACGGCGCGCTCCCAGAGTTCGAGTACCTGGCTGGTGATCTTGTCCGTTCCCCTGGCGTCGGCGAAGCTGCGCGCCTTGGCAAGGTACTCGTGCTGGATCTCGAGCGCGCTCATCTCTCGGCCGCTGGCGAGCCTGATCTTGCGGCGGCCCGTCATGTCATGGCTGACGTCCCTGATCGCCCTGATCGGGTTCTCCAGCGTCAGGTCACGCATCATCGTGCCCGCTTCGACCATGCGCAGCACGAGGTCAGTGGTGCCCACCTTGAGCAGCATCGTGGTCTCGCTCATGTTCGAGTCGCCCACGATGACGTGCAGGCGGCGGAATCGCTCGGCGTCGGCATGGGGCTCGTCGCGGGTATTAATGATCGGGCGTGACCTCGTCGTGGCAGAGGAGACGCCTTCCCAGATGTGCTCGGCGCGCTGGCTCACGCAGTAGACGGCGCCGCGCGGAGTCTGCAGCACCTTGCCGGCGCCGCAGATGATCTGCCTTGTGACCAGGAAAGGTATCAGGATGTCTGCCAGCCGCCCGAACTCGCCGTGGCGGGCGACCAGGTAGTTCTCGTGGCAGCCGTAGGAGTTGCCCGCCGAGTCGGTGTTGTTCTTGAACAGGTAGATATCGCCGGCGATGCCCTCTTCGCGCAGCCTCCGGTCGGCGTCCACGAGCAGTCCTTCGAGTATCCGCTCGCCTGCCTTGTCGTGGGTAACCAGGTCGACGAGGCTGTCGCACTCGGGCGTGGCGTACTCGGGATGACTGCCGACGTCCAGGTAGAGCCTGGCGCCGTTGCGCAGGAACACGTTGCTGCTCCGGCCCCAGGAGACGACCCGCCTGAACAGGTACCTCGCTACCTCGTCAGGGGACAGCCTGCGCTGGCCCCTGAACGTGCAGGTAACGCCGTATTCGTTCTCGAGCCCGAAGATCCGCCTGTCCACTGTGCTACCAATCTACAGCGATGTACTTGGTTTCGGTGAACTCGAGCAGTCCCTCGTGACCGCCTTCGCGGCCGAGTCCTGACTGCTTGACTCCGCCGAAGGGGGCAGCGGGGTCGCTGACCACGCCCCTGTTGATGCCGACCATGCCGGCCTCGAGAGCCTCGGCGACCTGGAGCGCTCTTCGCAAGTCAGCGGTGTAGAGGTAGGAAACCAGTCCGTACTCGGTGCCGTTAGCCATCGCGATCGCCTGGTCGGTGTCGCTGAACCTGACAACAGGGGCTACCGGTCCGAAGATCTCCTCCCCGAGTATCCCCGAGGTCACCGGCACTTCGTCGAGCACGGTCGGCGCGTAGAAGTACCCGCGCCTGTCCGGCGCGCGGCCGCCCGTCACCGTGCGGGCGCCGTCTCTCGTCGCCTCTTCCACCAAGGTCGCGACCTTCGACTTGGTGTCGGCGTTGACCAGCGGGCCGAGATCGACGCCGTCTTCGAGCCCGGGCCCGACATTCAGCGCGGCCATCCGCGCGGCCAGTTTCCCCGTGAAGTCGTGCGCGACCGCGTTGTGCACGTAGAACCGGTTAGCGGCGGTACACGCCTCGCCGCCGTTGCGCATCTTGGCGATCATCGCCCCGTCGACTGCGGCATCGACATCGGCGTCGGCGAAGACAAGGAACGGCGCGTTGCCGCCGAGTTCCATCGAGCAGTTGGTGATGGTGTCAGCCGCCGTGTGCAGCAGCGTCCTGCCTACCTCGGTTGAGCCGGTGAATGAAAGCTTGCGGACTCGCGGATCAGCGAGCATGGCGCCGACAACCGGACCCGGCTTGGTGGTCGGCACTACGTTGACCACGCCGTCCGGCACCCCGGCCTCGGTCAGGATGCGGGCGACGGCCAGCGCGGAGAGCGGGGTCTCCTTCGCCGGCTTGAGCACTACCGTGCAGCCAGCCGCCAGCGCAGGGCCGATCTTGCGCGTAGCCATAGCCGCGGGGAAGTTCCATGGCGTGACGAGCACGGCGACGCCGACAGGCTGGTGCTGCACCAGGATGCGGTTCGCGCCTGAAGGGGCCAAGGACAGCTTGCCGTCAATGCGCACCGCCTCTTCAGCGAACCAGCGGAAGAACTCGGCGGCATAGGTGATCTCCGCCCTGGCGTCTCGCAGCGCCTTGCCATTTTCCATTACCATCAGGCGCGCCAGTGCTTCCGCGTCAGCGATCATCAGCTCGTAGGCGCGCCGCAGGCACTCACCGCGCACCCGTGGCGGCGTCGCGGCCCAGCCGGCCAGCGCCTGGTACGCGGCGGAGACCGCGTCGAGAGCATCGTCTGCGGTCGCATCGGCTACTTCGGCGATCGGGTCCTCGGTCGCCGGATCGATCACTTCCAGCAGCCCGGCTCGCCCTGGTGACCACTGGCCGCCGATCAGAAGGCCGGTCGGCGCTTTCAGTCCCGTTATGCTCGCGAGGTCGGCAGCCACGTTTCCTCCAAGATCTCACGCGGGCCGCAGCGGCCTCGCCAATGCCCGACATTACCAATGCGAGATCTCATACCCCGCCAGGGAAGTAAGTCACCGCCCGGGCGGGCTACGCGGGGCTACCTGGCCACGGGCTGCCAGCCACCGGCGCCTGGGGACCAGCGCCGGCCGTCAGCTGCGCCCGCGGCCCTCTGGCCGCGAG
>DATJLT010000216.1:0-6796 GCA_035509195.1 Streptosporangiaceae bacterium | reverse complement strand
TACCGGAACGTGACGCCGGAGAACCTGATGCCTTCTGTGATACGCGAAGGCGCGGGCTGGTCGGCCTCCCTGGCTGCTCGCGCCGCGTAGTCCTCGAGCCAGGCGAGCCGCCGCGACCCGTCCATCCAGATGCCGCGCAGGAATCCGATCTCGCCCACGGTCGCGCCGACGTAGGAGGACAGCCGTGCACCGGCCGCGAGCACGAGGATCGCGGAAGCGGCCGAGGCGTGCGGGCCAGCGGAGACCAGCACGATCGCTCCGACGTAGGCGGCCGCGAAGATCGCCCAGCCCGCCGCGTACCAGGCAGAGGACCGGGTCCGCGCGGCCGCGAGCGGCCCGTACCACTGCTCCCAGGCGCTCCTTCGCCGGGCGGCGAGGTCACGGCCGGTGCCGAGTACGCGGATCTCCTTGCCTGACGAGGCGGTCGTGCTGAGCAGGAACAGGTGCCTGGCCAGCCGGTCGGCCTGCCCGCCTTGCTCTTGTGCTTCTCGCTCGACCACCGGGCGCCACGAGGTCACCGCGACGGTCGGAAGGGCGAAGACGGTCAGCAAAATGAGCACAGGACTGACTGTTGCCAGCAGCGTGATCGTGACCGCGAGCCTGACGATCCAGCCGGCGGTCGAGAACACCGACATGTACATGTGGTCGAGGGTGAACACCTGGTCGCGGAGCACGGAGAGGCGGTCAAGGTACTCGGGGCGCTCCTGGTGGGCGATGGTCGTGACGCTGGCCTGCAGCCGGGCGACATGGGACTCGAGCGCGATCGTCACCTTGTCCCTGAACCGGCGCTGCAGCCTGGTCGACACGGTCTGCAGGAACCACGTCGCCACGGCCGACGCCCCGAGCCCGGCCGCCGCGACGTAGAGCAGCGTGGGCCGGTGCTCGAGCAGGCCCTCGCCGAGCAGCTTGAACCAGAGCGCGAGCAGCGCGTCTGGCACTGCGGCGACCAGCGTGAGCACGAAGGCGACGCCCATCAGCGCAGGCTCGTACTCGAAGCCGAGTCGGCAAAGGCGCCACATCGAGCGCAGCGCGGGCGGCAGTTCGTCGATCGCCGTGTCTTCGAAGGTGCCGCTAGCCGAGGACATCGAAGACCACCTCCTCCTCGCCCTCCTCCGGCGTCCCGGTCGCGAAACGCTGCGCTTGCAGGGAGAACATCGTGTGGTACCGCCCGCCAAGCTCCATTAGCTCATCGTGGCTGCCAAGCTCGGCGACGACGCCGTCCTCGACAACCGCGATCCGGTCGGCTTGGCGGACGGTCGAGAACCGGTGCGAGATCAGGATCGTCGTCCGGTCGCGGGTGGCGGCGAGCACTCGCTCGAAGATCTCGGCTTCGCCGCGAACGTCGAGCTGAGCCGTCGGCTCGTCGAGCAGTACAAGGCCGGCCCCGAGCCTGACGGCTGTCAAGGCCCGTGCCAGCGCGATGCGCTGCCACTGGCCGCCTGACAGGTCGGTGCCGCCCGAATAGCCCTTGGAAAGCACCGTGTCAAGCTCGGCGAGGCCGGCTGCGCCGGCCTCGCCGAGCGCACCACGCACCACGTCCTCCGGTGCCCCGCGCGGCGCGACGTTCTCCCGCAGGCTCAGCTCGAACCGCACGAAGTCCTGAAACACCGCCGTGACCTGGCTGCGCCAGGAGTCCAGGTCCAAGGTGGTGATGTCGGTGCCGTCGGCCTCGATGACCCCCGACGTGGGGTCGTAGAGGCGGCAGAGCAATTTGGCCAGCGTTGTCTTGCCCGCGCCGTTCTGGCCGACGATCGCGAGCGAACTGCCTGCCGGGATGTCCAGCGTGAGTCCCCCGAGCACCGGGCGGCCAGGGGCAGCAGGGTAGGCGAACGTGACGTTCTTGAAGGTGATGCCGACGGCGGGCATTCCGGTGGCGGGGCGATCGCCAGAGGCGACGGTCCTGGTACCAGCCATCGCGGCCTTCAGCCGCGCGACGGCTGCCACGGGGGCAGCCGCCCCGTCAAGTGCCCAGTTGAGTCCGCCGAACGCGATCAGCGCGGTACCGACCGCCGCTTGTGAGTAGACAAGCAGCGGGCCGATGCCGAGGTGGTGGTGCAGCGCGGCGTTGCTCAGCGCCCAGAACACCAGGCCGTTGGCCGCGAGCACCACGAGCAGGCTGGCCAGCACCGAGCGCTCCCGCATCCTGGTCGCGAGGTACTGGAGCTGGTGCAGCCGGCGCCTGCGCGCGATGAACCGGTCGAGCACCCAGTCGGAGAGGCCGAAGACCCTGATCTCCTTCGCGGCAGGCGGGTCAACCGCGAGCCTGTAGGCGTAGTCGGCATCGCGTTGCGCGTGCTTGACCTCATCGGTGTTCCTGTCTCTCCAGACCCCGCTCTCGCGGAGCAGCCAGTGCGTGGCAAGCCAGGATCCGGCCAGCACCGGGGGAGCCCAGGGCGCGAAGCCGAACAGCACGGCGGCTTGCGCGAAGCCGGCGATCAGGTCGACCAGGCCGGTGGCTATGAAGTCAAGCGACAGCGACAGCGGCGGGCCTGAGATGCCGCGATCGAAGTCCCTGGCCGTCTGGAGGTCGGCGGCCAGTTCCGGGTCCTCGAGGTGCCCGATGCCTGGCACCTCGACGCAGGCCCGCGTCAGCTCGTCATACAAGAACGCGGCCGTGCGGTCGCCGAGGTTGGCGCTGAGCGAGGTCTGGAGAGGAGCGAGGACCTGAAGCAGGATGAAGACGGCGCCAGCGATCCCGAGGGGCACGGCGATGGCCCCGTGCCGCTGGATCGCCGCCACGAGGACGCCGGTGGTAATGGAGAAGGCCGCGGGGAGTACTCCCCGCGAGCCAAGCATGGACCACCAGATCGCCGCCATCGGCCGGTCCGCAGCCCAGAGAGCGGCGGCCAGCTTGATCTCCTGCCGGTCGCGAAGCCGATTCACCCGTCTATTTTGTGCATAAGAGCGAGGCCCGGTCGGGTTAACGACCGGGCCTCGCTATCAGCATCCCCCCGGGGATCATGCCGAGTCTTGCCGCGCGGCGAGAACCTGCCAATACCCCCTTTAGGGTTATGTCGGTTTTATGAGCAAGTTCAGGCTTGGATCGAGACGAGCAGGCCGTGGTCGTTGAGATCGCTGACCAGCGCGCCGCACTCTCTGGCGCACGTGCGTAGCGCGGTGTCTTCCTTCACCGCGCCCTTGACGTGGAGCATGAGCGCACCAGGATGCGCTCCCGCCGGAGCGTGCAGCTGCAGTCGCACGTCGGTGACCGCGTTGAGGTTCGCGAGCGCGGCCGCGAGCAGCTTCTTGGCCTCCCTGGCCAGCGGTGACGCGTGCTCGCGCGCGACGTCCACGGTGACCGTGACTCCCGTTGTCCGCGCCGCCCTGACCCGCTCAGCCAGGTCTCTGCTCAGGAACGCCGGCGCCAGCAGTTCGTCCCTGAGCGTATCGCCGGCCAGCCGGGCAGCGGTCCGCAGTTCCTTGCTCGGTTCCTCGCCAGAGGCGACGCGGTCGATGATCGGGCCTGCGATGCGGCGCGCGGTCTCGAGCGAGGCAGTGTCGACCCGGTTCACGGCCTCGGCGCGTGCCAGCGCGCGCTGGTGCTCCCGGTAATTCTCAAGCTGGCGCCTGGCGTATTTCGACAGGCCGCCGAAGGCGAGGCGGAAGCCGAGCCCGAGCCCTGCCCCGAGCACGGGGCTGGCCAGGATGCTCAGCCACGCCCCGTGAGGGATGCCGCTGCCGGTGACGGACAGGCCGGTCAGCAGGGCCGCGAGGTCGAGCGCGGTCGCGGTCAGGCCGAAGGCCGGCCCTCTGATGAAGTACAAGACCGTGATCAGGACCGCGCTCTCGCCAGAGATCCAGTAGGCGAACGCATCGGTCGTGCCTGGCGCCACGGCGAGCGTACCTGCCGCGACGAACGCGGTCAGCGCGAAGATCTCCGCGATCGCCGTGAAGCGGGTCATTTCCGCCCGGCTGACGTTGGTCGCGCTGGCGGCGGTAAGGATGAACAGGCCGGCGAACGCGACGACCGCGACGGCCGGCCAGCGCAGGTCGTGCCAGCGCAGTCCCAGGCAGATCAGGCTGCTGAGCAGCGGCGGCAACATGAACCCGAGGAAGATCTGCTGCGGTGCCGGCGCGAGCAGCCGCACCCAGCCGAGCGGGTCGGTTGCTACCGGGTCGGGCTCCGCCTCGTCAGGCTCGGCTCGGCCTGGCGGCAGGGCGAGGACGATGGTGGTGCCCTGGCCGGGGAAAGACGCGATGTGGGCGGTACCGCCGGCGAGGCGCAGCCGGGCGACGATGCTCTCCCTGACGCCGATCCGCCCTGCGGGGATGCTGCCTGGATCGAAGCCGGCTCCCTGATCGCTGACTGTCACCGTGACGCCGCCGCTTGCCGCCATCCGTGCGGTGATCCTGGCGCTGGCAGCACCCGAGTGCCGTGCGACGTTGCGCAGGGACTCGGCTACCGCTGCCCTGATCGCCTCGCCCTGGCTGGCTGGCAGATCAAGGTCTTGATCTAGCTTGAGATCGAGGTGAACGGTCAGCTCAGGTGCGTGCTGACCCGCCTCTTGCCGAAGGACCCCAGGCAGGCCGCTGCCGCTGCCGCTGCTGAACTGGCCGGCCATGGCCTGGCGGGCCTGCCTGGCCTTGGCGGCGAGCACGGCCCACGGCAGCCGCCTGTCATCGTCGCCGATCGCGCGCAGCACGCTGAGCACGTCGTCGTGCACCGTGCTCTTGGCACGCTGTGCGGCCTGCTCGGCGGCGGTGGCGGCGTCCTGGCTGGCGATGCGCTGCGCGATGCTGGCCGCATCTTCGTCGGCCTTTCTCGCTCCCTGCCGCATCATGCGGGCCGCGAGGCCGGCGAAGGCCGCGATGGCCAAGGTGGCGACCGACTGCTCGACCGGCAGGTCGCTGCGCACATCGCCGGAGACCTGCCAGGCTCCGGTGGCCAGCACGGTCACCACGACAGGCACGAGCACGACGAGCCTGCGGGAGAACACCGCCCACGCATCGGCCACGGACGCCACGAGCAGGTAGGCGACCTGGGCCGAGAACTGGCCATGTGGGGCCGCGAGCAGGCGGGAGACTGGCAGCAAGATCGCGGCGGCGACGGCGAGCCAGTCGAGTTCCCGCTGGAGTGGCGGCCCGCGCAGGAGCCAGATGACCGCCAGGTAAACGAGAAGGACGGTCAGCGCGAGATCGGCGACCGTGCTTCCCGCGCTCTGGCCGGTGACCGTGATCGCGCTGAACCAGAACTGGAACACGTAGAACAGGGCGGCGACGCCGAGGATCCGGCTGAAGGCCCGTTCGAGCGTTGTCGAGTGGACGGCACTGGCCTGCACCTTCGCGCTCACTCCTTGTCCAGCCACCAGTCCGGCCGCACGTGCTGGTCGCGCAGCGCCACCCGCAGCAAGTCGGTGCGGGTGTAGACCTTGTCGCCGTGAGCGGCGTAGCGGTCCTTGACGTGCTTCAGGTAGGTCTTGACCGTCTCCACCTTGCAGCCGGTGATCGTCGCGATCTGCTTTGCCGCCACGCCGACCGCGTAGAGCCGCAGGACCTGCAGCTCAGCGGGGGACAGGTGCGGGCCTGACGAGGCAAGCGCGACGTTGGCCATCAGCGGCGAGACCCAGGCCTCGTCGCGGCTGATCACCGCGAGGAGCGCGTCTTCGAGGTACTCCGCCTCCTCCTTGCGTATGAGGGCGTCGGCGCCGAGGCCAAGAGTTCCCTGCAGCCGCTCCTGGCGCTCTTCTCCTGTGTAGATGACGACCGCGTAACCGCGGGTCTTGAGCTGATCGACGTTTTCCCTCGGTGCGGAGCCGTCCTTGAGCGAGAGGTCAAGAAGGACGATGTCCGACCTCGCGGCCGCTGACTCTTCGATGGCGAGGAACTCGGCAACGGTCGCGGCGCTCACCCCTGGCGTGAACATCGCGCTGACCTGCGGCAGCCTTGCGAGCACGCCAATGCACAAGTCCGGATGATCGTCGATGACAGACACGACGGCCCTGCTCGCGGTCCCGGTGGCGGGCGCTTCACCGGGCGTGATGGCGTGCATACCCAAGTATTGCGCGCATCTCACCGCAAGGCGGCTCCTCGTTTACTTAGCCGGGAGAATAGCGGTGGTATGACGCACCCGATCTTCCCATTTGAGGACCTCGGGGTTAGCTGACTGCTTCGGTGTGCGGCACGTGGCCGTCGTCGTCGATGTAGGCGACGTCGATGCGCTCAGGGCTGAGGTCGAGCACGGCGAAGCCGAACCTGGTCCAGTTCCTGCCGTCCTCACGGACGGTCCTTGTGCTGTGCCAGGTGATGACCGGGGTGCTGCCTGCTGGCGGGCTCGGATCGGGGAGGATCGGCACGCCGCCGTTGCCGAGGCACCTGGGGAACCGTACGCCCCCTGCTGCCTCGTAGGTGATCGCACGGTGCTCGTGCCCCCACCACCAGGCCGTCACCCGGCTGTCATCAAGCACTGGCTTGAGCTCGCCAGGCAACGTGGGGCCGAGATCGGACTTGTCGTAGAAGGACACGAGCTGGTGGTGGCTGAACAGCACGAGCTTGCGCCGCGACCCGGCGGCGACGCCGGCGACGTAGCCGGCCTGCGGGTCACGCAGTACTGCTACCTCACCAGAGGAGGTCACGTCGGGATCCCAGGCGGTATCCAGGCCGACGAAGTCCCATGACGGCGACCGCAGGCGGAAGTAGCTGGTCGTCTTGCCGTCCGGCGATCGCTGGTGAACGAAGCGCGGGTCAGCAAGCAGCGTGCCGAAGTAGCCGAAACCGCCGCTGTACATGTCGTGGTTGCCGTTCAGCGACCACGAGGTCACGCCGGCCCGCGCCTGATCCGCGGTGACCGGCCAGAAGG
>DATJLT010000215.1:0-16491 GCA_035509195.1 Streptosporangiaceae bacterium | reverse complement strand
CTGGACGAGATCCTGGCTCCCTACGAGATGAGCCGTCTGGTCACCGCAGGCACGCACGAGTACGACTCGGCGGCGAACTGGAAGATCCTCACCGAGAACTACCACGAGTGCTACCACTGCCCCTCAATCCACCCCGAACTCTGCAAGGTAAGCCCGCCCAAGAGCGGCTACAACTACGACCTCGCGGGCACCTGGGTCGGCGGCACCATGGACCTACGCGACGGCATGGACACCATGTCGCTCGACGGCACCAGCCACGGCGTGCCGCTTCGTGGCCTTGACAAGACCGGCCTGCGTACGGTCATCTACGTCAACGTCTTCCCTAACGTCCTGATCAGCCTGCACCCCGACTACGTCATGGTGCACCGGTTGCTGCCGGTCGCGGCGGACAGGACCAGGATCGAATGCAGCTGGGCGTTCGCACCTGAAGCCGTCGCGAAGCCCGGCTTCGACCCGACCTACGCGATCGACTTCTGGGACCTTACGAACCGCCAGGACTGGACCGCCTGCGAGTCCGTGCAGCGCGGCCTGACCTCGCCCCACGCCAAGCCAGGACCACTGTCGCCCCAGGAGGACGCCGTCTACCAGTACGTCACCATGGTGGCTCGCGGCTACCAGGGCGAGCGAATCTGGAACAAGGGAGCAGCCGCCACCATGGTCGCTGATTAATAACGAAAAGCGTTTTTTCTACCAGAAAACACCATAATCTCGACTAGCCTGGCCTGCACTCCGAGTAATCGACTCGCACCGTGGAGGCCAGGTAGTGAGAACGACCATCGCCCTGACGACTGCCGCATGCGCCGCCGTGATCGCGGCCGCCCTGCCGATGGCCGGCGCTGCCCGGGCACAAGCGGAAACAGCGGTGCCTCAAGGAGCCGGGGCCGTTGTCCTCGCGAGCCTGAAGAGCGCCGGCGTTTTCACGCCGGGCAGCACCCCGGAGACGGTGTCGTTCATCCTCCGCGCCAGAAACGCAGGCGCCCTCGAGGCGCGAGTCGAGGCGAGCATGCCCGGCGGTTACCTGTCGGTCTCCCAGTTCGCCCGCCGCTACGGCCAGCCGCCCGCCGCCATCACCTCCCTTCGTCGCTATCTGGCCAAGTTCGGCATCACAAGCTCGGCCCTCGCCGACGGCCTCGACGTCACCGCGACTGGTACGGCCGACGAGTTCAACGCGGCCCTGTCCGTGAAGCAGCGGTCGTACGTGGTACCCGCGATCCCCGCCCGTCACGGCCAGCCCGCCCGCCGCTCCTTCCGCATCCACGGCACGACCAGCGATCCGCTGCTACCGCGCGGCCTCGCCCGCACGGTCCTCGCCGTCCTCGGCCTGAGCAACTACCCGACGTCCGGCAGCCTCGCCATCCGGACGCCGGCCGTCGCCCACGGCGTCAGGAAGGCCAGCGTCCAGAACGGGAACCTCACTCCCGCCGACTTCGCCAAGCGCTACCACCTGAACGCACTCTACGCAGGGGGTGTGACAGGCAGCGGTCGCACGATCGGCATCGTCACCCTGGCCAGCCTGAACCCTTCCGACCCCGAGTATTTCTGGTCGAACGTCCTGCACCTGTCCACGAAGCCGGACCGCATCACGCTCGACAACGTCGACGGCGGCTCGGGACCGGTCAGCGACGCCGCCGGGTCAGGCGAGACTACGCTCGACGTCGAGCAGTCTGGTGCGCTCGCGCCGGGCGCCAGCATCGTTGTCTACCAGGCGCCCAACACCGATTACGGCTTCGTCGACGGCTTCTTCACCGCCGCCAGCCAGAACGTCGCCGACACGGTGTCAGCGAGCTGGGGCGAGTCGGAAACCGCGATCGAGGCGGCGGTCAAGTCGGGCACGGAGTCGCCCGCGTACGCGACCAGCTTCGACGAGGCGTTCCTTGAGCTCGCGGCACAGGGCCAGACGGCCTTCGTCTCGGCCGGTGACTTCGGTGCCTACACGGCGGCCGAAGACCTCGGCACGACGAACCTCTCGGCGGGCAACCCGGACAGCAGCCCTTGGGTCACTGCCGCGGGCGGCACCACGCTGCCAGGCACGATCCCGCTCTCGGCGACCGACTCCGTCACGATCAAGTCGGAGCGGACGTGGGGCTGGGACTGGCTGTGGCCGCACTACGCGGACTTCGGCGCCTCGTCAGAGGCGGCGTTCGCTTCGCAGAACCCGATCGGCAGCGGCGGCGGCTTCAGCATGTACGAGCGGACGCCGCTATATCAGCTGCTCACTCCGCACGCGCTGAACTTCAGCGCGACGCAGTACCTCACGCCCGTCGACGACAAGCTGGTCAGCGGACTGACCCTGCCGACCGCGTGGACCTTGAACCCCGCGCCGACGGTCACTACCGGGCGGGGCTACGGCCGCGCCACGCCCGATCTCAGTACCGACGCCGACCCGTTCACCGGGTACTCCGAGTACTTCACGGGCTTCAGCGGTGCTCCACTCGAAGACGGCTGGGGCGGCACCAGCTTCGTGGCGCCTCAGCTCAACGGCGCCGCTGCCCTCATCGACTCCGCGCTCGGGCGAAGGACGGGGTTCTGGAACCCGGCCATGTACAGGTTCGCCGCCGGGAAAAACTCGCCCTTCACCCCGCTCGACCAGGCGAGCCGTAACAACGGCAACCTGTACTACACCGGCACGCCAGGCCACATCTACAACGCCGGCTCGGGGCTAGGCACCCCGAACCTCGCGAAGCTCGCGGCTGACCTCAGGAAATAGGCTCAAGGATCACGACCGGAATCTGACGAGCCGTCTTCTTCTCGTACTCGGCGAAACCCGGCGCGTTCTCTTTGTGCGCGGCCCAGATCCGCTCCCGCTCGTCACCGCCGGCGACGCGGGCAATGGCTTCGCGGGTCTCTGTCCCGACCTCGATGCTCACCTTGGGGTTGACGAGCAGGTTGTAGTACCAGTCGGGGTTGCTCGGCGCGCCCGCCTTGGACGCGAAGATCGCGAACCCGTCGCCCTCAGGCCGGTACATGAGCGGGTTGACCCGCTCCGCTCCGGTCTTGGCGCCCTTGGTGTGCAGCAGCAGCAGCGGCGCGCCCTCAAATGGCCCGCCGACCTTGCCGCCGTTCGCACGGAACTCCTCGATGATCCCCGAGTTCCAGTCAGCCATGCTCGCTCCAGTTCCTCGTTTCGTTTAACACTCACCAACCTTACGGGCCGATGGGGGCGAGCAACGTGGGAGTCGCCACCTCGAACTAGTCGCGGCTGGGCGCACCTGCCGACCGGTTGATCGCGCGGCTTAACTGAACCGCTCAAAGCCGGGCCGATCGGCAGGCTCTGCGAATCAGCGAACGAACTGGTGCATATCGCGCCAGGCCACGATGGCGCCGTAGGCGAGTCCGGTGATGACCGCGGTCGCTGTGATGTAGACCGCGAACTTCAGGACCTCCCGCCAGAACGCCACGATCCAAATCGCGAATGCGAGGACGATGAGTGCCGCATTGTGAGCCACTTCCGCACCTCCTTTCACTGGCTCAGTTCAAGGCGGCTAGCGGAACCAGATCGTGCGATCTCCCGCGAATCCTTGTGCTCGCTGTCGACGCAGGTAACATGATCTGTATCGCTGGCCTTCCTTCTCCGGGTCGGTCTGGTGACTATGCACGGTCGATGCTGCGAACATCGGCCGTGCTGCTTTCTGCCGATGCTTAATCCCCAAACTGCCTCCCACTATGCTGTCAGTAGCAGTATGCGATGCTAGGTCGCGAAGTGCAAGATGTCATGATGCTAGGTAGCAGACTGACACCTGTTGACACGCTACCCGGATCTGATTACGATCAAGGCTTTCGCTTCTGCGGGCATGGCAGCGGGCTGTTATGGGCATGTCACCGGCCGATTACTGGATGGCTGCCAGCTATCTGGCAGACTGCAACCAACCGGTCCCTGGTGCGGCTGGGATCTAAGTGGTGAGAGGTGATTCGGGATGGCGGACGGTCCAAATCCGGTCGTCCAGCGCAGACGCCTGCGAGCAGAACTCCGCAGCGCGCGCCAGGCCGCGAAGCTCACTCAAGAGACCGTTGCCCAGGCGATGGACTGGTCGCCTTCGAAGATCATCCGAATCGAGGCCGGCTCCACCGGCATCTCCACCAACGACCTTAAGGCGCTGCTTCAGCTCTACAAGATCGATGACCCAATCCGCGCCGATGAACTCCTCTCGTTGGCTCGCGCGGCCAAGGAACGCTCATGGTGGAGCGACTACAAGGATGAGGTGTCTCCCCGGTTCTTTCAGTTCATTGAACATGAAGCGGCAGCCTCGGGCATGCAGAGCTTCCAGCCGCTCATGGTCCCTGGACTCTTTCAGACAAGGGAGTACGCGAAGACAGTTATCGCGCAATTCGCTCCCTCCGCATCGGACAAGCGCCTCGACACACTACTGAACATTCGAATAAGACGACAAGAAGTACTAAATAGAACAAATTCGCCCCTTATGCATTTTGTGCTTAACGAAGCCGCTATCCGAGCGGAAGTAGGCGGTAAGCAGATAATGCACCGCCAGTTGCTGCATCTGATCGACCTGGCCGATAGGCCGGACCTGACCTTGGAGATCATCCCTTTCACCGCTGGCCTTCACCCCGGTATGCAAGCACCGTTCATCATCCTTGAGCTGGCCGATGGAGCCGATGACGACGTGCTCTTCCTCGAGCAGCCGCGCGGTGACCTGATCTTCGCTGATGATCTTGACGAGACGTCTACTTACCGCGAGACGTTCGAACAGTTGCGAAAGCTATCCCTCGGACCTGAGCAGTCGGCGGCGTATCTGGCGACGATCGCAAGCGAGATGGCTTAGCCTGCCCTTCTATAATCCAGGTTGGTAAGCTTGCCTGCCCTTCGGTGCATGTTGGCGGTATCGCTCCGTTCGCTTAAACTTTCCCTTGCTAAATCTATTAAGGGCGGGCGCTGCGGTCAGCGCTCATGATGCCTGGGCAAGCTGCGGGGGCGCTGGCAACAGCGGCGACGGTCTCGATCCGATCGCGCAGACTTCATGCCCTCGACAGAGGAGGACGCGTGGCCGACCTGGAACCGACGGACGCCGTCTGGCTCAAGAGCAAGCAGTCCGCCGACGGTGCTTGCGTGGAAGTTGCTTTTGTCGGAGCCAGCGTGCTGGTGCGAGACTCGAAGGATCCGTCGGGTCCCAGGTTGTCGTTCACCGGCCCCGAATGGGCCGCTTTCCTGGCCGGGGCCCGTGACGGAACGTTCGATCCTCCCGACTGCCCGGCGTAGGCTCTCCCGGAGCAAGTCAGCCAGATAGCTGTCATCATTGACCCCATGTGTGACGATCATCAGGGTCCGTCCAGGCGGCAAGTGATGCACGCCACCGCGGCGATGGCAGCCGCCGGCGCCATCTTCAGAGATTTCGGCGCGCCCCAGGCCCGTGCCGTCGCCGATGACGGGACCTCCGCGTACTCAATGGCCATGCACATCCACTCCTCGTTCAGCGAGCAGAGCGGGTCCATGGACAGCCAGATGTTCCAGGCCGCGAAGAACGCGATCGACGTGCTGTGGTGGACCGACCACGATCACCGGATGGACGGCATCGACTATCGCAAGGTCGTGCACTTCACCAGCCTGACCAGCGAAGCTGGCGCGACCGGCCAGGGCAAGGCATGGACCTGGACCAAGGTCGAGAGCGGGCCGCTGGCGAGCTCCTCTACCGGCGGGATCGTCAGCTCCCCGTACTCTCCCAGCGACCCGGTCGCGGGCAGCAGTCTCCACTTGGCCGCCAAAAGCACGAGCACCGACACGGCGAAGTACGGCTACTACGCGAACTGCCAGCCAGCGAGCTGGAATTACCGCGACAACCTCACCGGGCAGTCGCTGACCATTGACGTGCTGCTCAAGAGCGGCTGGTCCAAGGGCTACCTGGAACTGCTGATCAACACCTCCTACCACGAGGCGAGCGGCGGCCGGGCAGCAGGCAACTACGTGCTCTCTTACCGGTTCGTGCCGCCCGATGTGAAGGCCAGCCGGGTCAAGAAGGGTCTCACCGGCGTGATCACGATCCCGGTCACCCCGGCGGGCGGCGGCAACCCCTGGGGCACGGTCACGGTGACCCCGGCTGACGACATCGCCTCTATCTGGCCCGACCTTGACCACAGGGACTTCGGCCTGTATGAGCTGACGCTGAACGCGGCCAGCTACGGCGACGCGGTCAGCGGGTACTTCGATTATCTCAGGTTCACGCGCAAGGTCAGCGGCGAGGCATTCCTCAAGCAGCAGATCTCAATGGAATCGGCGCTGGCGCCCAAGTACCCGTCGGTGACGCAGCGCCAGGGACTTGAAGTGTCCTGGCAGCTTCCGCACGTGAACTGGTTCGGCGGCGACGTCGTGATCCCCGACTACGGGAACACCACGTGGAATACCTGGTCGACCTACCTGCAGACGACCTGCATCCCGCAGATCCACGCGGCCGGCGGCCTGGTCAGTTACAACCACCCGTTCGGTTACGCGGACCCGGCCCAGCTACCGGTCGCACAGCAAAACGCGCTCCTCACCCAGGTCGCCAAGCTGCTGCTGCCCACGGCAGGCGCGCCGGCCGCGCTCGGTGCCGACCTGCTCGAGGTCGGCTATCACCTTCGGCAGGGCGTCAATCTGGCGCACCACGTCGCGCTCTGGGACGTCATGTCGCGCAACGCGGTATTCCTGACGGGGAACGGCGCCAGCGACGACCACTTCGGCCTGGACTGGGCAGGGATCGGCAACAACTGGTTCACGTCGGCGTGGGCCAAGAGCACCAGGGAGGCTGACCTGCTGGCGGCGATGGCGGCGGGCCGGATCTGGTGCGCGTCGCTTTCCAGGTACCGCGGCAGCATGGACCTGCTGGTCGACGGCACTGTCCCGATGGGCTCGGTCAGCGTCTCCAAGGTCGCCACCCGCAATCTGGCCGCGACCGCGACCAAGCTGCCGTCGGGCGGCTCGCTGCAAGTGCTGCAAGGGAAGGTCGACTACGCCGGCACTTCCGACCTCACGGCCAATACCAACGTCATCGCCTCCTACCCGGCAGCGAAGCTGGCATCAGGCTCGGTCAAGCTGTCGGTCAGCAACGCGACAAGCAGCTTCCTGCGAACGCAGGTGGTCAATTCCGACGGGAATGTCATCGCACTGTCCAATCCGGTCTGGCTGCTACGTTCCGCACCCCCTGGCGGTATACCGGCTACCCGGGCCACCTGACGGTTATCGCCCGATCCCCAGTTCGGCGAAGAACCTGTGGGTGTTCACCAACACGTAGTAATGAGGTATGACCAATAGCCGAAACATCGTCGTCGTAGCCCATCGCGGCCAGGTCGCGGGCTTTCCTGAAAATACGCTCGCCGCCTTCCGGCAATCGGTGGCGCTCGGGTTCTCCGCAATCGAGGTTGACCTCCGCACCACCCGCGACGGGCACATCGTGATCCTGCACGACGACACCGTCGACAAGACCACGGACGGCTCAGGCGCGGTCGGCAGCCTGACCCTGGCCGAGGTCAAGGCGCTCGACGCCGGGCGCGGCGAACGCATTCCGACCTATGAGGAAGTGCTCGCCGAACTTCGCGGCTCCGGGGTGAAACTCCTGCTCGACATTAAGACCGACGGCGGTCTCGACAACGAGCGGGTAGTCCGCCTGACCGAGCGATACGACGCGGCCGGCGACGTAATCGTCGGGCCGCGCACCATCGCTGACCTGCTCGACTTCCGGCACCTCAACTCGAACTTGCGCACGCTCGCGTTCGTCGGAGGTCCCGAGTTCGAGCCCGCGGACGTAAGCGCCATCGAGGAGTTCGCACGGGCCGGGGCCGACCTGATCAGGCTCTGGCCGCCCTGGATCTTCGCGCAGCCGTCCCTGATCGAGCACATGGGCGAACTCGGCAAGCCCGTCTGGACCACCGCCGACGTAGAGTACCGCGACATCGACCCTGATCACCCGGCCGAGCAACTCGCCGAACTGGTACGCCTCGGCGTCGAAGGCATCATCACCGACGTACCCGAGTTGCTCGCAAGCCTCCTGGCGACGCGCTAGGGCATGTACAGCGGTCCGCTCGGGTCTGGTTGCTGGGGTCAGCCCGGCGGACGTGGGAGACTGAAATATGTCCGGTGACCAGCAGAAGGCGGCTGACGTGCGGGCCTGGGCGAAGGCTGCTCAGGTCCTGGCCGAGCGCGATCAGGTGATCAGGCGCCTAGTCGCGGAGACCGGTCTGCCAGAGATCCACGTGTCGTCAGAGACCCCGTTCGAGGCACTGCTCAGAGCGGTCGTGTACCAGCAGCTCGCGGGCCGCGCGGCAGCTGCCATTCACGGGCGGCTGGTCAGCGCGCTGGACGGCAAGGTCACTCCCGCGCAGTTGCTGACGCTGACGCCAGAGGCGATGCGGGCCGCCGGGTTGTCAGCGCGGAAGGTCAGCTCGCTGCGTGACCTGGCGGCGAAGGTCGAGGACGGGATGGTGACGCTCGATCCGGTCGGGATCAGAGACGAAGCAGACGATTTGCTGATCGAAAGGCTGACGACCGTGCCAGGGATCGGTATCTGGACCGTGCAGATGTTCCTGATCTTCCAACTGCAGCGGCTGGACATCTGGCCGGTCGGCGACCTCGGTGTCCGTAAGGGTTACGGGCTCGGATGGGGCGTCCCGACCCCGACGCCGAAGCAACTTGACCCGCTCGGCGAGCCGTTCAGGCCATACCGCTCGGTGCTGACCTGGTACTGCTGGCGAGCCGCCGAGCGCTACGGCGGAGCGGCAGACAGCGCACTGACCCGCTAACCCAAACTAGCGGCCGGTTTCCGGCATATCACCCCATATTCCCTGGGGACCCGGCCTGCTTCGCCTGGACGGAGCAGCCGCCGAACAGCAACACAGAGCCAGCGATGCTGCTAGCGCCATCGGTGCCGACGACAACGAAGGCTCCTCGATGCTGCTCCAATAGCGTCAGGTAGCCAACGATGTTGTCCGCGCAGCTCAGCCCACAGCATCGGGGAGTCAACGATGCTGTGGTGCCGATTGGTTTGGGGCTTTTGTCGCAAACGTGGCGCGCGGGCGCGCGCCGACCGCGCGGGCGCGCGCCGACCGCGCGGAGCGCGCGCGGAGAGCGCGGAGGGCAAGCCCCTGCAGCGGGTAGCCTGCGCTCACACGAAACTCGCATGCGACTCGAATGCGGGGCGCAGGATGAGGTGATCGGATGAGGCCACAGGCGAGGAACAAAGTGGTGCGTGGTCCGATGGTTGAACATAGCGCTGACCAGGGAGAACTGCTCGTCGTTGACGATGAGCCTTTCCTGAGGGACGCGGTCGCTGCCTCGCTGCGGTTCCTCGGGTTCGACGTGGCGACGGCGGAGACCGGCACGCAGGCGCTCAGGATGGCCAGGGACCGGTCGTTCGACCTGATCGTGCTCGACGTGATGCTGCCAGACACCGACGGCTTCGAGATCGTGCGGCGGCTGCGGGGCGAGGGCAACAACGTTCCCGTGATCTTCCTGACCGCGAGGGACACGCAGGCAGACAAGGTTGCCGGACTGACGATCGGCGGCGACGACTATGTCACCAAGCCCTTCGGGCTCGAGGAACTCGCGGCGAGGGTCAGGACGGTCCTGCGGAGGGCACGCCCGGGCGACAACGCACCGGCGTTGCTCGGCTTCGCCGACATCGAGCTTGACCAGAACAGCTACGAGGTCCGCAGAGACGGCGCCCTCATCGAACTGTCACCAACCGAGTACCGCCTGCTCAGGTTTCTGATGCTGAACCCTGGCCGGGTTCTGACCAGGGCCGAGTTGCTTGACCACGTGTGGGACTACGACTTCGGCGGGTCGAGCACGGTCGTCGCCACATACGTGGCCTATCTGAGGCGCAAGCTCGCCCAGCACGGACCTGACGTGATCCACACTCAGCGCGGTATCGGCTACAGCCTCCGCCTGCCCAAAGAGCACGAAGCCGACCTGGCAGGAGTCTCATGAGAAAAACGCCGCTCCGCGTCAGGGTGCTGGCCGGGGTGCTGGCAGTCATCCTGACAGCCCTGATCGCCTTCGATATCGCGGCCGTGACCGGACTCAAGCGCTACCTGTTCAACCAGACCGACAACTCCCTGCACCAGGTAATCAGCCTTTACCGGCCGTACCGGATCGAACTGCCGCCAAACGCCGTGGCGGCCCGCACAGTCAAGGGCCATCTCCAGTTCACCAGGCCCACCACCAAACTCGTCAAGCACGCCAAGCCCCAGGCCATACCCGGCGGCCCTGGATTCGCCTTCGTCGGCCCGCGCCTGCTCCTCACGCCGGCCGTGCTTGATCAGTACTACGTCGAGTTCATCTGGGGCAAGAAAGCAAAACGGAAGCCGATCGTCATCGGCGACAATAATCTTCGGCCGACGCTGACGGCGAAGACGAGCTGGCTGAACGCACCCCAGCACCGGGCTACGGTCGCCAGCAGCAACGGTCACACGGAACTGCGGCTGCTCTCCGTGCGCGAAGGCGGCGGGACTCTCATCGTCACGACCAGCCTGGCCGCCCTGAACAAGACCGTGGGAAGGCTCGAGCTGATCCTTATCATCGGCTCGTGCGGTGCCGCGCTGCTCGTCGGGCTCGGCGTCGCGCTGGTGCTGAGGCGCGGGATGCGCCCGATCGAGACGATGGCGGCCGAAGCGGACAGGATCACGGCAGGCGACCTGACCGACCGTGTCAGCCCGGACGACGCAGGCACCGAGGTAGGGAGGCTGGGCGCGGCGCTCAACGGGATGCTGGCCAGGATCGAGACCTCGGTCAGGGAACGCGAGGCAAGCCAGGAGCTGACCAACCGTTTCTTCGCCGACGCCAGCCACGAGCTCCGCACCCCGCTCGCCTCACTGCGCGCCAATGCCGAGCTTTACCAGCAGGGCGCCCTGACCGAGCGCGCGCAGGTTGACGAGGCGATGCGCCGGATCGTGATCGAGTCCAAGCGGATGAGCAAGCTCGTTGACGACATGCTGAGGCTGGCCAGGCTCGACCAGCACCCCGGCCAGCGCTGCGAACCCGTCGACGTCACCGAACTGGCCTTCGACTGCCTCGACGAGGCCATGCTTTCCGACCCGCACAGGAACTGGCACGCGGACATCGCCGACGATCTCGAGGTCATGGGCGACGCCGAACTGCTGCGCCGTGCGGTCAGCAACCTGCTCGGCAACGTCAGCACCCACACGCCGGAAGGCACGACCGCCACGCTGACCGCCGCCCGCTTCGACGGGCAGGTCGTGATCTGCGTCAGCGATGACGGGACCGGCCTTCCTGCCGAGCAGTTGCCGAGGATTTTTGACCGTTTCTATCGAGGTGCCGCACCGTCACCGCGGCCGGGCGCTGGTCTCGGGCTGGCGATCGTCGCCGCGATCGTCACCAGCCACGACGGTCAGGTCGAAGCGGCGGCGAGCCAGCCGCACGGCCTCTGCGTCACGCTGACTCTGCCGGCCTCAGCGAGTCAGGACGATGATCACGAAGTACCGGACAGGATGTATTCGAGTACTTGAGCGTGAGCTTGCCCCGCGAGTAAGACCAGGAGCACGTGCAGCCGTTCGGGATCCGGTCGGCGGTGACCAGGCCCTCGGGCACCCCTGACCGCCCGCGCGGATCCGGGCGTTCGCGGAACGGCTCCCCGCAGGGCACGAGGGATTCGCCAGCCGTCGTGACCGGCTGGAGCATGCCATCATGCAACGCCAGGTATTCCATCCTCATCCATGCTACTGGCCTCGCCGCACGGCCAGCCGGCCTCAAACCGCCGCCGGCCTCCGGCTGCGGGCGGCCAGCGTAACGTAACGGGCATGAGCGAATCGGCGGACGTCCTGGTCGTGGGAGCAGGGCTGGCCGGGCTGGCCGCCGCCCGCGAACTGAACGCACAAGGCAAGTCGGTGATCGTGCTCGAGGCGAGGGACCGGGTCGGCGGACGAACTGTCAACCACGACCTCGGCGACGGCCACATCGTGGAGATGGGCGGCCAGTGGGCAGGCCCTGGCCAGGACCGCATCTACGCGCTGGCCAAAGAACTCGGCATCGGGACGTTCCCCACGTACGACACGGGCAAGAAGGTGCTTGAGTTCGGCGGCAAGTTCGGCAGGTACACCGGCGCGATCCCGAGGGTTCACCCTGCCGTGCTCGTGGACATCGGCCAGGCCCAGGCCAGGTTCGAGGCGCTGGCCAGGAAAGTGCCGCTTGACCGGCCATGGACGGCGGCGAAGGCGGAGCACTGGGACGGCCAGACCTTCGCCTCGTGGATCAGGAGGAACACGGTCACCGACGGCGCGAGGACGCTGCTCGCGCTCGGGGCTGAGGCGGTCTTCGCTGCGGAGCCTGAGGAGCTTTCCCTGCTGCACGTGCTGTTCTACTCGCACTCTGGCGGCTCCTTCCAGCGTCTCATCGACACCACGGGCGGCGCTCAGCAGGACCGATTTCTCGGCGGTTCCGCGTTGATCGCCGAGAAGCTCGCCGGGGAACTCGGCCAGGAGATCGTCAGGTTGTCCGCCCCGGTCACCAAGATCAAATTCTCCGGCAGCCACATAGCAGCCACGACTCCTCTCGGCCAGTTCGACGGCCGCAGGATCATCGTCACGGCGCCGCCCTTGCTGGCCGGAAGGATCGAGTACGAGCCCGCCCTGCCGGCCAGCAGGGAACAGCTCACCCAGCGAGCACCGATGGGAGCGGTGATCAAGTGCCAGGTCATCTACGAAGAGCCGTTCTGGCGGGCCAATGGCCTGTCCGGCCAGGCCACAGGCGACGGCCCCGGATCCCGCGTCGTGTTCGACAACTCACCGCCCGACGGCTCGCCTGGCATCCTGCTCGCGTTCCTCGAGGGCGACGAGGCCCGCCGTCTTGGACGCGAGCCTGAGAAGGAAAGGCGCGAGACCGTCCTGCAGTCGCTTAGCAGGTATTTCGGGAGGAAGGCGGCCTTCCCTGCCGACTACGTGGAACTCGACTGGCAGCGCGAGCGCTGGAGCGGGGGCTGCTACGGCACCTTGTTCGGACCGAGCGTCTGGACCAGGCACGGGCAGGCACTGGCGACGCCGGTCGGCCCGATCCACTGGGCAGGGACGGAAACCTCACCCGTCTGGTGCGGCTATATGGACGGCGCGATCCGTTCAGGCGAACGCGTGGCCGCCGCCGTTCTCGAAGAGCTTGGCGATGCCGTCGAGCAGGATGTTCAGTAGCTCAGCGAACCGGATATCAGGGTCACCGAAGATGACGTCCCCCGCCTCGACGGCCAGCGGTGCCAGGTCCGCACCGACGAGTTCGGCACGCCTGCCTGGAGCGTAGAACTCGTTGCCAGCCGCGACCTGCTGTGAGACTGTCTGTTCTTCAATGCAGAAACCGATAGTGAAATCGTGCAGCAGCACTAGCGCGCGGGCGGCGTCGCGCAGCGTGAAGCCCTGGTCAACAAGTGCCTGATAGGACGACTCCTGGCGGCGGACGACGTCGGGATCGGTCAGCGTGGTACCGCTGAAGGCCTTGGCCCCGTCGCGGTGCGCGAGCAGACCTGACCTGACGGCCGCGGCATAAGTCGTCATCAGGTCACGCCAGGCCAGGCCCGCGGGCAGCCCTTCCGCCTCCTCCACGATCTGACGCCAGATCCGCGTCGCCATCTCATCGAGCAGTGCCTGCTTGCTGGCGACGTGCCAGTAAAGCGCCGGTGCCTGGACGCCGAGCCTGGCCGCGAGCGCGCGCACGGTCAGGCGGTCCATGCCGACGTCGTCGAGCAGATCGAGCGCGGCAGAGACGATGGCCGCCTTGGTGAGTCCCGCTGGCATATTTGACAGCTTAACAATGTTAAGGAAAGCTAGACAACATCCTTAACGACGTTAAATTGGAGGTCTGCGATGAAGGCAGGAGTGCTGCACGGGCCTGACGACGTGCCCGTGTACGAGGACTTCGACGAGCCGGTCGCCGGCGAGGGCAGCGAACTGGTTGACCTGGTGGCATCGGGTATCCATCACCACACGCGGGGCACGGCGACCGGGCGGCACTACAGCCAGCGCGGTGTCTTCCCTGTCATCCCTGGTAACAACGCGGTCGCGAGAACAGCGAACGGCGACCTGGTGTTCACCGGCTCTGGCCGCCCTCCCTACGGCACGCTCGCCGAGCGGATCGCGTCGCCAGACGCGATGCGGTTCCCGCTTCCGGCCGGCGCGCCAGCGGAGGCGATCGCGGCCGGGGCCAATCCGGGGATGGCATCCTGGCTGCCGCTGACCGCGCGCCTGGACATGAAGGGCAAGCTCGGCCTGACAGTGGTGCTCGGCGCGACCGGCATGTCCGGTTACCTGGCCGTGCAGAACGCGAGGCTGCTCGGTGCCGCCAGGGTCATAGGAGCGGGAAGGAACCCGTCTGGTCTTGAGCGGGCCGCCACGGCGGGCGCGGAAACCGTCGCGCTGACCGGCGACCGGGATGCCGACGCGGAGGCGCTGGATGCCGCGATCGGAGCGGAAGCGCCCGACCTGGTGCTTGACTTCGTCTGGGGACCGGTCGCCGAGACGGCGTTCTCGGCGCTGAGCAAGCGCGGCACGGCCGGCGACGACGAGGACATCAGCTACGTGCAGATCGGCGGGCTAGGCGGCGCGGACGCGACCCTGCCAGCACCGCTGCTCAGAAGCCGGAAGATCAGCATTTCCGGCAGCGGCGTCGGCTCGGTTTCCCCGGCTACCTTGAAGGCGCGGATCCCTGACTACCTCAAGGTGCTCGCCGGCGGCTCGGTTCAGGTGCCGTTCCGCACGTTCCCGCTTTCCGACGTATCCTCCGCCTGGACAGTCTCTGCCGAGACCGGCCCTCGGGTCGTAGTCGTGCCTAGCCGGTCAGGCTGACCGGCAGTTTGCGGACGTAAATCGTCCGCAATTGGTTTTACGGTGACGCCATGACAGACAACGACACCCCATGGGAACCGCCGCTGGCGGGAACCGAGGCAGAGCACCTCGTCGGCGCGCTTGACCGCCTGCGTGCGACCTTTCGGTGGAAGACCGACGGCCTGGACGCCGCCGGGCTCAGAACCAGGACCGCTGCCTCAGCGCTGACCCTCGGCGGGCTGCTCAAGCACCTGGCTGTCAACGAAGCGGTCGACGGCTCCGCCGGCGAAGATCCCCCGCCAGGCTGGCACCCCGGCCGCCCCTGACCGGGCCGGCCAGTCCCGCCCCGTCCTGACCGGGCAGTACGCGCCCACAAACCCCGGATTGAGGGCAGTACGCGCCCTCAATCCCCGGATTCAGGGGGTAGCGCACTCGACATCGGGGCCGCCGCTTGCGGGCGCCGACCGCTCGGCCGGTGATACGCTGTTTCGGCCCGCGATCGCAGGGCTGCCGAAGATGCTGCCCGCCGAACGCCAGCGAACGGCGAGCTGGGTTGCCTGGTGTGAGATGACCGGAAATCAGCGTGGCCGGCCAGACTTGCCGCCAGGGCCGGGCAGGGAACTCACCGATGTGTTCAGGCGCCTGCGTGGCGCCTCCAAGTTGTCGGTTGGTCAGATCGCTCTCGCGGCCGGGCGCTCGCGCGGGCATACGTGCGAGGTGCTCAATGGCTGGAAGCAGCCTGGTCCTGACACCGCCGAGGCACTCGCCCTGGCCATGGGGGCAGATGGCCAGACAGCGCTGAAGGCCAGGCGCCTCGCCGAAGACCTGGCCGAGCTCAGCAGTTACGAACGTGCTGCCCGGCGGGCGGGCGTGGGCGCACCGCGTCCGCCTGTGAGAGCGCCTGCAGGGATGAGTTCTGGACTACCGCCCGACTCGACGCATTTCCGTGGCCGCCAGCACGAACTGGGCGAGGCGATCGCCGTTCTTTGCGGCCCGGCCGCTGATGAGGCAACTAGCCCCGTCGCCTGCTCGGTCAGCGGGCTGGCCGGGGTCGGCAAGACGGCCTTTTCTATCCGGGTCGTCAATTCAGTTGCCGCCAAGTTCCCCGACGGCTGCTTGTTCATCGACCTCCACGGCTACACGGGAACCGTGCCGCCGCTGACTCCGGCCGAGGCACTTAACCGACTCTTGCGAAGGCTCGGGCTGCCTGGCGAGCAGATTCCCCCTGAGATTGACGAACGGTCGGCTCTTTGGCGGCAGATGACAGCCGGAAGGAGAATGCTGGTTGTCCTTGATAATGCTCGTGACTTTGAGCAGGTACGGCCGCTGCTCCCGGCAGCCGCGAGCCCCCGGCTGCTGATCACCAGCCGGAACCGGCTGGTGGCCATGGACGATGCCCATCACCTGTCGCTGTCAGCGCTCTCCGCGGCCGAGGCGGCCGAGGTGTTCTCCTCCGTGTCACTCTCGCCGGCGGGCGAGCACGACGATCCGCTCGATGACCTGGTCGCGGCCTGCGGAGGGCTTCCGCTCGCGCTGCACATTGTAGGAGCGAGGTGCCGTAACGGCGACGCCGGGCTGCGGGCCGAACTCGCCATGCGGATCCGAGATGAGTGGTCGAGGCTGGACGAGATCGAGGACGGCGAGCGGAGCGTGGCCGCTGCCTTCAACGTCAGCGTGGCCGGGCTCCCTGAGCCGACCCGGCGGCTGTTCGCGCTGCTCGGCTGCTATCCGGGTACGGACTGGAGCATGTAC
>DATJLT010000214.1:0-24319 GCA_035509195.1 Streptosporangiaceae bacterium | reverse complement strand
CTTGACGGCACCGGCGAGCTCGGCGCGGGTGTCGCGGAGCTGCAGGTCCAGGTGGTGCAGGTCAGCGACGTGCACCACGGCGAGCTGGTGCCGCGCGCGGGCAGCGGGGTTGTCCGGCCGGACCGCTTTGAGGATGGCGGTGGCCTGCGTTGCGGTGATCTCGGTGGCGATGCCGCCGGGGACCAGGCCGCACAGCAGGGCGTGCAGGCGGCAGGCCGCCTGGTTGCGCAGATGGGATACGTCCTGGTACCGCTTGGCCCACAGCTTCAGCGCGGTCGCGTGGTCTTCGGGCCGCACGAAGCGGCGGCGCGGTGACCGCAGCGCGGCGACCGCGACGGAGAACGCGTCGTTCGGGTCGTTCTTATTCGCTGATCCCGAGGACAGCAGCCGGACCCGCGAGCCGAGCTTGGGCTGGATGTCCAGCACCGTTTCCCCTGCCGCGACGAGCTGCTGGGCGAGCAGGTGCCCCAGGCCGCCGGCGCCCTCAACCGCCCAGGCCCGGTCCGGCCAGGAGACCGCCCACCCCAGCAGCCTGGCGGTCTGGTCAGCGGCCGCAGGCACCTTCAGGCGCCCGAGCCGCTTTTCCGACCCGTCGATCGCCACCGCGGTGTGCGAGGCTTTATGCGGGTCCACTCCTATGATCACAGCCGCCACGAGGCCAGCCTCTTCCCAGGTCAGGTGAACACGGATGACCGGGGCGGGCATGTCTAATGACAGATCACCACCGGGTGATCGAACCTCTTACCAGCCACGCCACGGCAGGAACCCAGCGGGCGGCAACTCGATCTCAAGCCAGCCCCTAAGGACAGCAGAGCCAAAAAGGGAACCAGCCCGCCAGGATCCCTGAACACTACGGCCAAAACCGGTAGCGCCTGGAAAGAGTCTCTATTAGAGCCTTACGTGTGCTGAGGTCCGAGTAACCAGCGCTACCCGGCGTAATCAGGCCCGCGTTCCTCGCCTTAGTTGGTAACTCGCCACAAGCTTCCGGCTTCGGAACCAATCACCCGTCTGCAGATCTCACGTCTCCCCAGCTCATAACTCTGGTGGACTCCCTGAACTGCCCCCGGAACGCTCTCCGAGTGGGTGGGGTCACCGGATAGTCGTTCGAATACATCCACTGACCTGCGGAGCCCCCTTACGGAATCGAACCGTAGACCTTCTCCTTACCATGGAGACGCTCTGCCGACTGAGCTAAGGGGGCGCGACGGATACCAGCCCGTGCAACCGGCGCCGACCAGCTTCCCATACGGCTCGCTAGCCGCGCGCTACGCGAGCATACACGATCAGGCCCCGGCACGCCGAACTGGCGGGTGCATCTCAACAAACGCCTGAAGAACCACCGGCCACACCGCCGCCAGCGGGTCGATCACGTCGAAATGCCCGGCCCCCTCGAGCAGCACGCACTGCGTCGCGTCGTCGCCTGCCTCGCGCGCCCGCGCGGCGTAGTCGACGCTCATCTGGTGCGGCACCCGGTCGTCGGCGGTGCCGTGTATCAGGCGCACGCCGGTCCCGACGGGCAGCAGGCTAGCCGGGTCGGCCAGCGCATACCGCTCCGGGTATCTCTCTGGTGCGCCGCCCATCAGGGCATCTGCGGCTCGCACGCCGAGTCGCAGACGCTGGCACTCGACAAGCTCGCTCACGGCCGCCAGCGCCACAACTCCGTAACGCCCGCGCCCCGCAGGCGCCTGCCACGCCGACCCGGCAGGAAGCCGATGCCGACTGGCAGCCCAAAGTGCCAGATGCCCGCCTGCGGAGTGCCCGGCCAGCACCATCGCGTCAGGATCGATGAGCCCGCCGACAGCCTCAGCGACCAGCCCTGGCAACCGGTCGACCGCCACCGCGACGTCGTCGAACGTCCCCGGCCAGCCGCCGCCGACCTGGCCCGTCCTACGGTACTCCGGCGCTACGACAACGAACCCGGCCGCTGCCAGAGCCTCCGCGAGCGGGGCCGTGTGCTCGCGACCGTAAGCGGCCCGCCAGAACCCTCCATGCAAGATCATTGTCAGCAAATTAGCACCGTAGCGGCCAGCCGCTTCCGGCTGACGTCGCTGCGGCAGATGTACATCGGCCACTTGATCGGCCTGGTCGCCGTAGCGGATCACGAGGTCGGGCGGCCGGGCGGGCCTGGTCAGCACGTTGCCGTGATTTCGCACGTCAGGATGCCGATCCTGGGTGCTCATCTAACCGGCATCCGGTACAGCTCTGTCATGTTTCCTTTGGCGCCAGATAGGAATCGTGTCGGGACGCACGGGTAATATGGTCGTCAAGACGGCGGAACGAGCGTTGACAGAATCTACCATCGGAGTGCTGCGGTGCCGGTGAGAGTCGTGCGGACTGGACAGGTCGCGGTCGCGGCCGGCGCAGGACTGTTCTTGCTGTCTGCCCCGCTCATGGCGCCCTCGATGTCAGCGCGGGCTCTCGCTGCTCAGGCGTCACGGCACCCGGTCTGCGGCTCGGCAGCCCAGGTCCAGCGGGCGGCCGCGGCCGCGCCGGAGGCCAACGCGCCGGCGAACGCGCCGACCAGCCAGGCCTTGAGTTCCAGGCCGATGAAGGACGCCGCGAGTCCGGACAGCAGTTCAACGCCTACGGCCAGCGTGAGCCCAACCAGTTCGGCTAGTCCGAAGGGCAGCCCGAGTTCTACGGGCAGCCCAAGCTCGTCGGCCAGCCCGAGCCCCAGTTCGCCGAGCACGAGTTCTTCAGGTAGTCCCAGCCCGACGAGCAGCAGTCAGACCAGCAGCCCGACATCGAGCCCAACGCCGTCGAAGACGTCGAGCCCGTCGAAGAGCGCTTCGCCATCCCCGTCCCCGTCGAAGACCGCAAGCCCCACGCCTTCACCTTCACACTCGTCGAAGCCACCCAAGCCCGGTGCGCTCTGCGTAAGCGCGCAGGTCGTCAAGAGCGGCACCTCAACGGGGGCGGGCGGCTCGCTTGAGTACCGCATCTGGGTCTGGAGCAACGTCAAGGCGAACGGCGTGTCAGCGACCGTCGAACGGAGCGGCAAGGCAATCCTGGCGCCAGACTTTCTCGTCTGCCCTTCGGCGCACCACAACACTTGCTCGATCGGCTCGATCCCTCCTAACCAGGCTTTCGAACTTGAAATCAGTGACCGGATCGCCAAGTCAGCGACCCCAGGGGAGCAACTCAGCGTCACCGTAGCCGTCCAGGCAGACTCGATGTCGCCTGCCGAGGCCAGCATCTCGATGGTCGTCGCTCAGCCAGGGTCCCAGTCGCCCGAGCCGGTCGTCACCGTCCCTGCCGATCCGACGTCCTATCCTGGCCTTCCTGACACGACCGTCACGCCGGGAGGCATCAGCAGCCTGTTCCCCGAGGTCACTCCGTCGGCATCGCCGTCCGCGAAAGCCCCGAGGTCCAAGCGCAAGACGTCCAGGGTCATCACAACGGCCTCGTCGCTACCGCTCGACCCTCGCCTCATCGGAGGTCAGGTCGTCGGCCTCGCGGTGCTGGCGGCCGCGATCACCATGGTCGTCGCCAGGCTCTCGCTGCGCACGCCACAGCCCGCGACCCCCGGCGGGCAGGCCTCTGCCGCCAGCGAGCCGGCCGAGCCGGCCGAGAAGCCAGAACCAGACAACGGCGAAGCCCCAGATCCGGCCAAGTAGGCCAACCCTAACCTCCACGCCGCAGCAACGTAGGGCCTGCGCCATCGACGGCCAGCCCCACATCACCCCGACGTGGCACTTCCAGGTGCGCTGCAACATCAAACCTGGATTTGGTGTTGCCGGGACGACCGACGCCGGGGCAGGCCAGGCAGGGGTGCGGCTTTACTTGGCTTTGTGCTCGACTAGGGGGCGCATCTGGGTCATCTCCTCGGCCAGACCGCGGGCGCTCAGCGTCGCGGAAACAACCACTCCGAAGGTGTCGTCATCGGCCCAGGCGCATTCGGCGGGTCCGCCGTTCGAGCCTGGTGCACAGGCGGCCTGACCGCCGAGGCGACCGGCCCCTGTGGGGAACGAGCCGCGCACCTGCGTCATGAAGCCGCCGATAAAGTCGCCCGCCGATCCGCCGCCAGTGAGGTTGCCGCCAATGAAGACGACGATCTGCGGGCCGTTGGCTGTGCCTGGGCCAGTCGTTTCCTCGTACACGGCCGCAACGACATTTTTGACTTCACCCGCAGCCCCTGCGACGATCTTGCTGCGCAGCGCCCGCGCGGTGGAACTGTCCAGCGTCGGCTCCTTGACGTACGCACCTAGCTGGGCTGGCACGGAGATCACGTGTGCTTGCTGCGGCGTGAGCGCAAGGAACGCCACGGCCCCGAGCACGATCACGAGGATCAGCGCGCCGCTCACGATGAGGAGCCGACGCGGAACCCTGAGCAGAGGCTGCAACGTCTGTCCGGCCGCGCGCTCAAGCGTGCGGGTGAAGCCCGCACCGCGTGGCCGGCCGGCGCCCGATCGCGGCTTGCCTGCCGGCTTCCTCGCCGGCTTCCTTGTCGGTTTCTTCGCCGGCTTCCTTGTCGGTTTCTTCGCCGGTCTCGCCCGGTCGGCTGTCTTCCCTGGCCGGGGCCGGTCGTCGGTGCCAGTCGTCGCGGTTCTCGGCCCGGCAAAGTCTGCGGCCGATCCGCCCCGGCCGCTGCCCTGTCTCGACGGCTCGGCCTTAGACGGCCCCGCCGCAAACGACCCGTCCCCAAACGACCCGTCCGCAAACGACCCGTCCGAAAACGGCCCGGTCCTAGGTGACCCGGTCCTGGGCGAACCAGTCCTGGCCGATCCCGTGCTTCCTGACCCCGTCCTGGCCGTCCCTGGCCTGGCCGCCCCAGCCTCAGACGACCCGGCTCTGGTTGAGCCGATCCTGGCCGACCCCGGCCTGGCCGACCCTGTCCTCGCCTGACCAGTCGTCGGCGGCGCCGCAAACGGCGGGGCCGCAAACGACTGGGCCCCGGACGGCGGGGCCGCGAACGACTGGGTCGCGGATGGCAGGGCACTGGACCTGGGCAGGCCCGCCGGGGGCGTTATCCCCCTGTCGAGCGATCCGGGGTCGTAGGCCGAGGTGGTACTTGACCGCGGGCGTGACTGGTCCAGGTCCGGCGCAGCGGGAGGCGGCGTTCCCGCGATGCTCGGCGGGATTCCGCGCCGCGACGCGGCCGTTCGCGGCTCATCAGTGCCGCGGCGCGGGGACTGGCCGGCGCCGGTGTCCTGGCTGTCGCGCCGGCGGCGACCTGGCGAGCCGGTCAGGGGGCCGGTGTTCTCCGGGGGATAGAGCGGACTGGCGTACTCCATCGAGTCCAGCCAGGGCTCATCTGCGGTCACTGTGCCAAGAGCAGGAAAGGCACTCGCCTCCGGGCTTACCGGCCACACCGAACGCGGGTCGCCGTCCTCTCCCTGGTAAAGCGGCTCGGCGTATTCTTCCCTGCCCGACACGCGGCTTGTCCTGCGACCATCGCCGGGAGGACCGGCCCGGCCAGGGTCAGCGACCGGCCTGCGCGCGTCAGGATCGGTCCGGTCCCCCGCAGGGCCGCGTGATACCTGAGGCTCAGCTTGCGTGCGCCGCTCGCGGCGCGGGAGCGCAGCCGCCTGGCCAGGCAGGCCGCCGCGCTGCCGCTCGGGCTTGGCTGCCGGCCGGCCAGGCGCGGAGGAAGCCGAGCCGCCTGTGCCGCCGGTTCGCCCCTCCCCCAGGTACTTGATCCAGTCGTAGTCCTCGTCTGGAGCTTCGGCAGCGGGCGCCTGGCCTGGTCCGTTACTCGCGCGGTCGCGACCGGCGGGCCGCCGGTCCTTTCCGCGCCTGATCGCGCCTAGCCGGCCGGTGTGCCCGTCGTCGGCTTGCCGCTCCGTGCCACGGCGCCGTCCCTGATCGCGTTCCTCGTACCGGCTGTAATCAGCGTCATCGGCGCCGTACAGGTCGTCCACATCCCAGCCATCATCGGCGGCACCGTACCCACCTGGCCAGGAATCCGGCATCGGCTGCCCGTAATCGCCTTGCGGCCGGCCTCTGCTCATGCGACGCGATTCCCCTGACGATGGCGACTTTCCGACGGGCTACCGGATCGGCCTGCCGATGCGGCCGGCACCGCTGAACAGTGCCGAGATTTCTACATCATGCGTCATGTTCGAGACCGCCGCTACACGATCGGACCGGCTGACCGTACGCGACGATCCGTCGCTAAACGGTCTTGCGGTCCGGCTTGCCTCAGATGCACGATCTGATCAGCGCTTGATGATCAGGCGCGAAGTGATCGGGCGCGAGGAGCTGGCCATGCTCGAAGGTGTCTCCGTACCTGTTGCTGGCCCGTCGGTGATCTTTCCTCGCGGCTACCTGTGGTTCGCACCGCTCTGGAGCGCGGTCGCGCTCGGCTATATCGCGCTCAGCCACTGGCCCCTATGGTTCCGCGCCGACCTCGCGGGCGCGCTGCTGATCGGCTTGACCACCATCGTCATCACCATTGCCAGCCTGACCTTCCGCGCCTTTTCCGCCGACCAGGACGGTGTCCGGCTCGGCCTGCCCTCATCGACGAAGCGGCGCGGGCGCAGGCGCCGTACGGTCAGGTACCTGCCCTGGCAGCAGCTCGAGAGGGTCAGGATCGCTCGCCGGCCTGGCGGTGTCCGGCTTGAGTTCATCCTCGGCGACAACGCCACGCTGGCTGTCCGCGGCTACCATCCGAATCCGGCACTGGCCGTGATCAACCGGATCTTGCTGCTGGTCATCCCCTTCTGGTATCTGGTCAGGTCCACCGGCCTAACCTCACCGCTTGAGGGACCGGCCCGGTACCGGGTGATCCTGCGCGACACCACGGTCGAGGAGATGCGCCACGCGCTGAGGACGCTCGCGCCGCCTGACGTGACGATCGCCGTGCTTGTACGCCGGCGTACCTCCGTATCATCGGCGAGAGCGGTGTTGCCAGACTGACCGCGTGTGACAGTCTGGCCTGCGGCCTGGAGCCGCGGGCTGCTTACTGGCCGAAGAAGATCTTGAAAGGGCGGGGACCGCGATGGCACATGAGGTATCCGGCGTGATCGCGCGGGGCAAGGGCGCTCCTGTCGAGCTGACCACGATCGTGGTTCCCGATCCAGGCCCAGGCGAGGCGCTGGTGAAGGTGCAGGCCTGCGGTGTCTGTCACACCGACCTTCACTACCGCGAGGGCGGGATTGGCGAGGACTTCCCTTACCTGCTCGGGCATGAGGCAGCGGGGGTGGTCGAGGCGGTCGGCTCGGACGTGACGGGGCTGGAACCAGGCGATTTCGTCATCCTGAACTGGCGGGCGGTATGCGGGCAGTGCCGTGCCTGCAAGCGCGGCCGGCCCTGGTACTGCTTCAACACGCACAACGCCAGGCAGAAGATGACGCTGGCCGACGGCACCGTGTTGTCCGCCGCCCTCGGCATCGGGGCGTTCACGGAGAAGACGCTCGTCGCCGCCGGGCAGTGCACCAAGGTCAACCCAGAGGTGAAGCCGCAGGTGGCTGGGCTGCTCGGGTGCGGGGTGATGGCAGGCCTCGGTGCGGCACTGAACACCGGCGAGGTCGGGCGCGGCGACTCGGTCGCGGTCATCGGCTGCGGCGGCGTCGGCTGTGCCGCGATCCTCGGTGCCAGGCTCGCGGGTGCGCGGAAGATCATCGCGGTCGACATCGACGACAGGAAGCTGGAGTGGGCTCGCGAACTTGGCGCCACCGACACGGTCAACTCGACGAAGACCGACGCCGTAGAGGCCATCCAGTCGCTCACCGAGGGCAACGGCGCCGACGTCGTGATCGAGGCGGTCGGCCGGCCGGAGACGTACAAGCAGGCGTTCTACGGGCGCGACCTCGCAGGCACCGTGGTTCTTGTTGGCGTGCCGACTCCTGAGATGACGCTCGAGCTTCCGCTGATCGACGTGTTCGGACGGGGCGGCAGGCTGAAGTCGTCCTGGTACGGCGACTGCCTGCCGGACCGTGACTTCCCGATGCTGACCGACCTGCACTTGCAGGGGCGGCTGCCGCTCGACAAGTTCGTGTCGGAAACGATCGGCATCGGTGACGTGGAGGCGGCGTTCGCGAAGATGCAGCGCGGCGAGGTGCTGCGCAGCGTCGTGGTGTTCTGAGTCAGTGCGGGAGGACGTCAGCCGGATCGCGATGTGGTCGGGGCCAAGGACGCTGTCCACGGCACTGATGTACTCGTTCGGTAACCGCGCTGACACCGTGGTGGTTGACGAGCCGTTGTACGGCTACTACCTGGCGGCGACGGGAATCGAGCATCCGGGGCGGGACGAGATCATCGCCTCGATGCCTTCCGCGTGGGAGGACGTCGTGCGGCGGCTCGCTCACGGCGACCTGCCGCAAGGCAAGACCGTCTTCTACCAGAAGCACATGACGCACCACTTGCTGCCAGAGGTTGACAGGGGCGCGCTCGGCGGGCTGCGGCACGCGTTCCTGATCAGGGATCCTCGCCGGCTCCTCGCCTCGTACGCGAAGGTGCGGGAGACCCCGACGCTCGCCGATCTCGGGCTCGGGCAGCAGGCGGAGATCTTCCGGCTTTACGGCGGGCCGGTCGTGGACGCGGCGGACATCGCCGCGCGGCCAGGGGAGACGCTGACGGCGTTGTGCGACGCGCTGCGAATTCCCTTCGACGAGGCGATGCTGGCTTGGGCTGCCGGGCCGCGCGAGTTCGACGGGGTCTGGGCGCCGTACTGGTATGCCAGCGTGCGGGCGTCCACGGGGTTCGCTCCCCGACCTGGCCCTGGCCAGGACTCCGTCGATCTGCCCGCGGAACTCGAGCCGCTCGCTGCCCGCTGCCAGGTTTTCTACGAGGAACTCGCCGCGCACCGGCTCAGGTAGGCACCGAGCCAGGTCAGCGGATCGCTGCCAGCGTGGTACCGCGCTAACGGGAAAGCCGAGTGGTACATTGCTGCCGCGCCACTATGGCCAGGCAAAAGCACCGTCGGGGGATTTCGTCATATCGGCGGCAAAACTCGGTGCGTTCCCTGGGCGGTCGCGATTCTTTACTTAAAATTCGATCACACATCACGGGGGAAGTGTGAGTATTCATAAAATAGCGGCGCGGGGCGTTGCTATCTTCGCTGGAGCGTCCGCCGCCATCGCACTTGCCGGAGCCGGGCTGGTCCCGGCCGAGGCGGCAGGCCCGATACCGGTGCCGTGCAGCGTCACGGCGCTCGCCACGGCTATCAACACGGCGCCGAACGGCTCGCTGCTCGTTTTGGCTCCGTACTGCACTTATCCGCTGACCTCGCGCCTGACCATCACCAATAACCTCAGCCTGCTTGGCTCATCGACCACGATAAGCCGGTCGACGTCGGCGACCAACCCCTTCTCGCTGCTCTCCGTGCAAGGCAACGTCTCGATCACCAACGTGAACTTCAGGGGCGGCAGCGGCGTCATCGGCGGCGCGATCAGCAACAGCGGCGCGCTCTCGATCAGCGGCGGCTTGTTCAGCGGCAACACCGCGAGCCTGTACGGCGGTGCGATCGGCAACATGGGCACGCTCGCGATATCCGGGGCGGTGTTCACCGGCAACACCGCCAACTCCGTGGGCGGCGCGATACTTGACCTGATGACGGCCACGCTGCTTAACTGCCGGTTCACCGGAAACTCGACGCCAGGCGATGGCGGCGCGATCGCGAGCGAGATGCCCAAGGACGGGCCGATCCAGTCAGGCAAGAAGACACCGGCTACCGCTGACGGGCCGCTCGCCCCTCCGATGGCACACCTGACCGTGAGCAACAGTTCGTTCACCGCCAACAACTCACAAGATGGCGGTGCCATCGACGCCGCAGGCTTTCTCACGCTTAGCGGTGACGGCTTTACCGGCAACGGCAGCCCGACGACGTACATGGGAGGGGCCGTCACGCTCGAAGTGGGCACGATGACGATGACTCACTCCACCTTGTCAGGCAATCAAGCAGGTAATGGCGGAGCCGTCTTTGACAACGAAACCGCGACCTTCATCAGCGACAACATCACGGGCAACACCGCCAATACCGCACTCAACGGCAACGGCGGCGGCATTTACTACGACGGTCAGATCACGGTCACGAACAGCAAGATCAGCAGCAACAACGCCGTTGATGACGGTGGCGGCATCTTCGCCGAGGGACCGGCCACGATCTCAGGCACCCAGATCTTCAAGAACCAGGCCGCGTACATGGGCGGCGGCATCTACAACAGGGGCAGCGCGATCACGCTCAGCCATTCCCCCGTTTACTCGAACACGCCGGACAACTGCTCGCCGGCTGGCAGCACTCCCGGCTGTATCGGATAGCCGGAGCGCAACCGTGGTCCTGGCCTGGCATGCCGGGCCAGGACCACGCTCGTTAGCATCGGTGCGCGGAGAGGAGCGCAGGATGCTGCAGCAGTTCGACGAGCGTAACCGTGACCTGATCGTCAGCGTGGGCGGGAAACTGGCCCACAGGGACGAGGCGGGCGTCAGCCCGTTCGACTCGGCCGTGCAAGGCGGAGACGCGGTGTGGGAAGGACTGCGGCTGCACCACGGCCGTATCTTCCGGCTCACCGAGCACCTGGCCAGGCTGCGCCGTTCGGCGCAGGCGCTCGCGTTCGCGTGCGTGCCACCCGACGAGGAGATCATCGCCGAGATCAGCAGGACGCTGGCCGCCAACGAGATGACCGACGGCGTGCACATCAGGCTGACCCTGACCAGGGGAGTCAAGATCACCAGCGGCATGGATCCGCGGCTGAACCAGAGCGGTCCTACGCTGATCGTGCTGCCCGAATTCAAGGCTCCGGTCTACGACCCGAGCGGGATCAGCCTCATTACCTCGAGCCTCAGGCGCCCGTCGCCTGACAGCCTCGACCCGAAGATCCATCACAACAACTTGCTCGCCTCGATCCTGGCGAAGATCGAGGCCAACGTGGCCGGAGCGGACGACGCGATCATGCTTGACCACCGGGGGTTCGTGGCCGAGACCAACGCGACTCACGTTTTCCTCGTGACCGGGGGCGTGCTCGGCACGCCGACGACGGCCGCCTGCCCGGAGGGAATCACGCGCGAGGCCGTGCTCGACCTCGCGGCCCGAGCCGGGATCAAGTGCGTGACCGGCGACTACTCGATGACCCAGGTCTATAACGCCGACGAGGTCTTCGTCACCGGCACGATGGGCGGCATCGCCCCGGTCACGAAGGTCGACGGCCGTACGATCGGCGCCGGCCAGCCGGGACCAGTGACGGCCAGCCTCACCGACCTGCTCGCCGATCTCACCGCGACGACCGGCACGATCGTATGCCCGCCGGGGAACGTCAGCCCTTGGCCAGGCTCGCACGCAGGGCCAGGATGCGCTCCACGGCTGCCTTGAACGCCTTCTGGTTCAGCGACTTGTGCGTGTAGTCGTAGGCCAGCGAGTTCATCGCGGTAGTTCCTTCTGACGGCGCCTGCTGCGCGCAGAGCAGCAGGTCCATGCCGGCGCGGGCGGCGAGCGTGGCACGGCGGGCGATCCCGCCGAACGGATTGAGCGCGCCGGCCTCGAGTGCGTCCGTGATGGTCACGCCGCCGAACTTGAGCCGCGTGCGCAGTTCGTTCTGCACGATCTTGGACGACAGTCCCGCCGGATAGGTCTTGTCAAGGGCCGGGTAGATCGCCCAGGACACCATGACGAGTTTGACCTTGGCCGCGATCGCCGACTTGTATGGCTTCTCATCGACGTTGCGTAGCTGCGACAACGGGACGTTAAGCGTGACCGGGCGCTCGTCCGTGTCCTGGTTCGTGGCGGCAGCGCCGAGGCCAGGGAAGTGCTTGACGGTGGCCGCGACCCCTTGCGCCTGCTCGGCCTGGGCGAACAGCGTGCCCAGCTTGGCGACCTTGCCCGCGTTGTTGCTGAACGAACGGCCGTATTCGTCGATGAAGTTCCCGGCCTGCCGGTACACGTCGAGCACGGGGGCCAGGTTGACGTTCAGGCCGGCATTGCGCATGTTCTGCGCGCCCAGCTTGCCTTCCGTGGTCGCGGTCGCCCAGGAATGCTTGGACTCGCCCATCTGCTTGGCCGACAGCACTGGTTCGCCTGGCAGTCGCCTGACCTCGCCGCCCTCCTGATCGGTCATCAGCAGCAACGGCAGGTGCACAGGGTCAGACGAGCTCATCGCTGCCTTCTGGAGTTCTGCGGATACCGACGCCATCTGAGAGATCGACTGCACGTTGTCAGAGAAGAAGATGACGCCGGCCACGTCGCCATGCTTGATCAGGCTGATGAGCTGCGCAGGCGGCGTCAGGCCGGTGTAGCTGTAGATCACGCGCTGGCCGGCGAGCTGGGTGGCGCTGAGCTTCGGAAGCGTTCTCTCGGCGGTCAGCAGGCCTGACGCGCTCGGCGAGGTCGCGCCTGGCGCGAGCCCGATGGTCGGCGGTACCGCTCCGGCAGGCAGCGTGGCGGCTGACCCGCCCGCGCCTGACCCGCCCGTACCCGAACCTGACGGCCCGCCAGAGCCAGACGCCCCACCCGTATGCGATGAAGCCGCCGTCGTACCGCCGCTTGCGGCCGGCCCTGTCGACCTGGTCGTCGGCTTCGCACCGCTCGTCGACGCGCTCGTCCTCACCGTCGTCGAGCGCGGCCACCACGCCACGTTAGCCGCCACCACGACGGCGATCACGGCCACGATCATGCTGATGAGGATGATCGTCAGGTTCCGCCCGCCGCCGAAAACCGAGCCGCGACGCGGCGCCGAACCCCGAGGCGATGCCGCGTGGCGGCCTCCAGCAGCACGAGGTGAGCGCAGTGCCCGGTTACTTTCCATGCCGCCATGCTACGAATAGATAGCGCTCAGCGCACGATTACGGATTCCCTCGGCATGCCGGCCAGGGAACCTACCTGCCTAGATAGCGGCATATTCGCATCTAAGGGCGGTACGGGATTAACGGCCGATCGCGTATTCGGCTGACCGGCCCACGCCGACTCGATACGCTGCGTAAGCGCAAGATTACAGCAATCCGCCGACCGTCGGCAGGGCCGAAACTCGGTAAGGCAGGTCCAGGAGGACAGAATGGTTCAGCGCGACACGCCCTGGCCGGCCGGCACCCCGTGCTGGGTTGATCTCGGCACTGAGGATGCGGGCAGGGCCAGGGTCTTTTACGAGACGCTTTTCGGGTGGGAAACAGTGGCCGGCCCGCCAGAATCTGGCGGGTACGTGATGTGCGAGGTCGGCGGAAGGCCGGTCGCGGGCCTCGGCCCCAAGATGGGCCCGGCAGAGGCACCATCGGCGTGGACCACCTACCTGGCCTCGGACGACGTCGACGCGACCGCGGCGAAGGTCAAATCGGCCGGCGGGCAGGTGCTCGCGGAGCCCTTTGACGTCATGGACGTCGGCCGGATGAGCGTCGCCGCCGATCCTGGCGGCGCGGTCTTCGGCATCTGGCAGCCAAGAGCCCACACCGGCATGAAACTCGCTAACGAGCCTAGCTCGGTGTGCTGGAACGAGAACATGAGCCGGAACTTCGACGAGAACAAGGCCTTTTACCAAGCCGTTTTCGGCTACGACTACGACGACATGAGCAGTGACGGCTTTCGCTACGCTTCCTTTAAGACCAGCGGGGACCCGATGGGCGGAATGGGCGACCTCGGCGACTTGGCGCCTGCGGAAACCCCGGCGCACTGGCGTACGTACTTCGGCGTGAGCGACACAGACGAGGCGGTCGAGACCGTCACCAAGCTCGGCGGCACCGTCATCGCCCCGGCCTGGGACACCCCGTACGGGCGCATGGCGATCCTGAGCGATGATCAGGGCGCCGCCTTCGCCGTGATGTCAGTCCCAGAGGAAGGCACGCAGGAGGGCAGCGAGGAAGCCGCAGGCTAGGAGCACGCCGGGCAGCGGGCTCAGACTGGCATGTTCTCCGCCGGCGCCAGTTCGGCACCGTCCTCCGCTGGCTCGAATTCGGCGGCTACTCGCTCCGCGGTCCGCCTCGCCCTCGTGCCTGACGTCATCAGCCCGAGTACGAGCACCGCGAGCCCGCACCCGGCAATCACCCACCAGCCCACATGCGACGCCATCGCGAACCCCGTCCGAAGGCTGGCGCCTCCCAGCGCGGACTCGACCACGGAGCCGACCACTGCGACGCCAAGAGCGGACCCGACCTGCCGGCTCGTCGACGCCACCGCCGCCGCCACCCCGGCCTGGGCCCTGGGCATGCCCGACATAGCGGTATTCGTGATCGGCGCGTTCACCAGGCCGAATCCGAGCCCGAAGATCAGGTAGCTGATCACCAGGCTGCCCGCGCTGGTTCCCGCCGAGAGCCTGGTCAGGCTCAGCGCGCTGACCAGGATCGCTATCCCGGCACCGAGCAGCGGCAGCCGGGGACCCCTGCTGCCCACGATCCTCCCTGACAGCGGACTGCAGATCGCCGTAGCGGCCGCCATCGGCAGCATGTAAAGCCCAGCGTGCAATGCGGACAAACCGCGCACATCCTGCAAATACAACGTGCTGACCAGCAGGAACCCGCCAAGCGCCGCGAACGAGGACACGGCGATCAGCGTCGCCCCTGAGAACGGCACACTGCGGAAGAACCTGGTATCAAGCAACGGTTCCTCACGCCGCCGCTCATACCAGACGAACCCGGCCGCGGCGAGCAGGGAAGCCGCGAAGCAGCCAAGGATCAGCGGCGACGTCCATCCGCGTCCTGGCCCCTCGATGATCCCGTACACCAGCGACCCGAGCGTGATGACGACAAGCAACTGCCCGGCCGGATCGAACCGCCGCGCACGCGGCGCCTTCGACTCGGGCACGAACAGCGCGGTAAGCAAGATCGCGGCCAGCCCGACAGGGATGTTGATCCAGAAGATCGACCGCCACCCGACCGACGTCACGAGCAGCCCGCCGACGACCGGCCCGAGTGCCATGCTCAGCCCGACGACCCCGCCCCAGATCCCGATGGCACGCGCCCGCTCTGCCCGCTCGGTAAACGTGTTCGTGATGATCGACATCGCGACGGGGTTGAGCATCGACCCGCCGATCGCCTGCATCATGCGGAACGCGACGAGGGCACCAAGCGAAGGAGCCAGGCTGCACAGCAGCGACCCGAGCGTGAACAGGGCGAGACCGACCTGGAAGGTACGCCGCCGCCCGACCCGGTCGGCGGTCGAGCCTGACAGCATCAGCAGGCTAGCGAGCACCAGCGAGTAAGCCGCCACCACCCACTGCAGCCCTGACACGCTGGCGTGCAGGTCATGCTGGATCGAGGGGAGCGCGACGTTCACGACCGTTACGTCGAGCCCGACGATAAACAGGCTCATGCAGCAGATCGCGAGTACAAGCATCCGGCGTGAGCGACTCAGCTCGCTTACTTGCACTAACTAACTATCCCCTCGTAGATGACCGCCTAACCGATGTCCCTCCTCCGCAGCCCGGCCAGGCCGGCGCCGGTCAGAGCCAGGGCAATCAGGCAAAGCAGCACCACCGGCAAGGCCGACACCGTGCCGCCTGGCAGCTTCGGCGAGTGCGTGAACGGCGAAACGTCAAGCAGCCAGTGCGACGCCCTGAGCAGCGGCCCGAGGAACAATATCAGTGCGAACAACCCGAACAGCGTCCAGCTTCCCGCGACGCTGCGCGAAGGCACGAGCCCGAACAGCGCCACCGCAAGCCCGCAGAGCACGAGCGCCGCCGGCGCGAGCGCGAGCCCGGCCCAGACGAGCGGACCGAACAGCGCGCCGTACCCGACCGCGGTCCCGAGGCCGGCCAGCAGCGACATCGCCGCCGTGCCGGCGGCGGCGATAAGCACATGCGCGGAAGCCCACGCCAGCCGCCCGGTCCCGGTCGCCAGCACCGGCTCGGCCAGCCCGCCGCTTTCCTCGGAACGAAGCCGCAGGACCGCAGAGACCGCGTACGCGGCGATGACGAGCCCGGTGAACCCGAGTATCGCCGCGAGGTAGATCTCGCTGAGGCCCCCTTGCCCGCTGCCGTAGTCAGAGACCGCCTTCCTGGTCGAGGCACTCTTGAGCAGCCCGCCTATCCCCCTGGCCGACGAGCCGATCAGCAGCCCGTAGATCAGCGCCCCGGCAAGCCAGGCGTACAGCGTCCCGCTCTGCAGCCGCCAGGCCAGCCCAAGCGGGCTCGACAGCGAGGCCGATGCCCGAGCGGGCCCTGGCCGCTGCGGCAGCAGCCCGGCGTCGTAGTCGCGCCTGCCCGCGAGCACTCCCCCGGCGATGACCAGCGCCGCGGCAAGCAAGATCCCGAGCGCGAGCACCCACCACCGGCCGCCGCCGAACGCGCGGTCGAGCACGGCCCACCCGACCGGTGACAGCCAGCTAAGGAGTCGCGGCCCTGAGGCGGAAGATGCGTCACCGACTGCCCTGAGCGCGAATGCCACCACCAGCGCGCCGATCGCCAGCCCGCGCGCCGCCCTGGCCGAGGCCGAGAGCTGCGCGGTGACCGCCGCTACCCCGGTGAACGCCAGGCCGCAGCAAGCGATCCCGGCCCCGAGCAGGAAAGAGCCGCCGGCCGGAAGCCCGAGCGCAAGCGCCACGACAGCAAGCACCGCTCCGATGACGAGGTTCGCGATCGCCGCGACGAGCACGCCGGTCGCCAGCGCCGCGTGCCGCCCGACAGGCTCGGAACCCGTCAGCTCGAGCCGGCCGCTCTCCTCATCGGCTCTCGTATGCCTGATAACGACGAAGATGCTGAACAGCGACCCCACGACGCTGAGCACGGCCGATACCCGCCAGGCGCTCACCGACCCGAGCGAGTCGCCGTAGAGCGGCCCGTACAGGGAGAGGAAGGCGGAGTTATGGCCGGCGCCTGCGGCGAAGCTGGCCAGGCTCGCCTGCGTCTTGTATAGCCCGCGGAAACCGACGACGGTCGCCGCGATGAACGCCGCGAACACGTACAGCCAGACGGCGAGCATGATCCGGTCCCGCCGCACCGCGAGCCGGGTAAGGGCACCGGTCCCGGTCAGCGTGCTCACGACGAGACCCCTGCGTGCTCGTTGTCAGAAGAGGTGTATTGCCTGAGGAAGAGTTCTTCCAGCGTGGGCGGCTGGCTGGTGAGACTTCGCACCCCCGCGGCGGCCAGAGCCTTAAGGAACGGGGTGAGCTTGTCAGAGTCGACCTCGCAGCGGACGCGGTCTCCTTCGACGTCCAGGTCATAGACGCCGGGAAGCTGGTCAAGCCCCTGCGGCGGGCCGTCGAGCTCGGCCGAGATCGAGGTCCTCGTCAGGTGCCGCAGGTCCGCCAGGCTTCCTGACTCGACGGTCTTGCCCGCCCTGATGATCGTGACCCGGTCGCACAGCGCTTCGACCTCAGACAGAATGTGACTGGAAAGCAGGACCGTACGACCCCGCTTGCGCTCTTCCTCGATGCACGACCTGAAGACCGCCTCCATGAGCGGATCGAGCCCTGCCGTCGGCTCGTCGAGCAACAGCAGCTCGACATCCGATGCGAGCGCCGCGATCAGCGCGACCTTCTGCCTGTTTCCCTTGGAGTACGCTGACGCGCGCTTGGTCGGGTCGAGTTCGAACCGCTGGATCAGGCTGGCCCTGCGCCCCTCGTCAAGCCCGCCACGCAGCCTCCCGAGCAGGTCGATCACCTGCCCGCCGGTAAAGCTGGGCCACAAGCTGACGTCGCCAGGCACGTAGGCGAGCCGACGGTGCAGTTCGGTCGCCTGCGACCACGGATCACCGCCGAGCATCCGCGCGGAACCGCCGTCCGCTCGCAGGAGGCCGAGCAGAATCCTGATTGTCGTGGTCTTACCCGCCCCGTTAGGTCCGAGGAACCCGTGCACCTCACCGCTCGCAACGGTCAGGTCGAGCCCGTCGAGCGCGATGGTACGGCCGTACGCCTTGCGCAGGCCGACGATCTCGATTGCCGCGGTCATGTTCCGGAGACTACAGTAAATTCATAAAAACGTGAAAGTCAGATCCGCCAAAAAGCACGGGGCGGCTCTAGACTGCCCCAACTAGCGCAAGGAGGTAGAAGTGACTCGCGATCCTGAGCCGGTCGAGCCCAGCTACCTGGACGGGCGTGATCGCGAGCGGGTACTGGCCTTCATCGAGCGGTTCGCTTCGCTCCAGATCGAGTCGGGGATTCCCCGCATGCCCGCGCGGGTGTTCGCCGCGCTGCTCGCGACGGACTCGGCCAGGATGTCGGCCGCCGAGCTTGCTGACCTGCTCGAGGCGAGCCCGGCCGCGATCTCTGGCGGAGTGCGGTACCTGACCATGGTCGGCCTGGCGGATCGCGAGGGGGAGCCTGGCTCGCGGCGGCAGTTCTACCGGGTGCCGGAGAACGTGTGGTCGGAACTCATGCGGATCAGGGACCGGCTGCTTGGCCGCTGGGCGGCGGTTTTCCGTGAAGGCGCGGACATCCTGGGCGCCGATACGCCAGCAGGGCTGAGAATGGCCGATTCTGTAGACTACTTCGAGTTCGTGAACAGTGAGTTGTCAGCGCTCACCGCCCGATGGCAGGAGCGTAAGGCCGGCCAAAGCGCTCCCTGAACGTCTGTAGCTTGGTTGTTAGCCAATTGAGGAGGCTGCGAAGGTGTCGCGCGACCCAGGAGACCTCTATCAGCTAACCGAGGCCGGGCATGAGCTGGAATCTGACCTGGTAATGCTCTACTACCTGGACGGGTTCATCGACGCCGGCGCCGCCGGCCGGCAACTCGCCGCTCACCTGCTTGCCTCGTTCGAGCACACCGAGATCGCCAGGTTCGACGTCGACTCCCTCATCGACTACCGTTCCCGCCGCCCGCCCATGTACTTCGTCAAGGACCACTGGGAGAGCGTCGAGGCCCCTGAGATCGTCGTGCACCTGCTCAAGGACGCCGCGGGCACCCGTTTCCTGCTGATGGACGGCCTCGAGCCCGACCGCGAGTGGGAGACGTTCACCAGGGCCGTGCTCAGGCTTTCCGCGGTGCTGAAGGTCAAGCTGATGGCCAGCTTCCACGGCATTCCGATGGGAGTACCCCACACCAGGCCGCTCGGCGTGACCGGTCACGCCACGGCGCCTGAGCTTGTCGACGGCTACCAGCCGCTCGTTGACCGGCTGCAGGTGCCAGGCAGCGCGATGGCGCTGATCGAGCTTCGCATGGGCGAGGCAAGCCGCCCGGCCGTCGGCTTCGCCGTCCACGTACCGCACTACCTCGCCCACGCCTCGTACCCCACCGCCGCCGTCGCCCTGCTCGCCGCCGTCGAACGGGCGACCGGCCTCGACCTGCCCTCCGACGCCCTCCGCGAAGCCGCGGAGATCACCGACGCCGAGATCGCCAGGCAAGTGGCAGGCTCCGATGAGGTGACCGAGGTGGTCAAGTCGCTGGAGGAGCAGTACGACGCCTTCAACGCCGACCGGCACAATCTCCTCGCCGAGCAGGCGGAGAACATGCCCACCGCCGACGAGCTAGGCGCCCAGTTCGAGCGCTTCCTAGCCGAACAGCAATACGGCAGCGAAGGCGAGCCCTAACCCCGCACCCCGCGCCCGAACCCCGCACCCCGCGCCCGAGCCCCGCGCCCCTCGCCCCGCCCGAGCCCACTCCCGCCCCTCTGGCCCGACATGCCTCGAAAACCTCGTACGCCCCACGCGCCCCGACGCCGCCGGCGGGCAAAACGCCCATATCGTCAAGGCGGCAGCATCGGTGGCCCTCAGATGCTGCTGCCGGGTCTCCGCCAGGGACAACGTTGGAAGTTCGATGCTGCTGGCCCGACATCGAAGTTCCAACGTTGCGGTAGATGACCGCCGACTTAGAACATCGGGGAGCCAGCGATGCTGTCGCTGCCGGCAATACGGGCGATTTGTCCCCGGAGATGGATGCGTGCGGGTGGCCGGCCGGCGCCAATCGAACTCGGAATCCTGACCAGGATTTGGTCTCGAAGGGAAGTGCGTATTGCCTGGCAGAGGGCATCATCGTGGCACCGGCTCGGCGGCGGACCGCACGGGGCAGCCGCTAGGCCGGGCCACATGTACGGGGGTCATGTGGCCACGGGGAACAGGGCGGCGATCGGGGTGATCCGCGGACCGCGACGCTCTGCTGGATCTGCCGCAGTGCTGCGGCACCGCCGCCTTGTTCCCCGCTTCCCCAGCGCGGCGGCCGCATAATTCCACTTGCGGGGCTGTGCCACATTTGTTGCCGTGGAGGATTACGCGGCCATCAACATGGCCAACTGGGACGAACGGGTGCCCGCCCACGCGGCTTCGCCCGATTATCATGTCGCCGACTTCATCGCGGAGCCGGGATTCCTGAGCAAGGTCGTACGCTTTGACCGCCAGCGGCTCGGCGACATCTCAGGGCTCCGCGGCGTGCACTTGCAGTGTCACATTGGCACCGACACGATCTCGCTGGCCAGGCTCGGGGCAAAGATGACCGGGCTCGACTTCTCCGCGCCCGCGGTACGGCAGGCGACGGCGCTGGCGGCCAGGACCGGCGCCGATGCCGTATTCGTCGAGTCTGACGTCTACTCCGCCGCTGACGTGCTTGGCCGGGAAGCCTTCGACCTCGTCTACACCGGGATCGGAGCGCTGTGCTGGCTGCCGGACGTCAGCAGGTGGGCCAGGGTCGTCGCCGACTTGCTGCGGCCCGGCGGACGGCTGTTCATCAGGGAAGGTCACCCTATGCTCTGGGCCATGCAGGACGGACGCGATGACGACCTGCTCGTGGTCAGCTACCCGTACTTCGAGACCGCCGAGCCGATCGTGATCGACGAGGGCGGAACCTACGTGCAAACCGAGGTCGAGTTCACGCAGACGATCACGCACGAATGGAACCATGGCCTCGGGCAGATCGTCACGGGACTGCTCGACGCCGGCCTGACGATCACCGAGTTCTCCGAGCACGACAGCGTGCCGTGGGAGGCGCTTCCCGGCCTGATGGAGCGGACCGACCTCGACGAGTGGCGGCTGGCGACTCACCCCGAGCGGCTCGCGGCCAGTTACACGCTTCAGGCGGTGCGCTAGGCTCGCATGCTTGCCGGGAAAATCGGCAGGTCAAGGGCGAGTCGGAGCAGATGGGCAGCGGCATTGGCGAGGCAGGCGGTTGATCGGCGTCGGTCCAGGCAAGGGTCAAGGCCAAAGCTGCCCGCCGAGATCAGGACGCTGCTGATCTTCGTCAGCGCGCTGGTGTTCACCGACACCGCGTTCTTTACGGCGCTGACGCCACTGGTACCCCACTACGTGCACAGCGCGTCGCTGTCCAAGGCCGGAGTGGGCATCCTCGTCGCCGCCTACCCGTTCGGCACGCTGGCCGGTGCCTTGCCTGGAGGCATGCTGGTCGCCAGGTTCGGCGCCAGGAGCGGAGTGGTGTTCGGCTTGATCTTGATGAGCACGTCGACGCTGATCTTCGGCTGGTCGACGACCGCGATCGTGCTCGACTCGGCCAGGTTCGTGCAGGGCCTGGGCGGCGCCTGTACCTGGGCAGCGGGCATGGCCTGGCTGGCGAGCGCGGCTCCGGAGGACCGCAGGGGCGAGGTGCTTGGGACGGCGCTAGGCGCGGCGGTGGGCGGCGCGTTGTTCGGGCCCGTGGTCGGTGCTGTCGCCGATCAGATTGGCACCGGTCCGGCGTTCTCGGCCGCGGCCGTGTTCGGTGCCGTGCTCATGGTCGTCAACTTCGCGATGAAGGCACCGGCTAGGTCGGAGCCTCAGGGCCTGGGGGCGGCCTTCGCGGCGGTGAAGGACCGGGGGGTAGCGGTGGGGCTGTGGCTGACGGCCGTGGCCGGGCTGGCGTTCGGCGTGATCGACGTGCTCGCGCCGCTGCGGCTCAATCAGCTCGGGGGCAGCGCGATCCTGATCAGCGCCACGTTCCTGGCCTCGGCCGCCTTCGAATCTGGGCTTTCGCCGCTGACCGGCCGGCTGGCGGACCGGCTCGGGCCCTACGTGCCGTTGCGTATCTCCTTGCTCGCCGGAGTCGTGGTCAGCTTGCTCGCCGCGGTAGTGAGCCCGCTCGGCGTGCTGATGGCCCTGCTGATTATTGGCATGCCCGCGTTCGGAACCTTGTTCGCGCCGTCGAGTGCCTTGCTGGCGAATTCGGCCGAGAAGCTCGAACTGCATCAGGGACTGGCCTTTGGCCTGGGCAATCTCGCGTGGGCTGCCGGGCAGACGGTGGCAGCGTCGGCTAGCGGCGCCATCGCGCAGGCTACCAACGACTTCATACCGTACGCTCTACTCGCGTTTACCTGTTTCGCCACCTTCCTGGCGCTTCGCGGTCACAAGGTACGGGAGGCCTGATGTTGTTCCCGACGTCGCTGGTCGGAAGCTACCCGCAGCCGGACTGGCTGATCGACAGGCAGAAGCTGGCCGGGCGCTTTCCCCCTCGGGTCAGGGCGCGGGAGCTGTGGCGAGTCGATCCTGAGTGCCTGACAGAAGCACAGGAGGACGCGACCCGGCTGGCGATCGCGGACCAGGCGGAGGCCGGTCTCGACATTCTCACCGACGGCGAGATCGGCAGGGAAAGCTACTCGAACGCGTTCGCGACCGCGCTTGACGGTGTCGACATCGATAATCCGGGCACGGCACTTGACAGGAGCGGGCACCCGAACCCGGTACCGCGCATCACCGGGCCGATCAGCCGCCGGGAGCCGGTAGGAGTCGCCGCGCTGAAGTTCCTGCGAGCGCGGGCCGAGCCGGGCAAGACGATCAAGGTCACGGTGCCAGGCCCGTTCACCATGGCGCAGCAAGCGCAGAACGACTATTACTCCACGGTCGAGGAGGCCGCGTACGCGTACGCGCACGCGGTGCACGCCGAGGTCACCGACTTGTTCGACGCCGGGGCCGACGTGGTGCAGCTTGACGAGCCCTACCTGCAGGCCAGGCCGGAGGCGGCCCGCCAGTTCGGCGTCGGGGTGATCAACACGGCGCTTGCCGCCATCGGCGGTACGACCGCGGTGCATTTGTGCTTCGGCTACGCCGCGATCATCCACGACCGGCCGAGCGGCTACTCTTTCCTGCCTGAGCTGGCCGGCTGCATCGCGGACCAGATCTCTGTCGAGACCGCGCAGTCAGGGCTCGACTGCTCTGTGCTCCGCCCGCTCTCCGAGGCCGGCAAGACGATCATCCTGGGAGTACTCAACCTGGGCGATCCCGCTGTAGAAGAGCCGGAACTGGTCGCGGCCCGCGCCCGGCGTGCGCTGCCCTACGTTCCGGCCGAGCGGCTGATCCTGGCGCCGGACTGCGGCATGAAGTACCTGCCGCGCGAGTCGGCGTACGGCAAGCTCAAGTCGCTTTCCGCCGCCGCTTCTAAGCTGCGGAAAGGCTAGTCCAAGCTTTTCGCAACTGACTGAGGGCCAGTGCTGTCATATAGACGGATACAGCAAGACGCGGCCCCCAGGAGAACACGAAAATGATCAAGCTATCAGCAGCCCTGGTAATAGGCACGCTGGCGCTCGCGGGATGCGGAGCCGCGACGGCCAGCGCGAACGGCAGCTCGGCGACGGCGGAGGCCGTAACCACGGCGAGTTCGTCCTCCAGTTTCGTCGTACAGTCGATGACCTTCGTCTCCGACCAGCAAGGTTTCGCGCTCGGCACCGTGAAGTGCGGCTCGCGCAAGTGCGAAGCCCTGCTCGGCACCACGAACGGCGGCGCGAGCTGGAGCAAGCTCACCGCACCCGTCAAGAACGCGGGCGGCCCCTACAACACGTGCCCGTCCGGGCAGCCCTGCGTATCGCAGGTGCGCTTCGCGACGCCGAAGATCGGCTACGCGTTCGACCCGTCCCTTTACCTCACCAAGGACGGCGGTCACCACTGGAGCCACATCGCGAGCCCGACCGTCAGCTCGCTTGAGACCGCGGACGGCAACACCATACGGGTCGAGTACAAGGGACCGGGCTGCAGCGGCGCCCCCGCCAAGGTGCAGGAGTCGCCGGTCGGCACCAACGTCTGGCACGGCCTTTCCGCCCCGCGGATCTACATGATCTGCCCGCCCGTCCTTTACCGGCAGCACGAGCACCTCGTTTTGGTCGGCTACGGCAACCCGGCGGGCGGCATTCGCGCGACCGCCACGCTCGACCGCTCAACCGACGGCGGCGCCAAGTGGGCCAACGGCCCGGACAAGTGCGGCGGCAAGGATGGCTACGCTTCGGCGGTCGCGATCGCCGAGCCGGACGCCCTCATCGAGCTGTGCAACCACCAGCAGCCGAGCAAGTCGGGCTCCTACGGTCCCGCCTACGTCAGGGTCTCGGCCAACGACGGCGCCACCTTCGGCCCCGACCGCACCATCCCGGTGCCAAGCGGCCTCAAGAAGGGCCAGCTTTTCAGCTACCAGATAGCAGCGACCAGCCCGCGCCACCTTCTCGTGACCATGTCCACCCAGCACAGCAGCCGGGTCCTGCTCTCTGCCAACGGCGGCCGCACCTGGTCAACGACGCTCAGCACTTCGGGTTCTGACCCCATCATCCTGGTCGGCTTCGAAGACTCGGTGACCGGCAGGATCGCTCAGGGCAACACGGTCTGGACCACGCACGACGGCGGCAAGCACTG
>DATJLT010000213.1:0-7834 GCA_035509195.1 Streptosporangiaceae bacterium | reverse complement strand
TGACAGCATCGGTGGACATCTGATGCTGCTGGGCGGGGCCCTAGCACTGCGGGGCTGGCGCGGGCTGCGGGGCTGGCGCGGGCTGCGGGGCTGGCGCGGGCTGCGGGGCTGGCGCGGGCTGCGGGGCTGGCGCGGGCTGCGGGGCTGGCGGGGGTGAGCGGCGGGGGCCGGGGCCTAGTAGCCGCGGGCGGCTTGGTCTACGGCGTTTTTGGCTTCCCTGAGACCCATGCCGGTGGCCAGGCGCAGTTCCTTGATGGCTTCGATCTTCTTGCCCATCCTGGCCATCTGAACGATGTAGTCCGGCATGCCCATTGACTGAGGATTCTGGTTGCCGCCCATCGGCGGGCCTTGCGGCACCCCGAAGGAGCCAGGCACGGCGTCGGTGAACTCACCCGGCTGAGTGGAGGCCGGGCCCTCGAATCCCGAGGAAGCGAGAAACTGCTCGATACGGGCGATGCGGTCGGTCAGGTCCTGCAGAATCGGGCGCAGGGTTGCCCATTGAACGTCTGTCATCGCGAGCACGCTTCCTATCTGGCCTATCTGCCGGGATCTGATCCGTGCTGACCATTATGCCGGCAGGATGAGCTCACGCCGACTCCCAGGCACGCACCTTGCCGGCGAAGGCCAGCGCGGCGTGCCGCAGCTCAAGCTCGGGGTTCAGTCCGGCCTCACGCGCCTTCTTGACGAGGGCGAAAAGCTCGGCACCGAGTTCGCTGGCCGGCAGGCCCGCAGGATCGGCGATGTCATCGGGAACCCCGGCAGACTCGGCCCGGCGCAGCAATTGCGCGGCGAGCGCTAGCGCTGGCTGAGCCAGCGGCACGCCGTCCAGGGAGGAAGAGCGAGAGCGTTCGGTCGCCTTGATCTGATCCCAGTTGCGCCTGACCTCGTCGGCGTCGGCGACCTCAACGTCGGCGAAGACGTGCGGGTGCCTGCGGATCAGCTTGGTCGCGACGCCACGTGCGACGTCGTCGATGTCGAACCCGGTGCCATCCGTGCGCTCGGCTGCGACCCGGGCGTGGAAGAACACCTGCAACAGCAGGTCACCGAGTTCGTCCCGCAGTTCGGCCAGGTCACCCCGATCGAGCGCGTCGAGCGTCTCGTAGGTCTCTTCGAGCAGGTAAGGACGCAAGGACAGGTGCGTCTGCTTCGCGTCCCACGGGCATTCGCGCCGCAGCCTGTCCATGACCGCGACGAGCTCGGTGAGCGCCGCGCCCGGTTCAGTCACTTAGCACTTCGGCGTCGTCTGGATCTTCGGGCTTGCCGAAGCACTGGCCGAAGGGGTCGCGGCGGGGGAGGTCGCGGACAACCGCGTTGGCGCGGACACGACCACGAGCTGGCCGTAGTCGAAGACGCCGTACTGCGGGTTGACCTTGACGTTGAGGTTCTTGGCCGCGAGGCACTGCAAGTGCGTGACCTTGGCGTCCAGCTTGTTCGACGCGGTCGTGCTCTTGGGCGTCACCCCGTTGTCGAGCTGGTCACGCAGCTTGGTCTCGATCGCGAACCAGGTACCGAGCTCGTTGATCAGGTTCGGCGGAAGGCCGGCACCGACGGCGGCTTCAGGCAGCGTGTCACCGTTCTGCGAGACCTCCGAGTTCAGCGCACTTAGCTGGCTCTGGACTTCGGCGGGGGTAACGTGAATGTCGTGACTGGCGGCGATCTGATTGAACGCCGCGAAACGCAGCAGCCAGGTCAGCACCTCCTGCGGCATGTCAGCCTTGGTATAGGTGAGCTGCACCTTGCCTCGGTACTTCTCGTAGCCCGCGTTCAGGTTCGCGACCTCAGAGGCCAGCTTTGAACTTGAGATGCGCTGGCTGCCGTAGAGAGCGGCGGCGCCTAGCCTGGTCTGCCCGCATCCGCTGATCACGGCCGCGCCGACCAGCCCGGCCACTGCCACGGCCGCGTACCGCGAAGCGGTCCACTTTCCGATCCGCCGCACCACGTTCTCCTTCTCGACTACTTCTCAGCAACCGGTTGATCAGCGAGGATCGACTCAACCAGCTCCTCGCACCAGGCAAGCAACTCGCCGTCGCGCAGCGCGGGCGCCCCTAGCGGCGAAGCCGACCCGGCACTGGTGCTCAGCCTGCCAGGCCCGGCCGAACGGGATCCAGGGCGGCTGCCGACCTTTGGCACCGGCACAAGCATCGTACGCACCGCCGGCTTAAGCAGTGTCTTCGGGTACAGCCGCTGCACTCGCATCTGCTTCGACTCAGGCAACTCTACGGGCGCGAACCTGATGTGATTGCCCTGCTGCCCGATGTCGGTGAGGCCGGCCCGCCTGGCCTTGAACCGCAACTTGGCTACCTCGAGCAGGTTGAGCACGGCGTTGGGCGGCGGCCCGAACCTGTCGGTCAGTTCCTCGAGCACGGACTTGATGTCGGCGTCCGAATCGATCGCCGCGATCGCCGTATAAGCCTCGAGCCTGAGCCGCTCGCCTGGTACGTAGTCATGCGGGATGTGCGCGTCGACGGGGAGCTCGACCCGCACCTCTGGCCGCTCGGCGGCGCCATCGCCGCGCATCTCCTGCACGGCCTCCCCGATCATGCGCACGTAGAGGTCAAAGCCGACCCCGGCGATGTGCCCTGACTGCTCGCCGCCGAGCAAGTTGCCGGCGCCCCTGATCTCGAGGTCCTTCATCGCGACGAACATGCCCGCGCCCATCTCGGTGTGCTGAGCCACCGTCGCGAGCCGCTCGTGCGCGGTCTCGGTCATCGGCTTTTCCGGCGGGAAGAGGAAGTACGCGTACCCGCGCTCCCTGCTGCGCCCGACCCGGCCCCTGAGCTGGTGAAGCTGAGAAAGCCCGTACATGTCGGCGCGGTCCACGATCAGGGTGTTCGCGTTCGGTATGTCAAGACCGGATTCCACGATCGTGGTGCTGACGAGGACGTCGGACTCGCGGTTCCAGAAGTCGACCATGATCTTTTCTAGCTGATGCTCGTTCATCTGCCCGTGCGCGACCGCGATCCGCGCCTCAGGTACCAGCTCGGCTATCCTCGCCGCGACCTTGCCGATCGAAGAGACCCGGTTATGCACGAAGAAGGTCTGGCCATCGCGCAGCAGCTCACGCCGGATAGCGGCCGCTATCTGCTTTTCTTCATACGGTCCGACAAAAGTCAGCACCGGGTGACGCTCCTCGGGCGGCGTCAAGATGGTAGACATTTCCCTGATTCCCGCTACGCCCATTTCCAAGGTTCGAGGGATCGGGGTAGCTGACATCGAGAGCACGTCCACCTGAGTCCGCATCGACTTCAGGTACTCCTTGTGCTCGACGCCGAACCTCTGCTCCTCATCGATGATGATCAGGCCGAGATCTTTGAACCTGACCTCCGGCGAGAGCAGCCGGTGCGTGCCGATCACGATGTCGACTGTCCCTTCGGACAGCCCGGCCTGGGTCGCCGTGACCTCGGAGTCTGACTGGAACCGCGACATCGCCTTGAGCACCACGGGGAAAGGCCCGTACCGCTCGCCGAACGTCGCCATGTGCTGCTGCACGAGCAGCGTGGTCGGGCAGAGGACAGCGACCTGCTTGCCGTCCTGCACGGCCTTGAACGCCGCGCGCACGGCAAGTTCGGTCTTCCCGTACCCGACATCGCCGCAGACCAGCCGGTCCATCGGAATCGGCTTTTCCATGTCCTGCTTGATCTCATCGATCGCGGCAAGCTGGTCAGGTGTCTCGGCGTAGGGGAACGCGTCCTCAAGCTCGCGCTGCCAGGGCGAATCCTGACCGAACGCGTGCCCAGGCGAAGCCACGCGAGCCGAATACAGCCTGATGAGCTGGGCGGCGATCTCTCTTACAGCCTTGCGGGCACGGCCCTTGGTCTTCGCCCAGTCCGCGCCCCCGAGCCTGTGCAAGCTCGGGGCTTCTCCGCCCGAGTACCTGGTGACCTCGTCAAGCTGGTCGGTGGGAAGGTAGAGACGGTCGGGCGGCTGGCCGCGCTTGCTGGGGGCGTACTCGATGACCAGGTACTCACGGGTGGCGCCCTGGATCGTGCGGCTCGTCATCTCCAGGTAGCGGCCGACGCCGTGCTGGCTGTGCACGATGTAGTCGCCCGGCGTGAGCTGCAGCGGGTCGATACCGCCACGGCGACGGCTCGGCATCCTGGTGCGGTCCCTTGATCCCTGCCGCTGGCCGGCCAGGTCGGCCTCGGACAGCACGGCCAGCTTGAGTCCGTCCCACACGAACCCAGACTCAAGCTCGCCCGTCGCGACCACGGCCACGCTCGGCTCAGGCGGCGTGTCCAGGTCGGCGGTCCTGGCGCCAAGCTCGGCGTTGCGCAGCATCTCGGCCAGACGCTGAGCCGGGCCATGTCCCTCGGTCACGAGCACGACCCGCCAGCCGCCCTTGAGCCAGCCGCGGACGTCGGAAAGCACCTTGGCCGTGTCGCCGTGGTAGGCGGTCGCGGGCAGTGCCCGCATGACGAAAGGCTCGCGGTGATGCGCGTCCGTGGTGTTCGTTGCCGGAACAGAAGGCGGGGCCTCGGGAGGAGCGATTGCCTCCTGCGCTGGCGGTGACGATGACGCTGACCGGCGCGCGGCGGCGGCCTGGCCGAGCCAGCCAGGCACGGCGAGCGGGTCGGCAGGGTCGAGCGGGTCGGCCAGGCGAGGCGGGCTCGGCTGCTCCGTGGTCGAGCCCGGTGCGGGCGGCAGTGGCGGGGTGCTTACTGAAAGCTCAAGATCTTGACCTTCCGCGGCGAACGGGGAAAGCGTCCACCATTTAATGCCGAGATCGGCGGCCGCCAGGCGCACGTCGGTGACCGGGCGGAAGGCCGCGCCGCCAAGATCGATCGGCACCTGGCCGCCGACGGAGGCGTTGACCCAGGATGCCTCGAGGAATTCCTGGCTGGTGCGGACGAGGTCGGCGGCCCTCGTCCTGATGCGCTCTGGGTCGCACGCGACGGCGATCGCGCCCTGCGGCAGGGAATCGAGCAGCAGTTCCATCCGGTCAGCAAGCAGCGGCGCGAAGGCCTCCATGCCCTCGACCGTGATGCCGTCGGCGAGCTTGCCGAGCACGTCGCCGAGGCCAGGGTATTCAGCGGCGAGTTGCTTGGCACGGTGCCGCACGGTTGGTGTCAGCAGCAGCTCACGGCAGGGCGGCGCCCACAGGTACTCGGTATTGTTGCCGAGCGAGCGCTGGTCGGCGGCCTTGAAGGGGCGGATCTCCTCGATCTCAGAGCCGAAGAACTCGATGCGCAGCGGGTGTTCCTCTGTCGGCGGGAACACGTCGACGATGCCGCCGCGCACGGCGATCTCGCCTCTGTTCTGTACCAGGTCGACGCGGGCATAGCCGATCTCGACGAGCCTGGTCACCGTATCTTCCAGGTCGGCCTGGTCGCCGACGTCAAGCCTGACAGGCTCTAGCTGGCCGAGACCGCCGACGAGAGGCTGCAGGACGCTGCGTATCGGAGTGGCGACGACCTTGAGCGGGCCGGACTTGGGGTCGCCCTGGTCGGGGCTGACCAGCCTGCGCAGCACGGCAAGGCGCCTGCCAGAGGTATCTGACCTGGGCGAGAGGCGCTCGTGCGGCAGCGTTTCCCAGGCAGGGAAGTAGGCGGCCGCGTGCGGATCTGGCAGCAGCGAGCCGAGTGAGTCTGCGAGGTCTTCTGCCTCCCTCGCGGTCGCCGTGACCGCGAGAACGAAGGGCGCACTCACCGGGAGGCTGGCGAGCGCGGCCACGAGGACGGGGCGCAGCGGTGCCGGCGCGATCAGGTCGGCGTCGCCGGCTCCTGGCTGGCTGAGATAGTCGATGGCGCTTCTTAGCTGCGGGTCTTCGGCAACGGCGCCGATGAGACCGGTCAGGCTCATAGCGAAAGTCCCCTGGAGTCCATGCGGACAGCACGACAAGCCCGCGTTCAGGCTTGAACGCGGGATACGACTAGTGTACGGGGTGCCCGGAGGAAGGCTGGACGGAGGAAACCGTGACCGCTAGCGCGACGGTGCCGCAAAGCGAGGCCTCGCTGACCTTGGACGCCGGGCAGCTCGGCGACCTCGAGCTGCTCTTGTCCGGCGCGTTCGCGCCGTTGCGCGGCTTCATGAGCTCGGCCGATGTCGCGTCGGTGACGGCGGAGGGGAAACTGGCCGACGGGACGCCATGGCCGGTTCCTGTAACGCTTGACGTGCCCGCAGGCGCCGTACCTGACTCGGCCGCCCGGGTAATGCTGAGCGACCCTGAGGGGACGCCGCTCGCGGCTCTTCGCGTTGAGTCGCGCACTGCGCTGCCCGAGGAGCGACTCGTGCGGCTGGCTGGTCCAGTCACCTTGAACCGGCCGGTCGAGCACGGCTCGTTCCGCCGGCTGATGATCTCGCCAGAGCAGGCCAGGGCTTCCCTCGGGGAGGGTCCTGTCCTGGCGTTTGCCACCAGGGCGCCGCTGGGACGACGGCAGATCGGGCAGCTCAGGCACCTGGCCGGGCAGCTTAAGGCGCGAGTGCTGCTGCTGCCGCTCGTGGCTGGCCAGGCGGAGGTGGTGCGGCAGCCAGAATCGCTCGTCCGTTCCGTGCTGGCGGCGGCCAGGAGCTTGCCCGCCGGGACCCTGGTCGTCCCTGTGCCGCTCGCCGCACGGCCGGTACCTCCTGAGCGCATGGTCGCGGCCGAGGCGATCGTCGCGGCGGCATACGGTGCTACGCATCTGATGTCGCCGGTCGGATCTGACGTCGCTGAGCTGCCGATACCTGTCGTCAGCGCCGGGGACTGGGCCTATGACCAGCGGGCGGAGGTCTGGCGGCCGCACGCGCTGATCGAGGCGGGCACGGAGATCGCTGATCTGACGCCCGACCAGCTCGCCGACATGCTGGACACCGGCGCCCAGGTTCCTGACTGGTTCGCGCCTCCGCCGGTCGTCGATGAGTTGCGGCACGCGCGGCCGCCGCGGTCTGAGCGGGGTTTCGTGCTGTTCCTGACCGGACTATCCGGTTCGGGCAAGTCAACGATCGCCAGGGACCTGCGGGACCAGCTCGCTGAATATGGCGGCCGGCAGGTCTCGCTGCTCGACGGCGATCTGGTTCGCTCGCTGCTCTCTGCCGGGCTCGGCTTCAGCCGGGCCGACCGCGACCTCAACATCGCCAGGATCGGCTACGTGGCCGCCGAGGTCGCCAAGCACGGCGGCATCGCGATCTGCGCACCGGTCGCGCCTTTTGCTGAAGCCAGGGAGCGTGCCAGGCGCATGGTCTCAGAAGTAGGCGACTTCCTGCTGATCCACGTGGCTACGCCGGTCGAGGTTTGCGAGGCCAGGGACCGCAAGGGCCTGTACGCGAAGGCGCGGGCCGGGCTCATCGAGCAATTCACGGGGATATCTGACCCTTACGAGGAGCCAGCCGACGCGATGCTGGTCATCGATACCTCGGTCATCAGCCGTGAGCAGGCGACAGCAGCGATCATGAAGATGCTGACCGATGGCGGCTGGCTGAAGGAGAGCTAGATGCCGCGGGCGGCTAGTCGTCGTCTTCCGCGCGGGTTCCGGCGTCCAGGCGCTCGCGGAAGTCGGTAATACGGCGGCTGATCGCACCTGACATTGCCGCGCGCTGGTTGTTCAGCACGAAATAGCTGAGTATTCCGCTGATCAAGATGGCCAGCGCGAGCAGCAGGACGCTGCGGACCCCGGCCAGCCAGAGCAGCCCGAATACCGCGATGAACAGCCCGAACCGCAGGACCGTGTAGAAAAGGGTGGCACGCATAACGTCATTAACCTTATCCGCTGACCGGGGCGAGCGCGTCGCTCGCCTCCCGTGATCCCAGAATGCCTGCCAGCATCTCAGGGTCGACGTTGCCGCCAGACAAGATCGCGACCGGGTGGGCGGCCGCGGGCAACTGGTCAGCCCTGAACATGCAGGCCGCGGCCGCGAC
>DATJLT010000212.1:0-20249 GCA_035509195.1 Streptosporangiaceae bacterium | reverse complement strand
GCTCGTTATCGTCCATGCCCTAGCCCGTCACGCACGCTATTAGCTCGACTGCCTAGCCCTGATACTTCCCACTTTGTTCAACCGGGCTCCGCTGTCATATCTGACCAGGTGCCGTCTGGGGGTGATCGGTGCCACCGGATGGCGCGGAAAGCAGCTTAAGCCGACGGTCAGGTCACGGTCAGACGATCTTGAAGCCGTCAGGCGAGACTTAGGTACCCGCTCTGACCTGGCACTTCACGTGGAGCTTAGGGGATTCGAACCCCTGACCTCTTGCATGCCATGCAAGCGCTCTACCAACTGAGCTAAAGCCCCGCGATGCCGCTCGGCAGATCGTATACCGTCAGCGGCGCCACGCCAGTGTACAAGAAACTGGCACTCCTTCGTCGCCCGGTATGCGTCAGACGAACCGGAGTCGTGGCGTCCTGGTCACCTGGCGGGGCCTCCTGGCGGAGGCGTGGCTCGGCGAGCTGGACGGGCGCTCACTTCGATCGCTCGTGGCGATCGCCTGGTTGCTGACGTGCGTGAAGGTGCTCCTGTGCGAGCTGTAGTACTCGGCCCTGGCGGCCACGCGCTCGGCAGTCGGCTTGGCCGGACAGCGGCCGCCACAAAATCCAGGTGAGCGGACATGCCTTCCCGGCTCGCGACCTTCGACTTGAGGCCTGCGGCCGGACCGTCACTGAGCGCGACCGCCTGCCGTGTCCAATATGCTGCCGCGCCGCTTCCGGTGCTCGGGCCGCGAGCGGCCCTGCGCTCCGGGTCGGCTTGCCTCCGGATGATCTTGGGTTCCGATGTCACCGGCTGAGGTAGCCGGCTGGGGCAGTCCGCAAGGTTTCGGGTAGCCGACACTGCCTTTCGTCACTTTAGGTAGTCACCGGCTTCGTGTTCCCGGAGTGGGTGGTGGTGCCGCAGGTGGGCGGCACGCGAGTCGCGGCCGTGGCGGCGAGGCGGCACCTCCGCGCGAGGTGGGGACAGGGGTGCGTGTGGAGTAGATGACCGTGCGGCGGCAGTGGCTGGCGGAAATTCTGGGGTACCGTGCTGCGCATGAAAGCTCCGGTATTTCGGGTCGCCGGGGGCCGTGCTGTCGGGGCGGGCAGCATCGTTGGCAACGCGTTGCTGCTGGCCGGGTGGGCGCAACCGCTACGTTGGTTGCCCGATGCTGTCCCGACGACATCGCTGCGACTTTGTTGCTGTAGGGGCGGCCGGGCGGGCAGCATCGGTGGCTACTTGATGCTGCTGGCCGTGCGGCCAGGAACAGCCAGGCCCACCTGATCGCGACATTTACGGGACGGCAGCCCTAACCTCCGGCCTGGGCACTGAACGTTCCGGTCGGCGAATTAAGCCGGCTACCCGGCCGACCTGCGTCGGCCCCGCGGTCAAGGCCCCCGCCCCGCGGTCAAGGCCCCCGCCCCGCGGACAGTTGACCAGAGTAAGCCTCTGCTCAATAGAGCATATCTCTACCGCTGCTAAGATCATCCACGTGCCGGACCCCAAGCGCAGGCCAGATCAGCGGCTGAGCCGTCGTGAGCAGTACGCGGCTGCGACGCGCCAGGCGATCGTGGAGTCTGCCCGGATGCTTTTCGCCAAGCGCGGGTACTTCGCGACGACTGTTAATGACATCGCCGAAGAGGCTCAGGTTGCCCCGGCGACCGTGTATGCGGTCACCGGCGGGAAGCAGGCGCTGCTCACTGAGCTCAGCCGCATGTGGATCAGCGAGCCTGGCATCGAGGCCACGCAGAAGTTTTTCAGGGAGTCCGACAACCCGCGCGCCATTCTCCTTTACCTTGCCCATGCGACCCGCGTCCGGCGTGAGCAGTTCGGCGACGTGATGCGTATCCTCATTGCCACGGCACCGCACGATCAGGAGGTCGCCGAACTGCTGAGGCCGGCGACTGAACTTTATCGCGGGGCGACGGTCATGGTCGCTGAGCGGATCGCTGACCTCGGCGGTCTTCGCGAGGGCCTCGATGTGCCGCTCGCCGCCGACATCCTGTGGTTCTATTTCGGCTACGCCGCGTTCTTCACCCTGCACGAAGACAACGGCTGGTCTTACGAGCGCGCCGAGCACTGGCTCGCTGAGCGAGCCTGCCGCGAGCTACTCGGCTAGCCGCGCGCGGCGTGGCCAGCGCGGGCTGGCGAGCGAAAGAACAGCGTCGTAAGGCCAATGTGAGGGTGACGTAGGGGCGCTGTCCCTGGGGTCAGCTCTTCTTCTCACGGACCATCGAGTGGACGGCAAATACGGCCGCAAGCACTCGAAAGGAACCGTCATGAATGAGCTGACGAGATGACCCGTCGTCGCCGGCTATGGCTCGGCTTGGCTATCACGCTGGCGGCCGCGGCAGCCGTGATCGGAGCCGGCGTCCAGGCTCTGGCTGCCCCCGGTGCCGCCACGCACGCCAACTATCACGGCCCGCACCGCTCCGCCCTCACCCGCGCAGCCGCCAGGGGAACGAACCACTCCACCAACTACCAGGGCCCGGCCAGGCCGGTAACCCGCCAGGACTCGAAGAACGTGAGAGGACAGAACCAGCCATGAAAACCAAGACGACCCTCGGCTACCTGGCCACTCTCGTCGCCGGAATCGCGCTCGGGCTCACCGTCATCGGCACGGCCGTCGCCTCCCCGGCAGGCGCCAAGCCGGCCAGGACGGCTACTCACCACTACACGCTGGCCGCCTCGGCGTTCGCCCCCGATGGCTTGCATGACACCGCCGATGACTATTTCAACCAGTGGGATCCGGCCGAACTCTCTAACCAAGATTCTGGCCGCTGCTTTAACACCGGGTTGTCACTGCCTACCGGGGCCACGCTCAAAGGCGTCACCGTGTACTACTCCGCTGGCACGGACGTCATGTTCTTCGAACTGAACCGGCAGGACCTGATCGATCACACCGCCATCGAGATGGTCTCCTTCGACACCGCTGCGGGAACGGGCTCTACACCGACCTACACCTCGACCTACAAGCGAATTCCGAGCCAGTACGGTGCCGTCAACATGACCGGCTACGCCTACTCGGTCGGTGTCTGCCCTCTTGGCAACACCACCTTCTCCGGCCTGAGCATCACCTACACGGTGCCGGTGAGCTGAGCCGGACCGGAAGGCAAAGAAGAGCCGCGTCCCGGCACATCGCAAGTGCCGGGACCGGCGCACCGGCGGCTCACGCGATGACGGGCTCGCCGTCGACCACGGGAACCTTGCCTTGACCGCTGATCACCGCCGCCGCCTTGGCCGGGTCGTCCGGAGTAATGAACGGCAGGATCCTGGCCCCGGTATCGAGGATGAGCGCGGCCTTCTTCCCCGGCCGGTCGGGGTCGAAGCTGGCCCAGTACCGCAGCGTGGTGCTGCCCCAGATCCGCGCCCGGCCGGTCATTGTGCCTATTGGCACCCGCCGGACTTCGCGGATCGAACTGTAGGGCACTCGCTTGGTTCCCCAGGGAAAGTAGTACGCCTTGATCAGCACGGCATCATCGGTGCAGGTAATCCACCGGTCACGGTAAAGGTCGCTCATAACCCGGAGGCTAGCAAGCCGCCGGGGGAGTGGCGTGAATGGTCAGCACCGTCCAGGCGCCCAGGCTGATGCGGTCGCCGTCGTTCAGGTGCACGGGTACGCCGACGGGGATTTCGTCGCCGTTGACCCTGGTGCCGTTGGCAGATCCAGGGTCCACTACGGTCCAGGTACCGTCGTCCTGCGCTACCAGCACCACATGCAGGTGCGAGACGCCGGGATCGGCCGGCGGCTGTGACAAGTCGATGTCGGGGTCAAGGCCACGGGAGACGCTGCGGCGTCCGATCTGGATCTCGGGTCCTGACAGCGGGAACCGCCGCTCCGGGTAGCCGGCCGGAAACTGGATCGACGCTACTTCCAGGTCCCCCTCGGCGACTACCTCGTCGAAGTACTCCCGGTCAGCCGTCACGACCGCTATCCACTCGGCGGCCGACGGCTCGCTGCGGGGCAGGTCAGGCACCGAAAGAGCGGGCTGGGGATCGGGCAGCGTGCTGAGCGCGGCGACGTCAAGCCTGGCTTTGCCTGCCGGGCGGGAACTGCGCCTTACCCGCTCTGTGTCGTCGGGATCATCGGGAACGGCAGAAGGACCTGTGCTGATGCCGCCGGTTTCCTGTTCCTCGGTCAGGCCAAGTGCCAGCGCGAACTCCCCGGCCACCCAGGCGCAGGCGTCGGGCGTGAACATGGTCGCTGCCGCGAACGTCGAGGCGGCCAGGCGGGACGCGGTCTCCCCGTCCATTCCGTCGGCCGTGTACTGCCTGATCTCTTCCGCGACGTTGTCCTGAGCGGCGGCAACGAAGATCCTGGCGATCCTTGGTGATTCCGGCAGCAGATCGGACAGCAGGTTCGCGAGGACACCAGGCTGCGAGAGCGCCTCGGCACCGTGCTCGGCCACGATGGTCCGCAGTGCCAGCCGAGCCTGACCAGCGTGCTCAAACTGAGTGGCGGCCATGATGAGTTCCTCCCGGAAGCTTCCGGCACCAACTGTGGTCGAACTGCCAGGCCATCGCAACCGAAGTATGCGGGGAAAGCCGGATTCCTAGCTCTCGGCGTCGATCGCGGCACGCAGGAACCTAGCCGCCTCGGGTACCCCTTCGCTGGCGGCGACGAACGGGTCCTCGTGCTCGATCGAGATGACCCGCGCGTGCGACCCGTTCATGATCGAAATCAGTTCGGTCCACCAGGCGAGGTCGTGCCCGTGCCCTGGCACCGCGAACGTCCAGGGCATGTCCTCGGCCGGCTGGGGCCAGCGGGCGTCGAGCAGCCCGTTGAGCGCCAGGTTGTCCGCGTGGAACACGGTGTCCTTGCCGTGCGCGTGCCCGACCCGCTCGCCGATGGCCGCCGTGACCTTGTGCCCGTCCATCCCCATCCAGAAGAAGTGGCTCGGGTCGAGGTTGGCGTCGATCGCCGGCCCGAGCGCCGCGATCCGGTCGAAAGTGTTCACGTTGAACGCGGCGGTCCCCGGATGCAACTCAAGGCACACCCGCAGGTCAGGGTTCTCGGCGGCCGCGAACGCGGCCAGTTCTGCCCAGTATGGCCGGATCTGCTCGGTCCACTGCCGCTCGTAAACTCCCTCCAGGTAAGGCAGCCAGCCGCCCGCGCCGAAATGCGGCGACCGGTCACCGGCAACGGCACCAGGACAGCCGGCCATCGCCACCACCCGGTCCGCCCCGAGCAGCGTGGCGAGCCTGATCGCGTTGCGCAGGTCTTTGTCATGCTGGCGGGCCAGGTCGGCATCTGGATGCAGCGGATTGCCCCAGGCGTTCAGCGCGTCGAGCCTGAACCCGTGCCTGCCGAGCAGGTCAAGCCAGTCCTGCCTGGCCTGCGCGCTGGCCAGCAATCCGGCGACGTCGCAGTGCGGATGCGGTGCGTACCCGCCCGCCCCGACCTCGAGCACGCTGATCTCGGGCGCCGCCTCGCGCAGCCAGGGGAGCAACTCCTCGAGCGGCTGGTCAAGGAAGGCTTCAAGAACAACGCCGATCTCCATCACGCTTACTGCCTCTCTGCCGGTTATGTCCGGGTGCGAGTCAACGTAGCCGGAGCGGGCACGATCAAGCAATGGCAGACGTAATTCACGCGGAGGCCATCGGCCCGATCGATGTCGCCGTGGTCACCTTCGAACAGGACCAGTTCAGCTCGGACTTCGCCCCCGCGCTCATCGACCTGCAGACGCGAGGGATCGTCAGGCTGATCGACATGGCGGTCGTGCACAAGGACGCCAACGGGGTCGCGCGCATCGCCGAGATCACCGACAAGGAAGTACTCTCCGTCTACAGCCGGCTCGGCGACCCGCGTTTTGACCTGGTCAGCAAGGCCGATGCGGCGGCCCTGGCCAGCGCACTGCCGCCGGCCTCGGCCGCGCTCGTCGTGGTATGGGAGAACTCCTGGGTCGGCCGGTTCGCCGCCGCGGTCAGGGCATCACGTGGTCACGTAGCGGCGTTCGAGCGGATCCCCTTCGAAACCGTGCAGGAAGCGGTCAACGCGCTCAACGAGCTAAACCGGCAGTCCTAACCGATTTGTCCGCCTCATGACCCCGACTGCGAATCAGGGTCAATTGGGCGGTTGCTGTATGGTTCTTCGATGTGAGACTCGGACTAGCTGGCAAGACCGCGGTGGTCACGGGCGTGGCACACGGCATCGGGACGGCCATCGCCGCTGCGCTCAAGGACGAGGGCGCGAGCGTGCACGGGGTGGACAAGGACACCGCTGACCTCAGCGACCCCGCCGCCGTCCGCGAGTTCTTCGCCGCCGTCGGCCAGGCCGACATCCTGGTCAACAACGCCGGGGGAGTAGCGGGCCAGGTCGGCCAGCCGATCGAGTACGTCTCGGACCAGGACTGGCGCAACGTCGTCGACGCCAACCTGACCACGGCGTTCTTGTGCAGCCGTGCGGTAATCCCTGGCATGAAGGAGCGGGGCTGGGGCCGGATCATCACGATCTCCTCGGCGGCCGGCCTGACGGTCAGCAAGACAGGCATCCAGGCCTACGCCAGCGCGAAGGCCGCTCAGATCGGCTTCACCAGGCAGCTAGCGCACGAACTCGGCCCGTTCGGCATCACCGTGAACTGCATAGCGCCTGGCTTCGTCTTGTCCAACCCGACCACGCAGAGGCAGTGGGAAGGCTACGGCCCAGACGGCCAGGCCGACCTGGTGCGCGGTATCGCCATGCGACGTCTCGGCGATCCAGAAGACATCGCCAACGGCGTCCTGTTCTTCGCCGCCGAGTCATCGAACTGGGTGACAGGCCAGACGATCGCGATCGATGGTGGCAGTGCTCTCCTTTAACGACGACGACGAAACGTACGTCAGCGAACTCAGGGAGTTCGTCGCCGTGCCGAGCGTGAGCAGGGACGCGACGCCAGAAACCATGCTCGCCGCGGCGAACTGGCTGGCCGCAAGGATCGACTTCGCCGGCGGCAGAGTCGAGCCCACCGCAGGGCACCCGGTAGTCAGGGGCGAATGGCTGGCCGCGCCGGGCGCCCCGACCGCGCTCGTCTACGGCCACTACGACGTCCAGCCAACAGGCGATCCCGGCGAATGGACCACGCCGCCGTTCGAGCTCACCGTCGACGGCGACATCATGCGCGGCCGCGGCGCGACCGACGACAAGGGCCCTATTTACGTCGTGCTGAAAACCGCGCAGGCATTCATGGCCCAAGAAGGCGGACTTCCGCTTAACGTCAAATTCCTGTTCGAGGGGGAAGAGGAAATCGGCAGCCCGCACTTGCGCGAGTATGTGCGGGACCACGCCGGCGAACTGGCTGCCGACCTGGTGATTTCCGCTGATGGCGCGATGTGGCGGCCGACCGAGCCTTCGGTGTCGCTGGCCTCAAAGGGCCTGGTCAGTTTTGACATTATCGTGGACGGTGCCAGCTCTGACCTGCACTCCGGCCGGTACGGCGGGGTACTGGCCAATCCCGTGCACGTGCTCGCGGAAATCCTGGCCAGCCTGCATGCGCCGGACGGCGGAGTGGCCGTGCCCAGATTTTACGACGGCATACCGCCGCTGACCGCACTGCGCCGCGGCGAAATCTCAGGAATACCATTTTCATCCGCCAATTTTCTCCAGGCGCTCGGGCTGTCAGAGGGGCACGGCGAACCGGGCTACACCACGCTCGAACGCCTGTGGGAACGCCCGACCCTTGACGTCAACGGCGTAAGCGCCGGCGGCAAGTACACAGTGATCCCGCACCGCGCGACCGCCCACCTCTCCAGCCGCCTCGTCCCCGGCCAGGACCCGGACAAGGTCATAGCCGCGATCACCGCGCACGTGCTGGCCCAGCCCGCGTCTGGGACGCGCGTGACGGTACGCCCAGACGAGGCGCGGGTACCGGCCTACACGATCCCGGCTGATCATCCTGCCGTCCGCGCCGCGGTCGCGGCGCTCGAGGCGGTCTATCCCGGGCAGCAGGTCCTGCTTGCCTGCGTGCCAGGGACACTCCCGGCGACCGAGTTGTTTGAAACCGAACTCGGCGTCAAGACGTTGTTCTTCTCGTTCTCGACCGCCGACGAGAAGCTGCACGCTCCCGACGAGTTCATGCGCCTTCGCCGGCTGCGTGAGGGCATGCGAGCCTGGGAGGTCCTGTGGCGGCGGCTGGCGGGGAGGTCCGTCCTCGACTAGCTGGTCCGCACCCGGGCTGCATTCACTTGCCCTGGCAGGTAAACGCTGCCCAGGTGTGGACCGCGCGGTAACTGCGGCTGCGCAGCCGCGTGGCCAGCTCATCGGGCAGGTCAGGAAGGCCCGCCCGGTCGGAGTCGAGCATCCATAGCTGAGCTGCCCGCAGCGCGTCGGCCGGGCTGGCCTGGTCGAGGCTGAGATAGTGGTGGAACATCAGCAGGAGCTGGGCCGCCGGCCGGTCCTCCGCCGGCCAGCGCGCCCCGATGACTCCGGACGCCCCGGCGGCGAGCAGCGCGGACGCGAGCGTGAGCGCCTCGTCGCGGTCGACGTCGGCAAGATCGCTCAGGCACGTCCCCAGCACGGCCAGGAATCCTGGCTGGTCAGGTCGGCGGCGTTCGGCCTGCCCGATGATCTCGGCGATCGTCAGTTTTTCTCCGCCAGCAAGCACCAGATGCGAGTCGGCCAGCGAGCGCGCGACGGTCGCGTGGCAGCCGCAGTGCAGCAGCGTTGCCTGGGCTGCGGTTCCGCCTGGCAGCCTGGACAGCAACTGGGCGGCCGTGCCCTCGCCTGACGCACCTGGCAGGCTACCGAGCAGTTCGGCGGAAGGGTAGTAGCGGCGGCGGATCTCGGTCGCCTCGATCGCGGCTTCCGGCAGGTCGCCGGTCGGGTCGGCGACGATGACCGGCTGGTCGCTGAGGACGGCCGGGCTGTGCCTGGCGGCCCGGGCGAACTGGCGTGCCGTGGCGGCATAGCTGAAGACGGCGTCGTCGATGGCGTAATGCGGCCGGTCTCCCGCTTCGCGGCGATCGCGCGTGCGGGCGGCATGCCAGGGGATGCCGCCGAGGTCACCGGTCGGGATGATCACCAGCCTGGGCGGCCGGCCGAGCTGCCAGTGCCCGGCCAGCGTCACGAGCGGCGCCGCGACCGCCTTCCAGGCCCAGTCGCACACGTCATCGAGCGCCTCATGCCAGTCAGCCTGCGCGGCCAGGTCCCCTGGCGAGCTGTTCCACCGGAGCAGAGCGGCGTTGTAGTTACCGACCTGGTTTCCTTCCAGGCCGGGAAGCGGCAGGATCGCGATCGTCGTCGCGGTCACGACGATTGCCGAACGGGGCGGAATCAAGTAAACGAAAGCATCAGCGCCTGCCTCGCCAAGCGCGTCGCGCAGTTCGGTCATGGCCGGCCTCACCAGCAAGTCCGCATCGGGCGACGCCTCGCGAAGCGCGGCGAACACCGTGACCCTGATATCCGGCGGGATCGTCGCGCTTTCGCGGGCGCCTTGCCCTTCCCAGGGGAGGGGGGTGGCGCCCGCTGCCGCTGACCATCGCGGTATCAGGTCGCCGCGGCCAGCCGCGTGCAGCAGCGCGGGTACGTCGGCGGCGACGGTCGTCGCGTGCAGCACCAGGCCACGGCCGAGTTCGAGCGCCTGGACCGCCTGCTCAGGCCGCCGGTAACTGATGCACCAGGCGGCGATCGCCGCGCCACGTGACGAGGCGAGCCCGGCGGTTTCAAGTCCCCGGCGTGCACCGGTCTGCAGCAGCACTTCAACGGCCAGTTCCTCAAGCGCGCTCAGCCCGGTCTCGATCGCGAGGAACCGGTCAGTCGCATCGTCCGCCACCTCACCCCGCAAGCGCAGCGCGTTCGCCAGGCTCCACAGCAAGGCCGGGCGCAGGGGTCCTGGCCCACCGCCTGCGAGGTTATCGGCCTCCCGCATCACGGCGATGCCGTCGTCGAGATCGCGCCGGTCACCGGTCAGCCGGTACCTGTCGAAGCGAAGCTGGCCGAGCAGCAGTAGCTGTCGCGCCCTGCGCCAGGCAGGCTCGTCCGCGCGGGCGGTCTCCGCCGCCATGGCGGCGACGGCTTCGTCAAGCAGGCGCGGGTCTTCGGTGAGCTGGCCGAGCCGTGCGCGGGCACGGGCACCGCGTTCGGTCAGGTCATGGCCGTGGAAGGGAACGCCGGGCACGGCCTGGTCGGCCGCATCGATCACGAGCCGCAGGCCCTCGATCGCGTTCTCTTGGCTGCCCGAGGAGAACGCCAGGCATTCGCCGAGGCCAGCGGCCACGACCGGCCGCCAGGAGCTGGCCGGATCCAGGCTCTCTAGTTCGCGCCTGACGTCGGCGATCGCCAGGTCGGCGGCGACCTGGTCCAGGCCGGCCAGCGCCCGGCCCGCCTTGTCAAGCGCGCTGAGGGCACGGATCAGGCCTGGCTGGCTGCCATCGGTCAGCAGGTTCTGCCACTCGCCAAGGTTCTGCACCTCGCGCAGGTACAGGCTGGCGGCGTCCCTGTCGATGATCGCCCCCGTGTGCTCATGCCTTTCTGCCAGCACGTGGTAGGTGAACGCGGGGAGCATCTCAGCCAGCGGGTGATCTGCTGGCAGATATTTCCTTGCTTGCTCCAGATCAGCCAGGGTCTGCTCGTCCGCCGGTGACTCACCGTCCCTTACCGCTTGCGAATAGCGGGCCAGGAAGGACAGCGCGGCCGAGACCCCCGGATCTTCCGCGGTCTCGCCCTCGCTGGCGATGGCCTTGATCTCCTCGACAGGAACGCCGGCCGGGTCGGTCGTCGCCGTGATGCCCGTGACGATGCCGAGCACGCTCCGCGCGAGCCGTTGCCAAGGTGCTTGCGGTGCGGAGTTCCTGACCCCGGCCGTGAGCGTCCGCAGTGCTTCACGCTGGTTCGCGATCGAGTCATCGACGCGGGCGCGCATGCTGTTGATCAGGCCGGTCACCAGGTCGACGGCGGGCTTGAACGGATCGTCGTCCGGCAGGTGCCTGCCCTCGTCCCAGATCGCGCGCACGTCAGGGATGTTGCCGGTGAACATGGCGTTCGCGCTCCGCAGCACGGCCATGCCGGTCCCGAGCCGGGCATGAGCCTGCCTGGCCTGGCCGCGCCTGCCAGCGTCGAGCGTCTTCGACCCCGCCGCCGTCTCGAACAGCCTGAGCGCCTCGGCAGCGTCCAGCCATCCTTGCCCGGCCGATGGCGGTTCCGACCAGCCGGTCATTAAGCCAAGTCCGGCACGGTGTGCCAGGTGCTTGGCGAGAAACAGCCGGCAAAGATCCCACTCGCCGTCCGGGTCATCGCCGGCCGTGAGCCGGCGGAAACGTTCGATGATCTCGTTCCTCTGCGCTTCCGACTCAGGTTCGCCGCTCCAGTTCCGCCAGAAAATCAGGTCATCGTCTGACGGCGGCGTGCCGGCGTGGCTCATAGCGGGACCTTAGCTGTGCCAGTTGCTGAACTCGGCTGCGACCTCGGGATGTTTCAGCACGTTGCTGATGATGCCGTTGGTCCGCGCGTGCCAGGCTGCCAGGAGGCTGAGCACGTCGTCGTCCTCATTGCCGCCGAGTTGCCTGATGAGGCTGCCGATCCGGCCTGGTGGCACGACGTAGACCCACTCGTAAGAGCTGATGCCGTCGCCGAAGACGTCGCTGACGCTGGCGCCCTGATCGTGGCCGGTGATGCGGAGCGTGCCGTCGTCTTCGAGTTGGGCGGCCTCGAACTGGCTGCCGCGCTCATCGCGGAGATCCCGCAGGACGACGCGGCGGACAGGGTTTCCCTGCCTCGGGTACCTCCGCAGGGTTCCCCCGGTCTCCCGCGCGATCCGCGCGAGCGTAGCTTCCAGTTCCGCCTGGTCACTGTCGTCGTGTTCGCCCATAAAGCAATTGTGACCCCGGCGGTCAGTAACCGGGGTCGAGGTCTTTGAGTGCGCCGATGGCAAGAGTGCCTGCGCCCTGGCCGGCACGGACGGTTTCCTCGGCGTGGCGTACGTAGGCTGCCGGGTCCTTGTCAACCGGGAGCACGCCGGCGAAGTGCCTGGCCTCGAAGGCGGCGAAGGCCACCGCCAGTTCGTGGCGCAGCCGCAGGTCAGCGGCACGACGGAAGTCGGTGAGGCCCTCGCGCTCCTCCTCGGCCATGTGGTCACCGTTGGCCTTGTTCACGGCCTCGATCGCGGCTAGCCAGCCCGGGCTGCCGGTCTCGTGCCCGGCGACGGCGGCGATCGTGTCCCTGATCTCGTTGTGATCGCCGATCGCGTCGAGAGTCTCGGCTTCGGTGTCGCGGGCCTGGCCGGTGATCAGCCCGATCTTCAGCAGTTCGGGGTAGAAGATCTCTTCCTCGGCTTGCGCGTGAACCTCGAGAAACGCGGACAACCGTCCCCACAGCAGTTCGAGCACGCCAGGCCCGGCGCCTTCGGCCTGCTCGATCATCGCGAAGAGGCGCCGCTGCTCGAAATGATCGTCAAGGATGAGCTGAGTGATGTCCACCTTGGCAGCCTAGCCGGTTCGTTGCGGGGGCCTTCGAGACGGCGAGAGCCCCCGGCCGATGCCGGGGGCTCCTCGCTGTGCTGGCGCTTCTGTCAGAAGCGCGGGGTTGCCGTGGTGATGTCGTAGCTCGAGCCCCAGTACCACTGGGTGGCAGCGGCACCAGGCACGACGTGCGGAACACCAGTTGGGTCGGCGATCCACCAGCGCACTCGGTCCTGAATGTGCTGCGGGAGCTGACCGACGGCGGACTGAACGGCTGGCCACTCTGACCGCATCGTGTAGATGACGGCGAGTGAGCCCGGGTGCTGGCTCAGGCGGTGGTACGCCCAGTTCGCGGCCAGTCCGGGAGTGGCGTCGCCCGGCTCGACGTCAAGCGCCGATGCGGACGTGTCGTGACCAGTGGTGTCGATCCAGACGACCTGCTTGTGGCCGGCCATCTGCGCGGAGGAAGCCGCATAAGAACCGGTGGCGTAAGCCGCCGCGACGTGCTGCGACGGCAGCGCCGACGGAGTCGTCGAGTCGTAGATCAGGTACGGCTCCGCGGGATTCGCCGGTGCCCTGTGGTGCCTGATGACCGCGAAATGCCTCGCTGGCGCGTGGCGGTGGGCAGCCGCCCGGTGCTTGCTGGCCAGCTTCACCTGAGTGAAGGCGTGATGCGCGCCGCGGACAGCGGTCGAGGTATGCGTGACGTGAGTGGCCGCGGTCGCCTTGACGGTCTTCGCCTGGCTCGGCGTCTGCACCTGGGAGGTGTGGACGCCTGCGTGGTTGACGGCGTTCACGTCGCTCGGCTGGCCTGCGGCAGCGGAACCTCCGCCTGACAGGCCTGCCGCGATGCCCGCGGTCGCCACGGCCGTCGCGGCAGCGGCGCCCATCGTGACTCGCGAGTGGTCCTTGGCGAGCTTGACCGCGCGAGCGGAGTACTCGGAAGCGGATGAACGGAATGAATCGGACCTACTGCGGACAGTAGTCAGGACAGAATCCATGCGGGGGTTCAAAATCAACCTCGGGGGGGTCGGGCGCTTAAGGGGGGAGCGCTCGTTGGGCACCCAGTGGCGCTGCCGCAGGCTGGGGGGCCTGAAGGTAGGCAGACCGCACGAGTGATACGCGGGGGCAAGGCGATGCGCTGCTTGGGGGGCAGCAATCACATGCCTGGGTGCGTTCTGTTACCCACAGTGAACGCGCGACCGCGTCAAGCTATTGCCCGGAAAGCCTGCGACAGGCTATGACGTGCATCACACGGGTGGTCCGGGCGAGCAGCATCGCTGGCCCTGCGTTGCTGCTGGCCGGCCGGATCCAGCGACAACGTTGGCCACCTGATGCTGTGCGAGTGACATCGCTGGGACTTTAATGCTGTAGCCAGGGCCGTGCTTACAGCATCGCTGGGCATCTGATGCTGCTGGCCGGTCCGGTCGGCCTGCGCCGTCCAGGCCGGGTCGTCGGACCGCATTTTGAACCTCAGGCGTCCTGAGCGACCCAGGGACAAGAACTCAGATAGAAGTCGATGTTGTCGTGCTGGCACCCGCCGAACCTGGGCAACGACGACGGATTCTGTCTCTCGGCGAGGTCAAGTGGGGGGAGGTGATGAGTCCTGCGCACGCGGCCAGGCTGGCTCGTGCTCGCGAACTGCTCGCCTCCAGCTTTGATACCGCTGACTGCGTGCTTGCCTGCTACTCAGCCGCCAGATTCACCGAGGACTTGCGGTCAGCAAGAGATTCAAAGCTCGTGCTGATCACTCTTGATGACCTGTACCGGCGGCGGGCCTAGGCGGGCCTAGGCGGGGTCGTAGTAATGGGCGTACTGCCAGATGCCGGAGCTGACCAGGTAGTCGTCGGGGAGCACGCCGAACCGGCCAGGGGCGAGGGCGCTGAGCGGTGACTGCGCGTCTGGTCCGCTCAGGATCCAGGCGGCGAGCGACTCGCCGAGGGCTGGGGAAGAAGAGAAGCCGGAGCCGTTGCAGCCGCTGGCGACCCACAAACCGGGCACCTGCGGGACCGGCCCGGCCAGGAAACGCCCGTCCGGGCTCATCGTGAACAGGCCACCACGGTGCTCGGCGACGGCTCCGCTGCTGGCGAGCGGCACCTCTGCCGCCACCTGGGCCGCGAAGCCGGCCAGCACGCCCAGGTCAAGCGGCACGTCGGCGGTGCTGAAGTACGGCGGCTCGCGCCGCGGGTCGAGCGGCAGGGGAGCGGACTCGAAGCCGCCGAGCATCAGCCCGCCGCGGGCCGGCCGCAGGTAGATAGCGGCGTCCACGACGCGGACGATCGGGTCGGCGACGCTGACCTGCTCGGACGGCTCGGTGATCAGGAGCTGGTGCCGCACGGGTGCCAGTGCCGCGTCCCCGCCGGCCAGCTCGGCTACCTGCCTGGTCCAGGCGCCTGCCGCGTCCACGACCACGCCGGTCGCGATCGACCGTCGCGTGGTCTCGACGCCGGCGACCCGGCCGGCGGAGAGCAAGATGCCAGTGACGGCCTCGCCATCGAAGAACTCGACCCCGTGGACCTCGCAGGCCGCGACGTAGGCGCGGACCAGTTCCATCGGCTCCTCGATGTACACGTCCTCCGGGCACGACAACGCGAGTTCCCCGCCCGATGGCCGGTAGAACGTGACCGCGTCGAGCTGATCGGGGCCCGCGTCGCGGACCTCGACGCCCCAGCCGCGCGACTGGCTTGCCTCGGTGCGCAGGTACGCCTTGTGCGCTGCGGTCCTGGCGACCAGCAGGCTTCCCGTGCGCGTCACGGGGAGCTCGGCACCGGCCCAGTCGGCGAAGCTGATCGCCTTGCGAATGCTGCGCCTGGCCAGTTCGGTGCGCAACTCGTCCGCCTGCACGGACTTGAACAGCCCGGCCGCCCTGCCCGTCGCCTGCGATCCTGCGGTTTCCCGCTCGACGACCACGACGGACAGGCCGGCGAGCGCCGCGTGCAGCGCTGTCGACAACCCGAGCGCGCCGGCGCCGGCTACGACAAGATCAGCTTCCACGACGCCAAGTGTGCCCGACTTAAGGAATCAGGGCGCGGTAGGCGTTGAGTATGGTCTCCGTCGTCGCGTCGCCGTGGACGTCGGTCACGGTCGAGCGAAGCGCGATGTCGCCGCCGGCGTGCGGGTTAGCGACATAGATCAGCCAGTAAGCACCATGCGGGGTCGCCGTGAGGGTCTGCCACGTCGCGCCGCCGTTGTAGGAGACGGCGAACTTGAGAGTCTTCAGCTTGTAACGCGGTGTGTGAACCGGCTGCCCGCCGCCGCGCATGACGTAGACCCTGATCGCGGTCGTCGTGCCGCCCGCGGCCGTGTTGAGGCTGGTCAGGTTCTGCGGCTCGAACTTGGTGACCGTGACAGGGGCGGCCTGCGAGTTGATCGGGTGCCCGGTCACCGGCGCGAACTTAAAACGCCAGGTCAGCGATACCTGGGTGGAGAGCAGCCCGGCGGGCAGGCTGCCGCCGCTTGAGTTCCACCGGTTAGCGACCGACTTGAGCGTGTACCAGCCGGTCTTCTTGAGGTTCTTGGAGAAGACGTTCTTCGCGCCGCAGAACGTGAGCTTCTGCTTGGCGACCTGGGTCGAGCCGTGAGACAGCGTGACCGTCGCCTTGCCTTCGCAGTCGAAGCTGACGTGAATGAGCGGGTCAGAGAAGGCATTGCCCGGACCGTAGACAACCGAGCTGTCCTGTATCTCGGGATAGTCCGCCCCAGGGCCGGCCACGGCGCTGCCGAACGTGTCCCAATAGGTATGGCCTGCCTTGTAGTCCCGGCTGACGTACAGGTCCCGCTGCACGTTCGCCTGGGTCTTGCCGAAGTTCAGGTCCGTCGTCCAGTCGCCTGCCGTGCGGTAGTCGGTGTAGGTCGAGGGCAGCGTGCTGACCGGTTCCGTGGTGGTTCCGCAGTTGTCGTACGTGCCGATGACCGACTGCAGCGGGGTCACGTTCTCATAGTCGCGTAGCTCGACGTTGACCTTGGCCATGCTGGCGGGGTTGCCATGGTAGTCCGGGCTCGCCGGAATGCCGCCCTTGAAGGCCCCCGCGAGGTCGTACAGGTTGCCAGAGGCGTCCTGGTAATAGGTCTGGTAGACGGTGCTCAGCACGCTTGAGCTCATCGGCTTCACGTACGCCGTGCCGGCCGAGTCGACGAGGTAGCCGACGACGGAGTTCTCGTCGGTTCCGATGCAGAGCCCGACCGTCTGATCGCCTTGGGTGACCGAGGGAACGCTCAGGCTCGCGGTCACGGGGACGGCGCCCTGGGCGTCGAGCGTGACGTTCGTGTTGCCTGTGACGTGAACCTGCCTGGCCACGAGAGTCTGGGTGTCGCCGTCGGCCGGACGCCAGATCGCCGCGGCGACGATGTAGTGCCCGGCAGGCACTTTGAAGCTCTGCCCGGACGGCGGGTAGCTGACGCCAGCCGTGTTGTCGACGTAGGGCTGCACGCTGACCGTGGTGCCATCGCGGTCGATGCCGGAGACCTTCAGCGTGAACAGCGCCGCGGGACTGGCCGCGGCCGGCACGAGGGCCGCGCCTGAAGCGAGCGCCAGTGCGGTTACGCCGCTAAGGACAAAGAATCGAGCAGAGGCACGCTTCACGGCACACTCCATCAGATAACGCCTAGACCCACGATGGTAAAGCGCCGGACCGCCCGATGGGAACCAGGCAGCCCGGCGCGAGTTTCCGCTAGCCGATGACGAACCAGCCGACAGGCAGGCTGCTCGTGGCCTTGCCGGTCAGCGTGACCGTGAACTCGCCGCTGCCAGCCTCTGCGGCGGCGATGGAGACGGTGCCCTGTGCCTTCTGGATGGTCGCGAGCACGATGCTCGACGACGTCATGCCAGGCACCTTCACGGTGACGGTCTTTGAGCCGCTCGCCACGTGGACGACGCCCGCGTTCTTGAACGTCGCCTTGCCGGCGACATGCAGCGCGATGCCGTCCGAGTTCTGGCACCAGACAGCGACGCCATGGTCAGAATGCCCGTAGACGCCATTGCCGCCGCCCTTTGACACGTCGAAGCCGGCGACGCCGCTCTGGCCCTTCACATTGCCCTGACCGACAACGCCGCTGCCCGTGTAGGAATAGCCATACACGCCGTGACCATTGTTGGACTGACCGTAGACGCCGTGCCCGAGCCGGTCAGGTGCCAGGTCAATGCCGGCCACGCCGCTGTACCCGCTGGTCGAGGCCTGCCCGGTGACGCCGTTGTGATGGTCGGAGATCCCGAGCACGCCCGAGCCGTTGATGGAGCGCCCGTATACGCCGTTGGAGTGCGGGTTGCCCGAGGTCGGAGTGTTGTCGATGCCGGTCACGCCGGCCTGCCCGAGCTTCTTTGTCGTGCCCTGGATGCCGGTCGCCGTGGTCGAGTTGATGATGGTCGTGCCGCTGGTCGTGTTGGATTTCCCTAGCTGAACCGCCGAGGAGTCAGGCGCGGCTTCTGCGATGCCGCCGCCGACTACGCTCGCCGCCACCCCGGCACCGGCCGCGGCCGCACCGAACATGAGAGCCCGCCGTCCGTAATGTCCGGCCGGTGCCTGGCCGGCCGGCTTCGCCGGCACAGCGCCAGCGCCGGTCTCACTACCGTCGGTTTCGATCGCACGCTGCTCCGTGTGGTCGCTCATCAAAATCTGCCTTCCATCCGGTTCGGGAGTTTTTGGTGCTAATTTGGCGGCCGATAATTTGCCCTTCTCGACCACCATTGTGCATGCCAAAACCAACCCTACCGTTATGGGCGGTATAGAGAAATGAGCGTCTAGTGGTCCAGGATCATCCATCCGACGGGCAGCGACCCGGAAGGGGCCTGGCTGAGCGTGATCGTGAATGAGCCGGACCCTGGCTGGGCGGCTTCGATGTAGACGCCGCTCTGAGGCTTCTGGATCGTGGCCAGGACGATGCTGGTCGGCGTGACGCTGCTGTTATGGACGGTCACCGTCGTCTGGTGAGATGGCACGCTGGTGACGCCGCTGTTGCTGAACTTGGCCTTGCCCTCGACGAGCAGGGCCGTGCCCTTCTGGCTGGTGCAGTGCAGGCCGTTGCCGCTCTCGCTGGTGGCGAAGACCGCGTCGCCCTTCGGCGACTGGCCGAACAGGCCGTGCGCGCCCTTGCCAGGCGTCTGGTCGATGCCGGCCACGCCGCTCTTGCCTGGAGTGCTCGTCTGCCCGACGACGCCTGTGCTGTGCTGTGAGATGCCGAGGACACCTATGCCGTGCATGGAATTGCCGTACACGCCGTGCCCGGTGCTGGCGGAACTGGTGTCGAAGCCGACGATGCCGCTGTGCCCGCTGGCGAACGTCTGGCCCTTGAGTCCGTCGCCTCCGTGAGTAATCACCTGCGTGGTGGCATTCGTGCTGTTGTTCTTGCCGAGTTGCACGGCCCCTGAGCCGGCCGGGGCGGCCTCCGCTCCCGCGCCCCCTGCGATCGTGGCAGCTACTCCCGCACCGGTCGCCGCGGCTCCGAAGATCAGCGCGCGGCGCCCGAAGCGCCGCCTCTCGCGGGCGGCGGGACTAGCAGGCGTTGCGGCCACTTCGTCCGACTCGATCGCGCGGGCCCGATCCGATTGGTCACTCATGACGTTCTGCCTTCCGTTGCGCCACCCATTGAGGTCATACGGGGCCTAACGATACATCGGCGTGCGCATCTGGACAGGTCTCCCCGCCGAGCTGGTCCCGGCGTGTTGTCCCAGGTACCGGGGGGTACGAGCGTTCGCGGAGGAGTAGGTTTGCCGCCTGGCTTTCACATGTGTTTCCCAGCGTCCCCGCAGGAGGGATCGGATGGCTTCAGACTTGGAGCGGATCGGCGAGCTGCTGACCGAGGTCTCAGAAACTCATCATCGGGTGTTCAGGATCGTCGACGGCGCCGACGATGACTGGGCGAGCTGGTACGCGTGGTGGCTCATCAGCTACTCGGAACTGCCTGCGATCCTTGGCGTGAAGCCGGTGCCAAGCGAGCTCATCTATCTGCTCGTCAGCCTGGACAAGGAGTACACGGGCAGGCCGAGGGAGGAGCGGTGGCAGTCCTATTATGCGGGGCGCATCGCTTCGCACTTCGAGGACGCTGCCTGAGGTGCAGGTCAGACGCGGTGCGTATCGGTGTGGCAGTAGGGACAGCTAAGCGCGCCCGTGCCGACGGGGAATGACAGCGGCGCGCCGCAGTTCTGGCAAGGTACTTCGCCGCCCGCGATGTCGAGCTTGCGACCGCAGGACTCGCAGATCACCTGCTGCGCGCCAGGCACCGTCTTCAGCTCGTCACCGCAGCCGCCGCATTTCCTTGTCTCGGCGTCGACGATCTTGACCTTCACGTATTCGCCGTCCAGGCCGAAGTAGGCGAGCAGCCGCTCAGAGTCGGCCTTGGGGACGCTCGGCAGCCAGTTCTGGCAAAAGACCGTGTATTCCATCCGCAGCCATACAGACACCGGCGCGCCCTCCGGATCGAGTGCCATGATGCCGTTGTCCTTGAGCACCTGGTAGCTCATTTCCATTTGCTGCTTGAAAAGGGCGGCGACCTGCCAGATGCCCTCGCCGGCCTGGAAGCTGCCGTCTGGCTGGCGGATTTTCTGCAACGCCCTCGTCGCGGCGACGAGCTGCTGGCTGACCTGGTGCGTGCTCTTGTCGAAGTCCCTGGCCAGGGAGCCCTCGAGCTGGTAAGCGAGCTGGCGGTCGAAAAAATCGGCGTCGTTCACGCAGCGCGGCGAGTTGGCCTGCGGGCACTGCCTGATCCACTCGGCGTAGACCGGCCGCATGAGCTGGCGGTAACGATCCTTGTTCCCGGTCGCGATCGCGATGTCTACGGCCGGCTGAATCGGTGCGGACAAATAGGCGAAGACCGCGTTGGTCAGCGCGGCGTGAGTATTGAAATTAGCCATGCGATAGTCGTAATCGGTCAGGGAACCGCAATGGTCGCAATAAATGTAG
>DATJLT010000211.1:0-17671 GCA_035509195.1 Streptosporangiaceae bacterium | reverse complement strand
GGGGTTGAAGTGGCTGGTGTGGTTGCTGGGACGATAGGCGTAACAGAAGGGGGAGAGGTGAGAGGGGCGAGAGAGGCTGCGGGGGCGGGGGCTGCGGGCGCGGCTGCGGGGGTGAAGGTGACGGTTGGCTGGAAGTTGGCGCGGCGGGAGGCGCGGCGGAAGGCGGTGAGGGTGGCTGGGCCGATGATGAGGATGGCCAGGGCCGTGGTGATGGCGCGGCCGGTGTCCCAGCCCAGGGAGGTCGTGGCGTCGAAGAGCAGGTAGCGGTGCAGCTGGGCTAGGAAGGGCAGGCCTGGCTGGTAGGCGATCGAACTGGACGGGTCAACGGAGAACGGCCAGAAGCTCAGGTTCAGCAGGAACCCGAACAGGTAACCGCCACCCGCGCCGTAAACGGCCAGCATCGCAACCTCGGCCTTGCCGCGAAGCGGCGGCAGGAGACCGGCCAGCATGCCGATCCACGCGCAGCCGAACATCTGGTACGGCAGCCATGGTCCGACACCGCCAGTGAGCAGCGCGGACGCGAACAGCGAGGTGCAGCCGAGCGCGAAACCGAACCCGGCGCCGAAGACCCGGCCGGCCAGAACCAGGATGAAGAACACGGTCTCGACTCCTGCCGTGCCGCCGCCGAGCGGACGGAGTGCCGCGTTGATGGCGGACAGGACGCCGAGCATGGCGATCGCCTTGGCGTCGATGCCGCCGTCGGCGATCTCGGCGAACACGACCGCGAGCACCAGGATCAGCAGCACGCCGAAGATCAGCGGCGGCGTCTGCGTGGAGGCGAATGTGCCCGGGGCGACCGCGAACGGCCAGCCGAACGCGATCAGGCCGAGAAACGACGCCAGCGCGATCGTGGCCAGGGAACGGCGCCTGATTGAGATCGCGGCACGGAAGCCGCGCGGTCGCGCGTTCACGGAACGGCCGCCAGCGCGGCCGCGACCTGAGCCACGGTCAGGTAAGGCAGCGGCGCGAGTATCTTCGCGACCTGGGGCGCGAACGTCGGCGACGCGGTCAGTACGGCGGAGGCCTGGCCGTCGGTGACGATCTCGCCTTCGGCCATCACCACGACCCGGTCGCACGTTCTCGTGGCGAACTCCACGTCGTGAGTCGCCACCACCACGGCATGCCCGGCCGCGGCGAGGTCGGCCAGCATCCCCGTCAAGGCAGCCTTGGCCTGGTAATCGAGCCCTCTGGTCGGCTCGTCAAGCGCGATCACCGCAGGCGCCGCCGCGAGCTGGATGGCAAGCACCAGCGCGAGCTGCTGCCCGGCGGACAGGTCCCTCGGGTGCGTGTCAGGCGCGATCCCCGGCGCGAGCGCGTCAAGTATGTCCCGCGCCGGCCGGCCAGCAGACCCGGCCTCCGCGAGCTCGGCGCCCACGGTGTCGAGATACAGCAGGTCGGCCGGGTTCTGCGGAACCAGCCCAACGAGGCGCCGAGCGTCCGAAGGCCCGAGTCGGCCGGGGTCCGCTCCAGAAGGCCCGGCGCTTACCGAGCCGCCGTCCCGCCGGCCCGACCCCTGAATCGCCCAGAGCAGTGACGACTTGCCTGAACCGTTGCGCCCCATCAGCGCCGTGACTTCGCCGGATCGCAGCGTCAGCGAGGCCTGACGAACGGCGACCAAAGACCCGTACCGCACCACAACGTCACGCGCCACCAGCGTCGGCGCCCCGGAACTCGGGGCAGCGGCCGGCGGACAAGCAGGCAACAGGGCCCGCAGCGACGGCGCCTGCCTCCTGGCATCGCGCACGGACAGCGGCAACGGCTGCCAGCCGGCCAGCCTGCCAAGCTCAACCACGGGCGGGCAAACCGGCGCGATCTCCATCACCGCAGCCGGGTCGCCCGCCGAGGTGCTGCCGTCGCCGGGCAGGTAAACGATCTTGTCGGCGTAGGAGAGCACCCGCTCGAGCCGGTGCTCTGCGAGCACCACGGTGATCCCGAGATCGTGCACGAGCCTCGTGATCGCGGCGAGCACGTCCTCGGCACTGGTCGGGTCGAGCGCGGACGTCGGCTCGTCGAGCACGAGCACGCGCGGGTGCGCGGTCAGCGCCGCGCCGATCGCGACCCGCTGCTGCTGTCCGCCAGACAACGTGCGCAGCTCACGGTGCCGCAGGTCAGCCAGGCCAAGCAGGTCAAGCGTTTCCTCGCACCTGGCCCGCATCGCGGAAGGCCCGATCGCGAGCTGTTCCATCGTGTAGGCGAGCTCTTCCTCGACCGTGTCTGTCACGAAACCGGCCAGCGGGTCTTGCCCCACGAGCCCGACCACGTCGGCCAGTTCGCGCGGCGGATACGCCGAGGTATCCCGTCCGGCGACGATTACCCGTCCGCTCAGCGTCCCACCGGTGAAGTGCGGCACGAGCCCGTTGATCGCGCCGAGCAACGTCGACTTGCCGCTGCCGGTGTGCCCGATGACCAGGCAAAGCTCGCCTTCCTCTATGCCTAGGCTGACCTCGCGCAGCACTGGCAGCGTTGCGGCGTCGTACCAGACTCCTACCCGGTCGAACTCGATCACGAGATCACCCCGGCCAGCCCGGTGGCCAGGATCGCCGCCGCGGGCACCGAAGGCAGCGACGGCCAGTGCAGCGGATAAAGGACCGGGTTGAGCGCCGCCGGGTTGTAGCCCACGTCAAGGCACAGGACCAGGGCGCAGAGTATTCCCGACCCCGCCACCACCCACTCGGGCCAGCCCCATGGGTCCGGCCGGTACCGGCTACTTGACACCCGCTGCCCGCCAAGCACCAGCCCGGCTACGCACAGCGCCGATCCCGCCGCGAACCCGCCGAGCCCGACACCGTGCGGCACGGTCGGATCGAGCAGCCCGTACGCTCCCAGGCATAGCCCGGCCAGCCCGGCCAGCATGCACGAGGCGGTCAGCCGCCTGCTTACGGCCGTCGCCGTGCCTGTACGCCCGTAACCGCGGGCGTCCATCGCCGCCGCGAGCCGCAGCGACCGGTCGAGCGCGTCGTGCAGCACGGGAATCGCGACCCCCCTGAACACGGCCAGCCGCCTTCCGCCCTGGCCAGCGCCCCGCAACCGCCGCGCCCTGCGCACCCGCCCCACGCTTTCGACCAGTTGCGGCGCGACCGACAAAGCGACGGTCACCGCGACGCCGAGTTCGTAGAGCGCGCCTGGCAGCACCCGAAGCGCGCGCTTGGGGTTGGCCAGGGTGTTGGCCGCCCCGATGCAGCACAGCAGGCACGCCAGCCGCGCGCCGTCCAGCGCGGCGGAAAGCACGGCTTGCGCCGAGACGGCACCTCCGATGCGCACTCCCGTGTACCAGCTTGGTGTCGGAACGACAGGCAGGCGCAGCCAGATAGCTGCCCCCGTCGCTGGCCCGCTTGAGAAGACGACGCTGAACGCGATCCTGATGACGATGACCACGGCGGCCATGACCAGGTAATACCGGTACCCGCGTGCCCACGGCGCCTGCGTACGGCGCAAGGCAACGACCAGCCAGAGCACGGCCATGATCAGCACGAGCAGCAGCGGGTTGCTCGTACGGCTCGCTGCCGTCGCCAGGCCGAGTGCCCATCCCCACCAGGCAACGGGATGGAGCGCTCTGGGCAGCCGCCGGCTCACGGAAGAGCCTGAGTTCGCCGGCGACGCCAGAGGCCGATGCCGCCGATGACCGCGAGCACGGCCACGATCGCCAGAGTGACCAGCACGGACCGGTCGGAGCCTGGACCGGCGGGATCGCCGGCGCTGACCGGGGGAGCGCTGACGGCAAGCGTGCGTACGCGATCGGGGGTGAACGGCGGCAGCGCCGAGCCCGAGGTACCGCTGACGCTCGTGCCGCCGAAGATCCACAGGCTCACGCTGCCGGGTGCCGGGCGCTGCAGCATCGCGCCGACCTGGCTGTAGGTCCACGTGTCCTGGCCTGGACCGGCGGCCCAGTACGTCCAGTAGGCGTTCGCCGGGGGAGTGTTCACGCAGGCGTCCTGCGCCGGCGTGGGGTAAAGGGTGCCGTGGCGGAACCCGGCGTAGCCGATACGGCAGACGAAGCCCGGCCCGTCGTGCACGGTGCCAGACGTGTGCCAGCCGCCCTGGTTGAGCAGCACGAATCCGGTAGTCGGCGTGCTGCCGCAGGCGCGGAGCAACGGCCCGCCCCAGTGCGCGAAGTCGACCACGACGGTCGCGCCCGAGCTGGCCGTGCAGTCGCTCGCCGGCCGGGCGGCGGCGGACGCCGCCGGTGCCGCCCACACCAGCGAGCTGGCGACAAGGGTAATCGCGAGCCACTTCACGGGCTGACCTCGGCTTGGCCTCGCCGCCGCAGCAGCACCACGCTCGCGGCCACCATTGCCGCAAGCACGAGGACGAGTACACCGGCCAGGGTCCACGGCTGTCTCTGCCGGGAACTCGAGCTGGCCTTCGCCGGATTCAGGTCCCTGGTCAAGGTGCCGAACGAGATGCCGGTGGCTCCGCTGACCGCCTGCGTGCTTGCCCTGACGTTCGAACCTGGCTGTCCGCCCGCGTAGGCGTTGAAGCCGCCGTTGCTGTTCTGCTGGCCGGCCAGGAAGGCGAGCGCTGACCGGATCTTCGAGTGATACCTGGCGGCACGCAAGCTCAGTGCCTGGATGGCCAGGCCCGCCGAGTTCACCGACTGCCCGCCCGCGCCGTGGAAGCCGCCGTCAGGCAACTGCTGTCCGGCGATCCAGGAAACGCCACGGGCGGCGTCAGCTTGCGCCAGCGGGGTCCTGATCAGGGCCAGGGCCATGACCGCGATCGCGGTGCTGTCGATGTCCTGGTCGTGGCTGTCGGGGATGAGGCTGGGGAAGGAGCCGTCGGAGTTACGCAGCCCTTCAAGGAAGGCCGTCGGGGCCTGCGCGCCGGCCAGCTGGCCGGCGCGCACCTGGGCGATGACGCCGAGCGACTGATCGAAGACCGATGTGGCGTAGCGGTAGTTGCCCGTTCCCGCGCAGGGGCCGCCGGTGCCTGGCGAAGCCTCCTGGCATACCGAGGAGTCGAGGGCGGCGATCAGGTTGTGCCCGCCGAAGCGGCGCGGGTTCTCCCCGGTCACCTCGGCGAGAAGGGCTTCCTTGGCGATGGCCCCGCCGTTCGCTGACTTCGTGCCGATCCCAGTCCAGTCGTCCACGTCTCGGCCCGCCGGGTCTTTTCCTCCCTGGGCGAGGAAGCTGATGATTTTTTGCAGATCATGAAGGTCTTTTCCGGTCGCGGCCAGGGCGAAGGCTCCGTCCATGGTGAGACCGAAATCCGCTGTGCCTGGGTAGGACTCGTAGTAATCGCCGTCGATGAGGTTGCCAGGTGCGACCAGGTAAGCAGCGCCTTTGGCCAGGCTGGGCGCGGGTCCAGGGGAAACAGCTAGTGCGGGGGAAACGGCAAGCGCCGCGCCAGCTACCGCGAGAAGCAGGCTGGCGGCGCGGGCCAGCGGCCTGGCCGGTGGGAACGGCATTACTCTCCTTCGCGCCGTGGTCCACGACGACGCAGAGACGACCTTCGCGCGCGACCGGTGATCCGACTCGCCCGCACTAGGTGCGGGCCCACGGCTGCGGGCCAGCGCCGGAATTTGACCGGCTTCCCCTGATCACGCTGACGTCATCTGATCACACCAGCCCGAGCCCGGTCAATTTCGGCCGGTTGACAGGGGCTGTGCCTTGCGGGACAGTGACGTCTGGCATCAACTGAACGTCTGGCACAACTGAACGTCTGGCATAACTGAACAGTCGAGCTGGCGGGGGAAGTCCGGTGAGATCCCGGCGCTGACCCGCAACGGTAGGACCGGTCGCTGCGCGACCGGTGAGCCCGGTCACCTGCGAGCTCGTTTCGCTCCACACCTGTCGTGGTCCGCAGGCCGGAGTCCGGTCTCGCGGTGGGTCCGGTCCCGGTAATCGCCGGACCGGAAAGGACGACCGGATGACCCGTTGCCGGGTACTCGCAGTTACGCTCTCCATCACTTCCGCTCTCGCTCTGGCCTCCGTTGCCGCGCCGGCCCTCGCCACGACCTCGGCGAAGCCGTCGAGAGGGCAGGCTGCCGCTGGCTGGCTGGCTCGCCAGATGACCGGCCGCAGCCATTTCGTCACCGTCTACAAAGGTGTCTCCTATCCGAATCAGGGCGAGACGATCGATGCGATCTTCGCGTTCGCGGCCACGGGAACCGCCAGTGACTACGCGGCCAGGGCAACGACCTGGCTGGAAAGGCCCAGCGTGCTGTCCGGGTACATCGGCAACGGCACGACGGCGTCGTATGCCGGTGCGACCGCCAAGGTGGCGCTCGCGGCCGAGGTGCGCGGGCTTAACCCGGCCAGCTTCGGCAAGGTTGACTTGCTGAGCCGGCTGGCTGCCCTGCTGACCAAGTCTGGCCGTTACTCCGACCACTCGTCCTACGGCGACTACAGCAACGCGTTCAGTCAGGCCCTGGCGATCCTCGCGGTCAGCAGGAAGGGAAAGGCGCCGGTCAAGGCCGTGAACTTCCTGGTGCGCACCGAGTGCACGAACGGCGGGTTCCCGCTTTACTTCGCGCAGAAGACGTGCGTGAGCGACCCGGACGCGACCGGAATGGACGTGCAGGCTCTGCTGGCGGCGGGGAGGAAACTCGCGGCCCAGCGCGGGTTGCGCTGGCTGGCGAAGACACAGCGCGCGAACGGTGGTTTCGCCTCCTCAGCCTCGGCGGCGCCGAACGCGAACAGCACCGGCCTCGCAGGGGAGGCGCTCGCGGCCGGCAAGTGGGCACGCCGCGCCAGACTGGCGCGGAATTTCCTGCTCGGTCTCCAGGTGGGCTGCTCGGGCAAGGCAAGCGAGCGCGGTGCTATCGCCTATGACGAGACCGGGTTCTCAGCGAGCACGGCTCCTGACGCGACCGCGCAGGGCGTGCTCGGGGTCGCCGATGCCGGGCTGGCCGTACTGAACTCGCGCGGCGCGCACAGCGGTGCGCCCCGGCTGGGATGCGCGTCGTGAGCCGCCGGCGGCTCGGGCCCGCACTGATGTCCTCGCTGCTCGCGGCCGGCTTCCTGGTAGCCGTCGTCAGGGCGGCGCCGGCTGATGCGGTGACCGCCTCGAGGTGCACCGGCAAGACCGGCATCTCGGTCGTCGTCGATTTCAGGAAACTCGGCGGCAAGATCAAGGTTGGCTGCGACCACAAGAAGCCGGCCAATGGCCTCGCCGCGCTCAAGCGAGCCGGGTTCACGTATTCGTTCGTGCCGAAGATGCCAGGCTTCGTCTGCAAGATCGACGGACGTCCGAAGAAGTGTCCAGGCGTGCCCCCGGTCACGGCGTACTGGTCTTACTGGCACGCCAAACCGCACGGGAAATGGATCTACAGCAACCTCGGCGCTGACAGCTACCACCCGAAGCCTGGCTCCGTCCAGGGCTGGGCCTTCGGCGCGGGCAAGCCGCCAGGCATCAGCCCGCCCTAGCCTTCGAAAGGTGGATATATAGTCGCTCATCGGAATAGCGCGATCCGGTCAGCAGGGAGTCCGCCGTCATGGGTTTGAGAGATCGCAAGCGACGGCGGCTCCGGCTGGTCTTGCTGATCTTCGCGGCGTCTTTCTTCCTAGCGCTCTCCGGGATAGTGGCGGTCAGGCACTTCGCTGCCGGGCACGGTCCCGCCATTGTCGAGTCAGGCAGGGGCGGCTACCTCGCCCCGGCGAACCTCGACGCCCAGTGGGTCACCTACTCCGATGAATCGACTTGCGCTGACCGTGCAGGGGGCGACGGCGTCTCGGCGGTAAGGATTGGCTCGTCACAGATCGCCTGGTTCTTTTCCGACAGTTCGCTCGGTCCGGCGAGTCCGCGCACCGGGTTCTCCCGGCAGAGCGGATTCGTCCACAACCTGGTGGTCATGCAGACCGTGCGAGGCAACGCGAGCCGGCTGGTGACGATCACGGGCGGCAGCGCCTGCGCGGGTCCAGGCAAGCGCGGCCGTGGGCGGTCGGTGGTGAATCCCGGCATCGCAGGAGGGCCGGAAAAGCAGCGTTACTGGACAGGCGACGGCCTGCGTTACGGCTCGCGGATACTGCACTTTTACTCTAGGTACCTGCCTGGTGCGCTGGTGCCGACGGGCACGGTGATCGCCGCCTTCGACGTCAGTCAACTCGCCAGTGCCGGGCAGGGCCCGCCCTACGGCGAGGTGATCACGCCCGCGATCACTAAGTTGCCCGCCTACGTTCCGCCAGGCGGAGGCACGCCCATCGTCTGGGGCACCTCGCTGCTCAGGCTAGGCAGCACCGTCTACGTCTATGGCTGGCAGAATCCCGGCTCTGGCCCGTCAACCGACCGCGCTTACCTGGCCAGGGTCGCCGTCTCCCGGCTGACAGACTTCGGCGCGTGGCGGTTCTCGGCCGGCGACGGCCACTGGGAGCAAGGCCAGTCAAGTGCGCAGCCGCTCCCCGTGCCCGTCGGCCTTACGATCGACACCGTGTTCAGCGTGATCAGGGCGAATGGCCGTTACTGGCTGATCGAGCAGACCGGCGGGCTCGGCGGGGCGACCATCGACGCCTATCCGGCGCGGGCGCCGTCGGGGCCGTTCGATCAGGCCGCAGCGGTCGGGCTGTACCGGGCGCCGGGCATCGGCCTCACCAGTGCCGACCATTTCGACGTCATCTACGACGCGATGGCCGTCCCCACGCTGTCCAGCCCGCGCACGCTGCTGATCAGCTACGACGAGAACACGCTGGCCGTCACGGCCGGCTGCCTGTCGCTCTCGGCGTTCACCAACGCCGTCGTGCAGCCCCGCTTCATCTCGGTGCCGATGACCGCCTTCCATGCCGGAGCGGGCCAGGCCCCGGCAGTCGCCGCCGTGGCTGGCCCGACATCAGACCCCTTTGCCGCCAGCAAGCACCAGCCGCAGTGGTTCGATAGCTGGAGCTACCGTGGCGGCTGCCCGCCGTTGCGACCGGTCGGCGGCATCACCGTCAGCAACGGCCGCGTAGCCTGGCGCCCGTCAGGACCCGGCGTCCGTTACCAGGTCTACCTGAGCCAGGCCGGAGGCAAGTCAGCCCTCGTGCGAACGACAGGCAAGACGTCAGTCGCGTTGCACGGGCTGACCGCGGGCCGCCGGTACCGGGTGGTCATCGTCCCTGAGAACGTCCGCCACGGCAAGGGCCCGGCCGCGGGCATCTCCTTCACCGCGAGCGGCGGGGGCGCCCTGCTGTCGTAGCCAAGGACCGGGTGTTCCGCAACAGCATCAACTAGCCACCGATGTCCCAAGTCGGCCTGCGGCCGACAGCAACGATGGCTACGCGATGCTGCGGGAACATCATCAAGTAGCCACCGATGTCTCCGGAGCCGACCCGCGAACGACAACAGGAAGCCAGCGATGCGGTAAGTCTGGGCGGAATGCCCGGAACGCACCGGCAGTGGCCTCGCGCAGAAAGAAAGCCGACCTGACGGACCAGGTTGAGACTAAGGCGAGACGGCGACGCTACGTCTTCTGGCGGTTATTGTCTGTACTTTTTGCTGGAAGCTCGCTCCAGCAAGGACGCGGAGACTTGAGGAAGGCGCGATGTTCCACAGCAGCAAGCGATTGGCGGGTGCCGGCGTTATCGGCCTGATTCTGGTGGTGCTGCTGGCCGGCTGCAGCATCAGCCACATCAAGAAGAGCATCGACAAGGTCAACCGCGAGAACTCGGCGACCGGAAGCCTGGAGAGCTTCATCCAGGACGAGCTGACAACGAAGTTCCACCGGTCGGTCAAGTCGGTCTCGTGCGCGCCGTATGTAGATGAGGTGCTGCAGCAGGACACCGCGCACATGACCTGCAAGGTACGTTTCACCGACGGCACCGGGTATACAACGCAGGGAACGGTCTACGATCCGTCGACCGACCCCGACTACAGCACGTATACATACAGTTTCAACGACCCGCCTGGCGTCGACCTGACGAAGGCGCCGCTGCCGGGCCCGATACTCAACCTGCCCGCGACCAGCCCGCATTCGCTGCTGCTCGCGCGCAACCTGACCCCGGTGGTCAGGACCCTGACCGGGCACTTCGGGAGCCACGACCTGATCTTGCAGATGGCCATCTATCCTGGCGAGGTCGAGGCGGTGATCGCGGCCAGCGGCGGCAAGGCCTGGCTGGCGACCGCGACGTACTACAACACGCTCAAGGTGGGCCCGCAGACGTCCTTCAGCGGCTCGCGGAGCGGGATCGCGTTCTCCCAGCTAGTCCCCTCGGTGATCCAGCGGCTCACGCAGGAGATCACGACAAAGGGCGGCGCGAAGCTCGCGGACGTCAGCAGGTTCGTGCTGACTAACAACCTGCCGTCGCAGAACTCCGGCTGGAACATCTACCTGACCAAAGGCAGCGACCGGTACCAGGCCCTGGTTCTCGGCGAGCACCTCGTCGAGTTCACCGCGACCGGCGCCCGCGACCTGAACTAGGAGGGCGGCCCAGGGGCGAGTAGGCCGGGAGCTACCGGGCAGGGGGTTACTGCCAGGCACGGGGAGGCCTGGCAGGAAGGTGGCGGCGATGGACCGGTCGTTCAGGGATGAACTGACGCTTAGCGGTGCCGATACGGAGGTCTACGAGGCGATAGCGACGCTGGAGTTCGAGGGGCACGACGTGGCGGCCACTGAAATCGCCGAGTCGACCGGGCTCGACGAGCGGACCGTGCAGGAGACCCTGAGCACGCTGACTCAGCGCGGCATGCTGCACAGGACCGAGGGCGAAGCCGAGCCGACCTACGAGCCCGCGGACCGCGGCTGGAGCGCGGCGCCTGAGCAGGGGGAGAACCCGGCGCGGTAGAGCGCGCGGCTACTGCCGGCTAAGCGCCAGGCTCACACGCAGACGTGGATGCCGAGCACGATGATGCACCCGCTGCTGCCGCTCGGCGTGGGCGTGGGCGTGGGACCAGGCGTTGCCGACGGGTCTGGCGTGGCGGTCGGGGCGGAGCTTGTGCTGGTCGGCTGGGGCTTCGGCGAAGAAACCGACGAGGTAGACGGGCTCGGGCTCGGCGACGGGCCACGCGAGGCACTCGGGCGGGGGCTGGGATGGCTGGTCGGCTTGCCGCTATGCCCCCTGGTCTGCGTGCCGCTGGCGCTCGGCACCGGATCGCCTGTGGAAGGCTCTCGTCCGCCGCGCGTGCCGGAATGCGGCCCGCTGACATCAGGACCCTGCGCGTGCACCACGCCGAATCCGGACGGTGACAGCCCCGCCGCCTGACCCCGGTGGTGTCTGGCCAGCGTGAGCCCGGTCGCCACGCAGGCGGCGACGAGCACGACCGCCGCGGCCGTTGCGACCGCCGCCAGCGCCCTGCGCCTCGGCCGGCGCACCTGGCCTGCCTGATCTGCCGCTTCGTGCCCGGCCCCGGCCGCGCTCAGCGCCGCGAGTACCGCCGCCTGCCGCCGGTCGGGCTCAAGCGCGTCGGATACGAACACGGCGGGCTCGGCGGTGCTCCGCCTGATTGCTACGGCGCTGAGCCCGGCAGGAAGCGCCTCCACCCGGGTACGGCCGGCGGCAGGGCCGCGCCCGCCTGACCCGCGCGTGCCTGGCCCCGCGATCCGCCAGATGGCCATCCACCACTCACGCGGATCGCCCTCGCTGCCCGCCACGACGATGACCGTGGCCCCGGCGAGTTCGAAACGCACAGGCGAGTCGCCGTGATCGCCGACTCCGCGGGCCGCCGCGAGCAGTTCCTTCGGCATCGGCGCCGACGGCACCGACAGTTTCGTGCCCCCCACGGCTTACCTACCTCCCGACTACCGTTGAGCACGAGAGTACAGCTAAGCGCCGGTTTGGGAGAGCTTGACAGTCAGTCCGCCTCGAGGTACTTGCCGAAGAAGGCAGCCTCGGCCCCGGTGAATCGCCTGGGACCGTTCGCGCGGTAGTCGAAAGGGGCCAGCACGGAGCTGGCGCTGGCATAGCGACGCTCGCCGTCCTTGACGAGGTAGCTGAGCGTCACGGACGAAGCACGCAGCCGGCTGACCCAGATCTCTACCTCTACCGGCTCGCGCCGGTGCCTGAGTTGCTGCTTGTAGTCGATCTCGTGCCGCACCACGACCGACCCGCCGCCGAGGAAACTGTCGCGCTCTTCCCTTGCCATGCACAAGAACAGGTCAACCCGCGCTTCTTCGAGGTACCGCACGATGGCCACGTTGTTGACGACACCGTAAACGTCGACATCGGACCAGCGAAGAGGGCAGAAAAAGGTGTGCCGCGTCACAATCGTCTCCCTGGAAGCCGCTCATCCTGACTGCAAGTCGGCGCCTGTCGTCGTTCCCGGCGGCTTGGTCAGCCGGCCGAGCCGCACCGTGACCAGGGCCAGGCAGATCAGCATGCCACCCACGATCATCAGCGTCTCAGCGGCCCCAAGCGTCTTGTCGGCGAACTTGAATACCGTCGCCGTGAGGTAACCGAACAACGCGACGGAGCCGAACGCGAGCATGACGACGTTCTTCAGCGGAAGGCCCGACACCATGACGACGACGGCGGTGACGATGCCGATCACGTAGACCCAGGGATAGTGATGCACGGCCACGGCCGGGCCGAGCAGCGCGACCGCCGCGCCGACGGTCAGGCTGGTGCTGAGGGGCTGAGGATAGATCACCCCGAGTACGCCCCAGGCGATGCCGAGCAGCCAGAGCCCGAGCGCGACCGCCAGCCAGGGCGCTCTCCCGCTGGTCGTGGCGACCACGATCCCGCTGCACAGCGTGCCTATCAGGCCGGCGAACATCGCGACGGCCAGCAGTTCGCGCCGGCAAAGAAGCCAGAGCACGAACGCATAGGCGGCGAGCTGGGCGCTGACGGCAAGCACCGTCACCCCTGCCCGCTGTCCGTCGATCGCGGCCGCCGCGCCCGCGGTCGCCGCGGCGCTGGCCGCTGCAGAAGCTAGCCATACCGCTTCGGTCAGCCGGTGCCTGAGCGCGTGAGTGACCCACCTGACCGCGAACCCCCCGAGCAGCAGCACCAGGGCGACGCCTGACAGGATCCATACCCGCGCCATGTTGCTGATGTGCAGCCAGCGCTCCTGCGTGGCGACCACGGCCCCGGCGAGAACGAGCAGCAAGCCGATGTAGGCCAGCACCTCGCCGAAGAAGGAGACGTCGCCCCGGCTGCGCTGGTCCCCTGTCTGGTCATCGCGGCGCAGGAAAAAGCGCTCGACCGCGCCGAATGCGACAGCGACCGCGAGAGGCAAGACGATAACTAGCGTCAACATAGTGACAAGTGTGCGCGTGTGTGACCGGCTCGGGAAATAGGTCACAATGACCTGATGACCGAAGCAGAGCCTAAGCCGTCGTCCGGGCATCAGCGCTGGCGCGGGATCAGCGGCTTGATCTGGATACTTGAGCACGCACAGGACGCGGTCACTGTCACGGTGGGAATCGTGCTGATCCTGCTGGCCGCGACGCTGTTGATCTCAGGGGTCGCTGACTTCGCCTCCCGGCCTGGCGGAGCGCTGTCAGCGTCCGCTTCCACGCTGCTCGACCGGGCGCTGCTTGTCCTGATCCTGGTCGAGATCGTGCACACGGTCGTGCTTTCCCTGCGCACTCATCATCTGGCCGCCCAGCCGTTCATCGTCGTCGGCCTCGTCGCGGTCATCAGGCGGATCTTGTTCGTGCTGACCCCCGGTGCCAAGGTGCAGGCGAGCCCGACTGACCTCGGGCTGCTCATCGCGATGGTCGCGGTCTTCATCGGCGGGCTCATCGCGGTCAGCCGGCTCACCCCCGATCAAGAGGATTAAGCTTGGCTCAATTCCGGCAGCGTCGCTGGTGTGGTATCTGTGTGGTGTCGGGCGGTCACCAGCGGGAGTCAATGCGATGTTCGCCACCATCGTCGGGGTGGCCGGGGAGCTCTCCGGCCAGCGCTTCCCCGTCCGTTCCAAGCCGGTCACGTTCGGGCGCAGCGAGGACAACGACATTGTTCTCACGGCGGGCCTGGCCTCGCGGGTGCACGCCGAGTTGCGTCAGGAGGGCGGCGGTTACGTTTTGCGTGACCGTGGCAGCAGCAACGGGACGTGGGTCAACGGTGAGCCGGTCACCGAGCGCCAGCTCATGCCGGGAGACGAGATCACGATCGGCGACGACGTGTTCCGGTTCGAAACCCTCGACATCAGGGAAACCGTCGGCACCGTGATCCCGCCGCCGAGGCCATCCCAGGCGGCACTGCGCGTCACGGTCACCGGGGGCGGCCCGGTTGGCCTCAGCTTCGCGCTGCTGCTCGAGTACCTGCTCGGACCGCAGGTCTCCGTGCGGGTGTACGACAGCCGCTGGGTGCTTGATGGCGGAAAAATCAGGTGGAAGGGTCCTGACCAGGGCAACATCCGGCGGATGCAGGTGGTGACGATCCAGAGTCGCCAGTTCCTTAAGCTGCCGCCTGAGGTGCAGGAACGGTTGTTCCAGGTCGGCTGCTTCACCGAAATGTGGCCGCAGGGGCCTGACTCCATTCACGACCTGGGACCGCGCAATATCCGTATCGCTTACGTAGAAGACCAGTTGCTCGCGCTGGCCAATGAGAAACCGGGCATCGAGCTGATCCCAGAGGCCTTCGACGCCGAGGCGATGCGCGATCAGGTCGCCGGGCAGCATGTGCTCGCGATCTGCGAGGGCGGCAAGTCGCGAACGTTCGAGCACTTCAAGGCCAAGTTCGGCGCGGCCGACGCGTCCCTTTACTCGCATCAGGGCGATCACCTGCAGGACATGGTGCTCGGTCTGCGGGTGAAGTCGGAACTGCCCGATCCGATGGCCGTGCTGCTCACCGTGACGCAGAACAGGTTCCTGCTCAATTCGCTGCGCGGCGAGGGCTTCCTCAACATGCGGCTGACCGCCGACGAGACGAAAGAAGTCGTCGGCATCGACCCCGTGCGGCAGGTGTTCACCGAATGCATTCAGGCCGGGCCCTGCCTGATGGAACGCACCACGGGCAACGAGTTCTTCTGCGGCGCGCACCACGCACTGTTTCTTCCCGCGCTGCTCAAGCAGTCGGCGTTCTGGGGACGGGTCGAGGAAGGCCTGCAACTGTTCGGCGTCGCGACCTCGAACCTCAGCGCGGTGACCGGGTTCAAGCTGGACATGGTGCAGCGGCCGCGGTTCACGACGCAGTTGTACCCGCGCACGCCGACGACGCCAGGGACGTTCGGGTTCTTGCTCGGCGATGCGGCCAATGCCATTCACTTCTGGCCGGGGCGAGGGCTCAACAGCGGGCTGGCCTCAGCGATCTCGCTGGCCCGCTGCCTAGCCGCGCCGCGCCGCGCGCCGACCTTCCGTGACGCCGACTTCGTGCGCCACGAGGCGGTCATGGCCATGCTCCAGTACCGGCATAAGACCAGGGCCTGGCGGCAGATGGTCACCATCGATCCGGCCGGCGAAGAGGTGGCGATCAGGGACCTGATCGCTCGCGGCATCGCGGAAGGGGAGTCGGGTTCCTTTGACAAGGACGCGGACTTCGAGGCGCTGATGCGATTGCTTTCCGGTACGCGTGGCCGGCTTGAGGCGAGGCTCACGGGGTTGCCAGACGACGCGACGCTGCGCTCTCACTTGCAGGGCCTGTCGCCGGCGATGCTGCATACACTGCTGGTCAGTGAGCCGTGGGACAGCGGGACCGTGGGTGGCGAGGAAGTCGATCTCGAACTGCTGCTTGAGGCGCCAAGGCCACATCGCGCCGGCACAGGCACAGGAGCAGCCGACCAGCTAGCCGCGCCGGCCACGTCAGCCGGTTAGCCTGGGGCGGCTGGCTCGCGATCGGCAAGATGTGCGATAATCGCACTGCGGGAAAGGGTTCGCTGCCCGCAATAGTTGCATCCAAGGCAGGCAGTGGCCCCGAAGAAACCGCCTCCAAAGCAAGGGCACTGCTTGGCGTAGACGACAGCTCGACTGGGGGTCCGACACCAGCGAAACCGAGCGTTCGCTCGACGCCTTCGCCGGCTATCTGCTGTTGCCGCGGCTTGGCGTTTCAATTCGCTGGCAGTCATTGCGGCAGCAGTTTCAACTGCGTCAGTCGGCCATTATTCTCAGCGCCGAGTTCAGGGTTAGCTGGACAACGGCCTTGCGGCATCTCAAGAGTTTCGGCTTGATAACGCGCGATGAGCAACGACTACTTGACTCACGTTTCCCGACGCGCGCCGATTACCTGGAAAACAACGTCAGGGTCACCGAGGAGTTGCAGGCGCCGTATGTGCCGGCCGGGGTGGCGGCAGCAGCGATTCGTGCTTACAGGTGGCATCGGCTCTCCGCCGAACGTGTGGTTGCCATGCTCCGTGGCCAGGTAGAACTGGACGAACTCCCCGAGCGTGATGAGATTCCACTCGAATCCATACGCGGTGACTTGCAGTGATCTGTATTTCGAAGAGTCGGAGGCTGAAAATATAGTCAGTATTCTCGCGGACCATGAAGCATTTCTCCCATGTGACGGGCCGACATTTCTTCAGTGGGCGCGAGCGGAAGGATTCCTGTCCTGATCCAGCTTTAGCCGGTTAGCCGGGGGGCGGCTCGGGCCAGGCGGCGGATGCCTAGTTCCAGGTCGGCTTCGGCCGCGGCGCCCGAGAAGGTCAGGCGCAGGCGCGGGCCAGGGGGTTCGGCGGGGAAGAAGGGGCGTCCTGGCATAACGATGACGCCGTGTAGGCGGGCGGCCTGGGCGACCTCGGTGTCGTCGAGATCTTTGGGCAGCCTGGCCCACAGGTGCATGCCGCCGGCTGGGGGAGTGATCTCGACAGCGGGCAAGTGCCTTTCGACGGCTCCCGCCAGGGCGGCGGCGCGGCGGTTCAGGCTGCGGCTCAGTTCCTTGAGGTGGCGGTCCCAGGCGGGGCGGCTGATCAGGTCAAGCGCGGTTTCCTGCAGCGGGCGGGACACGAAAAGCTCGTCGATGACGCGCAGCGACCGCAGGCGGTCGGCGACAGGTCCTCGCGCGATCATGGCCCCGACGCGCAGGCTGGGCGAGGAAACCTTGGTCAGTGAGGTGAAACTGACCACTCGCCCGTCCCGGTCATTGCTCAGCAGCGGAGGCGGCGGCCGCTGGTCGTGGGACAGTGCCCTGGCCACGTCGTCTTCGACCACGAACGCGCCTGCCGCGGCCGCGATGCCGAGCACAGCCTGCCGCCGGCCGGCGGCAAGAACCGCGCCGGTCGGATTGTGAAAGGCGGGCTGGCAGAAGAACGCTCGTGCGCCGGTACGTGCGAATGCCTCAGCGAGGAGTTCGGGAATCACGCCATCGCCATCCGCAGGAACAGGAACGGGCCGGGCGCCGACCGAGCGGGCGGCGGCAATGGCACCCGGATAGGTCGGCGATTCGACGAGCAGCGGTGCACCGGACGGGACCAGGGCGCGGAAGGCCACGGAGAGGGCGCCCTGCCCGCCGCTGGTGATCAGCACGTCCTGCGCGTCAACGCCCGGCCCCGCATCTCGGGCAAACCAGGATCGCAGCGAGTGCAGGCCGAACGCTGGCGGGCGCTCCCAGCTATCGGGCAGGCGTGCCGCTCGGGTCAGCGCCGACCGGAGAGAGGCGAGCGGCATCAGCGAGCCGTGCAGGTAACCCGTTGCCAGCGAGATGACGCCATCGGCGTGGGGCGGGTCAGCCAGCGGCGAGAGACCTTCGGTGTCTATTGGCCGCTCGCCGAGCGCGATGGTCTGCCAGGAGTAGCTGGACTGATCTGGCTGCCGCCATTTTCGTGGCTCGGCCGCGAACGTTCCCGCGCCAGGCCGGGTGGCCAGGATGCCCTCTCTGGCCAGTTCGGCAATGGCACGGGACACGGTCAGCGGGCTCACGTGATGCGCTTCGACGAGCGAACGGGTAGA
>DATJLT010000210.1:0-2654 GCA_035509195.1 Streptosporangiaceae bacterium | reverse complement strand
TACCAGGCCATGGGCTTCGAGCTTGTCGACGATGAGAGTTACGTAAGGGGCGTCGAGGCTGTTGGCCTCCGCGAGTTCGCTGAGGGTCATCGGCCGGTCTTGGAGCTGAAAGAGGATCTTGCCGCGGCCTCCGCCGAGGCGAAATCCGAGCGCCTCGGCGAGTTCGCCGTGGCGGTTGTGGGCCTCGACGAACTCCCGCATCAGGGCCCAGGCCTGCTGTGGACCCTCGCTTACCACGGCACAGTCCGGCCGAGGTAGTCGACGTAATGCAGGCCCTCTCTGCCGCGAAGGGCGTCGAGCGTCCTGACCACGTTCGGGATGCTCTCGTCTATGCCGAGCCGGGCGTTCGGGCCGCCCATCTCGGTGCGCACCCAGCCAGGAGCCATGAGCACGAGGGTCCGGTGGTCGCCGCTGTGCCGCGCGGCGTAGCTGCGCATGAACGTGTTGAGCGCGGCCTTGCTGCCTCGGTACACCTCATGGCCGCCGCCAACGTTGTTCGTCACGCTGCCCTGGCCCGAGGACATCACCGCGATTGTGCCCGCGGGTTCGACGTGGTCTTGAAGCGCCTCTACGACTCGCAGCGGGCCAAGCGCGTTGGTGACCATCACCCGGTTGAACTCATCGGTCGGGGTCTCGGCCACCGTGCCCTCGGGCTGATTGGTTACGCCAGCATTCACGAACAGCAGATCGAACATCCGGTCCGCCAGCCGAGTGTGGAGCGCCGTGATCTGCCCGGGCTCGGTCACGTCCATGGTCTCGATCTGGATCTGCCCGGCGCAGGTGCCCGCCAGGTCGTGCAGTGGGGTCCGGGATGAACCGCGCACGGTCGCGGTGACCTGCCGGCCTTCCCTGACCCACTGCTGAGCCAGTGCGAGGCCCAAGCCCCGAGATGCGCCGATCAGCAGTACTCGTCTGGCAGAGTCCGCAGGCGTGCCGACCTCCGGCTGCAAGTTAGTTATAGTCATGACAATAATTATAGAGCGTATAACTAATCTCCGGCAAGCCGCCGGGCGTGGGGTGGCGCCGGTTTCGGCAGGCCTGCTGCGTGAGCGCATCGACGGCAGCAAGGCATCGTGACGCTAGGCGTACCTGAGATGGCGATTCTTTGCCGCGATGTCCGCAACGGGGTGCACCATTGACGACGTTGCTGTCAGCGCGAGGCCGAGAGCAGAGGGGATCACCTGAACGTCTACTACGTGGCAGAGGTACAACGCGTACTGGACCAAGCACTGGCAATGACCGCAAGTGTGACCGTGCGGCCAGTCGTGCCAGCCGACGTCCGCGCGCTCGCCGGCCTATTCTTGCGAGCGCGCGAATCGCAGACTCAGACCTTCAGCGATGCCGTCGCGGAAATGAGTTCCGCGTTCGACGGCACCTGGGGTGCCTGGTGGCCAGAGGCATCGCCAGGCGCATGGAGAGGCCAGGAGCTAGTCGCGGTCGTCCTGACAGTCCGCCGGCCCTCAAGGGATTTGATGCCAGGTGCGCCGGATTGCCCGTGGCTCATCGACGTCTTCACCGATCCGGGCTACCGGCGGACCGGGCTGGCTCGAGGTCTCATAGCAGTTGCCTGCGAAGTGATGCAGGCAGCCGGGGAAGGCCGAGTCGGACTAACTGTTGACGATCAGAACATCCCTGCAATGGCCCTGTACAAGTCGCTCGGCTTCGCTAAGGCGACGTGAAACGAAGATTCGCCACGGGCGTGTCAGCGCCGCGCCCGGCAAGTTAGCTGCCAGCGAGTCAGTTACCGGAGAAGTATCGCCGCGGGTTGTCGACCAGCATCGTCTGGATCTGCGGCTCGGTGACGCCCCGCTCACGCAATGCCGGCAGGACGTCGTCAAACAGGTGCTCGAAATGCCAGGCCGGAGCGAAACGCGGGATCACCTCCGCGGGGAACCAGTCGATATGGCACGCCGCATCATGTGACAGCACCATGCGATCCGCGTAACCGCGCTCGCACATCGCCGCTACTGTCGCGACCCGGTCCTCGAACGACGTGATCAGATCCAGCCCGAACCGGTCCATTCCGAGCAGGCACCCGGCGTCGGCCAGTTCTGACAGGTAATCCAGGTCGGTGCTGTCGCCGCTGTGACCGAGCACGACCTTGCTTAGGTCGGCATTCTCCGCCCGCAGTACCTCAAGCACTGCGCGGCCGGTACAGGAGCCCGGGTGAGTGTGCACGGTCACCGGCGCGCCGGTCTCCGCGTGCGCCTGGCAGACCGCCCGCAGTACCCGCTCGACGCCGGGCGTCATCCCCGGCTCGTCGATCGCGCACTTCAGGAATGCCGCCTTGACTTGCGTGCCCGCGATCCCGGCGGTGAGATCATCGATGAATAGCTGCGCCATCGGATCGAGCCCGCCGCTGCGGGGTCCGCGGTACCTGAAGTAGAACGGCACGTCGTCATAGGTATACAGGCCGGTTGCGACGATGATGTTGAGGCTCGTGCCGTCGGCGACCCGGATGATCCGCCCGATGTCGCGGCCGAGCCCGATCACGGTGGGATCGGCAATCGTCTGGCAGCCGCGCTTGGCAAGCGCGTTCAGCTTGAGTATGGCGTCGTCGACCCGGTCGTCCTCGTCCCAGCCGGCCGGGTAGTTGACCCGGATCTCCTCGTTCAGGACGAACACGTGTTCGTGCATCAGAGTCGTCCCGAGTG
>DATJLT010000209.1:0-13895 GCA_035509195.1 Streptosporangiaceae bacterium | reverse complement strand
CGGTTTTTCTACGTGAATCCGCTCCAGCGCCGCCTCGGCCATTTCGAGGACGACGATCCAGGGCGGCGGCGCCAGTGGTTCTCTTGCGCTTGCTGTCCGCCGAATATCATGCGGCTGCTCGCCTCGCTCGGCCATTACCTGGCCACTGTCCGCGGCGAGGCGCTGTACTTGCACTTGCTCACCAGTTCCCGCCTCAGCACCCGGCTCGGTGCTGGCACCTTCAGCGTTTCCGTGGTCACCGGCTATCCCTGGTCAGGTTCGGCCAAAGTAACCATCGACGACTGCCCGCAGGGGGAGTGCGGCCTCGCGGTGCGGGTGCCCGGCTGGTCGCGCGAGGTCACGGTTACCGTGAACGGCGAGCCCGCCGGCGAAGCCATGGACGGCCATGGCTACCTGGTCACCCGGCGACGATGGCAGGTCGGTGACGTGCTTGAGGTCGCCTTCGTCCTGGCCCCCAGGCTTACTTATCCGAACCGCCGCATTGACGCGCTGCGCGGCACTGCCGCCGTGGAGCGCGGCCCGCTCGTCTATTGCTTCGAGCAGGCCGACCAGCCTTCAGGCACGGATCTTGAAGACCTAGCGATCTCGACCAGGGAAGGCACACTGACCGAGCGCCCGGCATCGGTGACCGGTGTCGGGGCCACGGTCATCGTCGAAGCGGACGCCGTCCGCCTGCCGCCTGTCACCGGTTCCGCGCCAGCTTATTCCGCTGAGCCGGCCCATCTGTCCGCCGGCGATCCCGTCACGGCCGTCGCGATTCCTTACTTCCAGTGGGACAACCGCGACGGCCGGGCAATGCGGATCTGGATGCCCGCGGCCTCCCTTGCTCCTGATCCCGATAAGTAGTGCCAGATAACGAGAATGTCCAGGAAAGGCGGATGGCAATGAGACGCTCTCATTCCACGCATCTTGCGGTCGTCGTGGTGGTGGCCAGTACGGCGCTGGTCGTTGCCGCTTGCGGCTCGTCGAATACGAGCGCGACAACATCGGCGAAGAATTTCGGCGTGAACGCCACTGGAGTCGTTCACTTCTGGGCCAGGCAGGCCACTGACGGCCCGGCCAAGGCCCTGGTCGCGAAGTTCAACGCGACTCACAAGAACCTGAAGATCGTGCTGCACCTGACGCCGCCGAACGACGACACCAGCCAGCTCGCGACAGCGATCAGGGCGGGTGACCCGCCTGACGTGGTCGGGCTCAACGACATTGACGTCCCGAGCTTCGCCCGCGAAGGCGCCTTGCTGAACATCACCAAGTACGTTGACGCGCTGCCTTACAAGAGTGCGCTCAGCCCTGGCCACTTGCAGCTCGCCACCGCGAACGGCCAGTACTTCGGGCTGCCATACCTCGCTGACCTTTCCGTCCTTTGGTACAACAAGGCGCTGTTCAAGAAGGCCGGCCTGAACCCGAACGACCCGCCCTCCACCTACGCCCAGATCGTGACCGACGCCGAGAAGATCAACGCGCTCGGCCACGGCATCTCGGGATTCTCCTTCGCAGGCGACTGCCAGGGCTGCCTCGGCTTCGTCATGCTGCCCTCGCTCTGGGCCGCCGGCCAGCACCTGATCAACGGCCCCCTTGGCAACCAGACCGCCAACGTGCAGAACAACGCTCCGCTCAAGGAAATGCTGACCGATTACAAGATCATGTGGGATAAGCACCTGTGCCCGGTCAACGATCAAACTCAGGACGGCCTGACCTGGGGCCAGGACTTCGAGGCAGGCAAGGTCGGCATCCTGCCGGGCGACTACGGCTTCGCCACCGCCTTCAAGACCAAGACTCAGCTCGCCGACTTCGCCGACGCACCGCTCCCCGGCGTTAACGGCGGTTACAGCACCTTCGACGGCGGCGACGACTTCGTGATCCCCGCGGGCGCCAAGAACGCTTCCGGTGCCTGGGAATTCATCAAGTGGGCACTCGAGCCCGCACAGCAGGAGGAATACCCAGCAGAAGGCGACACCCCCGTCCGCACGGACATCCTGACCCCGGCTTTCGAAACCAAGTACCCGTACGACGCGGTAGCGCTCAAGGCACTCGCCAAGGGCTCCGTCGAGTTCACCTTGGCCTACGACGCGGTCTTCAACGAACCTGGGTCACCTTGGTTCAAGATGTTCGAAGAAGCCGTCTACAGCGGTAATGTGCCTGCCGCACTCAAAGAAGGTCAGTCAGGCATCCAGACCACGCTGGACAGCGTCAAGAGCTGAGCCGAACTCCGCGCCGCGTGCCCGGACGGCGACCCGGGTACGCGGCGCGGTCCGCTCGCGGGAGGTACTTGAATGGCTTCGGCCACGCAGGCACGCAGGAACACCCGTACCGGGCTGGCCCTGGTCAGCCCTGCCTTGCTCTTCGTCACGGTCTTCGCGCTCTTCCCGCTCGGGTTCGGCGTCTACATCTCGCTGACGAACTGGCCGCTGGTCGGTGCCTACCAGTTCGTCGGCCTGTCCAACTACGAGAGCCTGATCCATAACTCGGAGTTCCTCGCCTCGATCGCGTTCACGCTGAAGTACACGGGTATCGTGACGATCCCGATCTTCGTGGTCGGCTACGCGCTTGCCGTGTTCGTCAGGTCCAACCGGCCGGGTTCCACGGTGTTCCGCACGATGATCTTCGTGCCTTACATCGTGGGGCTTGTCGCGGAGAGCTACATGGCGGTTGTCGAGCTCCAGCCCACCTCTGGCACTGCCAATTTCGTCTTGTCCAAGCTCGGTATCGTGAGCGACTCGACGGCGTGGCTGGTCCATACCGGGCTGGCCGTGACCGCGATCAGCGTCCTCGTTGTCTGGTTCGCTTCTGGGCTCACGATGATGCTTTTGATGGCAGGCATGCAGTCTGTACCGCAAGAGATCTACGAGTCGGCGAGGGTCGATGGTGCCTCTTGGTGGAGCATGGAAAGGCGCCTGACGATGCCGCTGCTGCGCCGGTCGATCGCGCTGAGCCTGATCATTTCCGTGGTCGGATCATTTCTCGCGTTCAACCAGTTCTTCATCATGACCGATGGCGGGCCAGGTACCAGCACTGTCCCTGTCGTGATGTCCATCTATCAGGAGGCGTTCGCCCAGATGGATGTCGGCCTGGCCAGCGCCATGTCGGTTGTGCTGGTGATCGTGGTCGGGCTGATCACCTTCGTGCAGTTCCGCTTCCTGCAAGGAGGTGCTGACTGATGCGGCGTTCCGCTGGCGGGGCGTCCGCCGCCTACTGGCTCGGCGGGGTCATGATCAGCGCCGTGTTCGTCGTGCCTTTGCTGTGGGAGGCATTCAGGTCGCTGCAGCCTGAATCGGTCGTCACGGCGGCGCCTTCAGGCCAGACGTTCGGCCATCTCACGTTCGCCAACTACGCGACCCTTCTTTCCGGCCAGGATGACATCCTCAGAAACGTCATCAACAGCCTGATCGTCGCGGTGGCGGCCGCGGTGCTGACCGCGCTGGTCTCCATGCTCGCCGGATATGGCTTCGCGTTGTTCCGCTTCCGCGGTTCCGGCCTGGTCTTCGGCGTTGTGCTGCTGGCGTTCATGATCCCGTTCCAGGCGGTGCTTACCCCGTTGTTCCTCGAGATGCACGACCTGCACCTGCTCAATAGCCTGCTCGGGCTCGCCTTGTTCTACACGACGTTCAACCTGCCAGTCGGCGTCTACGTCATGCGCAACAGTTTCCTGCAGGTGCCGGCGGAACTGGTCGACGCCGCCAGGGTAGACGGCGCTTCGGTCATGAAGACGCTGGTGTCGGTGTTCAGGCCGCTGATCATGCCAGGCATCGCGACGACCGCCCTTTACGCGTTCTTGTTCTCCTGGACCGAGTTCCTCGGCGCGCTGAGCTTCCTCACCAACGACAACCTGTTCACCTTGCCTGTAGCGCTGAGCAACGTCGAGACTGGCACCTATGGCGCGGTGAACTACGGACTGCTGCTCGCCGGCGCGGTGATCGCGATGATCCCCTGCGTGATCGTTTACGTCGCGCTGCAGCGCTACTACGTACGCGGCCTGGTCTCAGGCGCGCTGAAGGGCTGAGGCGCGCACCCCGCATGTCGCGCGCCAACATAGTCGCGGGGGCCAACGGGGGCAGCTAGCGCCATAGCGGACATAAGTTCCGCGGAACTCGGCTACGTGGGCGGGCGGGCAGGGTGCCCTATGTCGCCGCAGGTCACGACCGATGATGGTAACTGCATGGGTTTTAACATGCTCCTAACATTGACGCCACACATCGGTTGATCTAACTTATGGCTCTACAAGGTCATATTGCTGACCGATGTGAGCGCTCACATCCTTCAGACGCCAGGGCAGTAGCGACCTCCGGGAGGAGGGGCGCGCTGCGCAGCCAGCTATCCCACCGATTCTGCATGCCTAGCTAGCACCGGACGGCGCACAAGAACAGACGGCGCACAGCGAGCGAATCACCAGCGAGCAACAGCGCGGCGCCCAGAGGAGAGAGCAACTGGAGGGTCTGTGTTCAAAAAGATCGACCCTAAGGTCGATGAGGCCATTCAAACCCTGAACATGAAGGACGGGCCTACGCGCCGGCGGTTGCTGGCCGGAACTGGCCTGGCCAGCGCCACGATGGCGGCTTCCGGGCTGCTGGCCGCGTGCAGCAGCGCCAGCACGGCGTCGGGATCGACGACAAAGAGCGGTACGACCGGCGCCGGTGACTTCCCGAAGACACCGCCGTGGCAGTTCTGGTTCGTGAACCACGTCACCACGAACCTGTTCTTCGTCCCGACGAGGCTCGGCTACACCGACGCCGCCACGCTGCTCGGCCTGCCGGTTCCGAAGTGGACCGGTTCGACGAACTCCCTGGTACCTCAGATGACGTCGGCCATCGAGACGGCGATCTCCGCCAAGGCAAGCGGCATCGCGACGACCGTGATCACCGCGGACTCCTTCACCACGCCCATCGGCAACGCGATGAACGCCGGAATCCCCGTCATTACCTACAACGCGGACGGCATCTACAAGTCAGACGGCACGCCCGTCATCAACACCAACCGCCTCTGCTATGTGGGTCAGGCGCTCTACCTGTCAGGCCAGCAACTCGGCGAGCGCATCCTGAGCTTCGTCGACAAGGGCGAGATCGTCATCTTCATCGCTACCCCTGGCTCTGGCAACATCCAGCCGCGTTACGACGGCGCAGTCGCCGCGATCAAGGCTTCAGGCAAGCCCATCACGATCACTCAGGTAGCTACCGGCGCCACCACGTCGGTCGAACTGGCACCAGAGAAGGCCTTCCTCATCGGGCACAAGACCATCGCAGGCGCATTCGCGGTTGACGCGGGCTCGACCGAGCTGCTTTCTCAGGCGCTGTCGGCCGCCGGGCTCGTCGGCAAGATCCCGGCCGGCGGGTTTGACCTGACTCCGGGCACGCTGACCGCCATCAACGCCGGGCAGCTCGACTTCACCATCGATCAGGAGCCTTACCTGCAGGGCTTCCTTCCCGTGCTCTACCTGTACCTGTTCAACCTGTCTGGCGGCCTGGTACGGCCTCCGGACACCGACACCGGCCTGACCTTCGTCGACAAGAGCAACGTCGGCCCCTACCTGAACACCAAAACCAGCTACGAGGGCGCCACCGGCGTGAGCAAGCCGACGCTGGTGCCCCGCTCTGGCGCGATCAAGAACCCGATCGCGACGACGAGCACCTGATACATCCGATCGCTATTGGCAAAGCGCCCTGGCGACCGTTTACTGGCCATGAAGCGGGTCAGTAAACGGTTGCCAGGGCTCTTGCCGGGTATGGGCCGCGATGCGGTCGCGGGAGAGGGCGGAAATGAGCGATACAGCCGAACGCACGGCCAACGCCTTCACTGGCCCGCCTACTGGCGGCCCTCGTGCTGGACGTATCGACCCGCGGGTGCGCCGTGCGCTCGCGCTCGTCGGCCAGCAGCGCGAACTGACCGTGCTGGTAGTCGTGGTGCTGCTTATTGTCTACTTCGGATTTATTTCGTCGGCTTCCAGCGCGTTCTTCGAGCGGGTGAACCTGGTCAACATGAGTCAGATCGCCGCGCCCATCGTGATCATCGCGATCGGCGAGGTGCCGCTGCTGATCTGCGGCGAGATCGACCTGTCACCGGGTTTCGTATACGCCTTCGCGCCTTTCCTCATGTACTTCCTTATCGTCTATCACGGCTTTCCCGTGCTGCTCGCGATCATCGTGGCGCTGGTGTTCGGCCTCGTCGTCGGAGCGGTCAACGGGTTCATCACGGTCACGCTGGGGATACCCTCGTTCATCGCGACGCTGGGTACCGGCTTCATCCTGTACGGCCTGACCCTGAGCAGTTCCAACGCGACTCAGGCGACGCCGACCGCGAACTCGCTCGGGGTAGGAAAGTGGCTCGGCGGCTATGGCTTCGCCGAGATAGCCTGGGCGGTCGCCCTCACGATCCTCGCCCACGTCATCCTGACGAGGACGAGGTGGGGCCTGCACACGATCGCGGTCGGCGGTAATCAGCTCGGCGCTCGCGAGGCAGGTATCCACGTCGCTCGCATCAAGTACGGGAATTTCATGGTCAGCGGCCTGCTCGGGGCGCTCGTTGGCTTGCAGATCGCGTTCCAGACGAACGTCATCGACCCGAACGCCGGCGGTTACCAGCCGATGTTCTACTCGGTCGCGGCGGCTGTCATCGGCGGCACAGCACTGCTCGGCGGCTCGGGAACTATCATCGGAGCTTTCCTCGGCTCCATCATGCTGGCGGTACTCACCGACGGCTTCAACGTCATCGGGATCAGCGCCTACCCGCTCAATGAGATCTTCGGCGGCGCGATCTTGATTGCGATGATCGCCAACATCCAGCTCGCACGGCTCCGTGCATCAGGGAGACTACGATGACCGCTGCGGACTCCTACGGTTACGACGTCAACGAGGGACCGCCGCTCCAGTCGACGGCTGCGAGCGGACCTTCCGCGGCGGAACTCGGCGATGACGTCCTGCGGGCCGAGCACCTGACCAAGCGGTTCGGCCCGGTCACCGCGCTCATCGACGTCAACTTGCACCTTCGCAGGGGCGAGATCCTCGGCCTGATCGGCGATAACGGCGCGGGCAAGTCAACCCTGCTTAAGATCCTCTGCGGCTTCCAGCAGCCGGACACGGGCCAGATTGTCCTGAATGGACAGCCGGTGACGTTCAGGTCGGTCGACCATGCACGGTCGCTCGGCGTCGATGCGGTCTATCAGGACCTGGCGCTGATCAACCAGCTCAGCGTCTATCACAACATGTTCCTCAACCGCGAGCGCGTCAACGGCCCGCTGCTCAATAACCGGGCGATGCGGCGGACCTCACGCGAGTACCTCAACGAGATGGGCGTGAACATACCTTCCGTGGACTCACTGGTCGCCAGCTTGTCCGGCGGCCAGCGCCAGGCCATCGCCGTGGCCAGGGCTGTTTACTCGGACGCGAAGATCCTGCTGCTCGACGAACCGCTGGCGGCGATGGGCGCCAAGGAGGTCGCGCTGATCCTCGACCTGATCCGCGACCTCAAGCGCCGTGGCGACGTATCGATCATCGTGATCGCGCACAATTACGGGCAGGTTCTTGAGATCTGCGACCGGGTTAACCTGCTGCAGCACGGACGGATCACGCTGGACAAGCACAGTCCTGACACCTCGGTGCAGGAACTGAATGACATTGTGGTTGCCGAGTACAGGCGGGCGCTCGAGCAGCGCCAGCAGTCAGCCTGAAGACTCCTTACGGCGGCGCGGAGGCGCGGCGCTTGCCCTGACGACCAGGTCGGGCATGATCGGCATGGGCGGCATGATCCGGTCGGCACCGGAAATGCGGTCCATCAGCAGGTGCATCGCCCGGCGGCCTAGCTCGCCGAAGTCCTGCCTGACCGTAGTGAGCGGCGGCGGGAAGAAGGCGGCCTCAGGAATGTCGTCGAAGCCGACGACGCTTACCTCGCCAGGAGCGTTCCTGTCTCGCTCGGCGAGGGCGCGCAGCAGGCCGAGCGCCATCTGGTCGTTAGCGCACAGCACGGCCGTCACTTCGCTCATCGCGGCGAGCCTGTGCCCGACCTCATAACCGGAGCGAGCGGACCAGTCCCCGTAAACGACTTCAGGCACCCTGGCGCCTGAAGCCAGGAGGGTCTTTCTCCAGCCCTCTGCCCGCTCGGCCGAATCCAGCCAGTTCGGCGGGCCGCCAAGGTGGTGAACGGTCTCGTGGCCGAGGTCGAGCAGGTACTGGGTTGCCCGCGCCGCTCCGGCCCGGTTATCGATGATCACAGAAGGCAGCGGCGCGCTCGTGCCGCACTTGATCGCGACGAGAGGTATGTCCGTGGTCAGGTTGATCAGAGCTTCCACCGCGTCGATTTGCGGTGCGACCACAATCAGCCCTTCGACCGCCTGGCCGAGGAACCGGTCGATCGTCTTGTGCAAAGACTGGCGGTCAAAGACGGTGAGCCGTGCGATCGCGACCAGGTAGTCAGGAGGAGCTGCCTGCTCAAGGCCATAAAGCATGGATGAGGGGCCGTACAAGGTGCTGTCTACGCTGATGACGCCGAGCGCGTTGGTCTTGCCCGTCGCCAGCGTCCGTGCCGCCGCGTTCGGCCGGTAACCCAGGTCGCGAATGGCCGCGAGAACGTCGGCTCTCGTCTTCGCGCTGACATGCGGATGATCGTTGAGCACGCGGGATACGGTCTGATGAGAGACGCCCGCGAGCCTGGCCACGTCAACCATCAGCGGCCGGCCTGCCTGATTGCCCGCGGCCGGCTTCATCCGGCCGCCACTTTGGGCGCCTTGGCTAGCACCGCCCACCCCGTCACCTTCTGGCGATACACGATCGCGATAACCAGTGCTTGCGTCCACGAGATCAGCCAGCTACATCTTAGCCAGGCGGTGCTCAGCGTAACTCATCGCGTACTCCAATCACGGGTGCTGGCGTGCGCAGCGAGCTGCGAATTTGCTGGAAAAAAATCGGCTTGTCCTATTAACAAGCGGTAGGCCTATGTGTGAACGTTAACATGCCCCGTCAGGAACAGGAATCAGCACTCTCTGAGCGAAGATGTGGAGGTTCGATGGCTGCTCAGCCAACGCCGGCTGACCGGTTCACGTTCGGGCTATGGACGGTCGGCTGGCCGGCCAGGGACCAGTTCGGTGACCCGACACGCGAACCGCTTGACCCGGTAGAGGCCGTGCACGAACTAGCCGGCCTCGGCGCCTACGGCGTCACATTTCACGACGATGACCTGATCCCGCCAGGCAGCGACGCCGTCAGCCGTGACAGGCACATCACCAGGTTCGCCGCCGCGCTGAAGGAAACGGGTCTGGTGGTGCCAATGATGACCACCAACCTCTTCAGCCATCCTGTCTTCAAAGACGGCGGCTTCACGAGCAACAGCCGCGCCGTGCGGCGCTACGCATTGCGCAAGGTCATGCGCAACCTCGATCTCGCTGCCGAGCTCGGCGCAAGTACCTACGTCATGTGGGGCGGTCGCGAAGGCAGCGAGTACGACAGTGCCAAGGACGTCAGAGCCGCTCTTGACCGGTACCGCGAGGCGGTCGACCTGCTGGCGGCGTACGTCATCGATCACGGTTACGGCCTGCGGTTCGCGCTCGAACCCAAGCCCAACGAGCCGCGCGGTGACATCCTGCTTCCGACGGTCGGGCACGCGCTCGCGTTCATTTCCAGCCTCGAGCACGAGCAGATGGTGGGGCTCAATCCCGAGGTCGGTCACGAGCAGATGGCCGGGCTGAACTTCGCTCACGGCATCGCGCAGGCCCTCTGGCACGGCAAGCTCTTCCACATCTACCTCAACGGCCAGCGCGGCGTCAAGTACGACCAGGACCTGGTCTTCGGCCACGGCGACCTGATGAACGCGTTCTCCCTTGTCGACCTGCTCGAGTTCGGCGGTGCGCGCGGTGGCCCCGCCTATGACGGGCCAAGGCACTTTGACTTCAAGCCTTCGCGCACCGAGGACAAGGCGGGTGTCTGGCAGGCGGCCGCAGCGAACATGCGGATGTACCTGCTGCTCAAGGAGCGCGCGGCCGCGTTCAGGGCCGATCCCGACGTCATCGGGGCACTGGCGGCGAGCCGCGTGGGCGAACTCAGTTCACCGACACTGGGTGAGGGCGAGACCTATGTCCACCTGCTGGCTGACCGGAGCGCGTTCGAGGACTTCGACACCAATGCCGCCGGAGTTCCCGGCTACGGCTTCGTGCGCCTGAACCAGCTTGCGATCGAGCACTTGCTCGGGGCGCGATGAGCCTGGTGCGCACAGTTGTCGCCGGAATCGACTCATCGACCCAATCGTGCAAGGTGACGATCAGGGACGCGGGTACCGGAGCACTCGTCCGTTCTGGGGAAGCACCGCACCCGCCGGGTACGGAGGTCGACCCCGCTGCCTGGTGGTCGGCCCTGCATTTCGCCGCACGGAACGCGGGCGGGCTTGACGATGTCGCTGCGATCTCCGTGGCCGGGCAGCAGCATGGCATGGTCTGCCTCGACGCGGACGGTGAGGTCGTCAGGCCAGCCCTGCTGTGGAACGACACAAGGTCGGCAGCGGCGGCTGCGGAACTGGTTGCCGAGCTTGGCGATGGGGACGCTGAGCGCGGCGCGGCGGCGTGGGCGCAGGCGACAGGGAGCGTGCCTGTGGCCTCTTTTACCGTGACCAAGCTGCGCTGGCTGGCCGGGCACGAGCCAGGCTCGATGGCGCGGGCGTCGGCCGTATGCCTGCCGCATGACTGGCTGACGTGGAAGCTCGCCGGTGGCCCTGGCCTTGACGCGCTGCACACTGACCGCAGTGACGCCAGCGGTACCGGCTACTGGTCTCCGGCGACCGGTCAGTACCGGCTCGATCTGCTCAAGCTGGCTGCCGGGCGTGAGCTTGGCGTCCCCTTCGTGCTTGGTCCTGACGGCCAGGCCGGTGAACTCGCTGCCGGCGGCGCGAGGCTCGGGGCAGGCGCCGGTGACAACGCCGCCGCCGCGCTCGGGCTTGGCGCGGGTTCGGGCGATGTAGTCGTGTCGATCGGTACTTCAGGCACCGTGTTCACGGTCAGCGACCAGCCGGCCGCCGACCCGACCGGGGCGATCGCCGGGTTCGCCGATGCGACCGGCCGGTTCCTGCCGCTGGTCTGCACGCTCAACGCGGCCAGGGTTCTGGCGGCCGTAGCCGGGATGCTAGGCGTCGGCCTTGACCGGTTGGCAAAGCTGGCGCTCGCCGCCGCGCCTGGCGCGGGCGGACTGACGCTCGTGCCTTACCTCGAAGGCGAACGGACACCCAACCGGCCTGGCGCGACCGGCACGCTCCACGGGCTGACCGGTGAGAACGCGACTCGGGAGAACCTGGCCCGCGCGGCGGTCGAAGGCATGCTCTGCGGGCTCGCCGACGGGCTCGACGCGATCAGGGCGGCCGGGGCACCGGTCAGGCGGGTGATGCTCATCGGCGGAGGTGCGCGGTCGGCGGCGGTGCGCGAGATCGCGCCGGCGATCTTCGGCGTGCCGGTCGGCGTGCCTGAGCCGGGCGAATACGTCGCGGACGGCGCCGCGCGGCAGGCCGCGTGGCTGCTCGCCGGCGGCCGCGAGCCGCCGTCCTGGCAGCTCGGCGAGATTACCCGCCACGAGGCGGACCCAGACCCAGCCGTCCGTGAGCGCTACGCGGCTGTCCGCGATCGCTGACGTAAGGACGAGAGGGCTGCACGGTTAATTCTGCGTTACGGAAATGGCTGACGTCGTTTTCCTGGCATAGGGTACTTAGTGGGCGCCTTAGCGGAAGGCAGGATAATGAGCCGCCGGGCGAAGATTGTCTGCACACTCGGGCCAGCGTCGTCAAGTCAATCGGAAGTGAGCCGCCTAGTCAGGGCCGGCATGGACGTCGCCAGGCTGAATATGAGCCACGGCACTCACGAGCAGCACCGGGCGGCCTACGACGCCGTCAGGGCGGCGGGCGATGAGACCGGTCACAGCGTCGGGGTACTGGTGGACCTGCAGGGTCCGAAGATCAGGCTCGGCACGTTCGCTGACGGGCCCGTGATGCTCCTGCCCGGTGCGGAGTTCACGATTACCGCAGAAGACGTTCCTGGTACGGCCGGAGAAGCATCGACGACGTTCGCGGGCCTGGCCGCTGACGTCAAGGCGGGCGATCAGATCCTCGTCGATGACGGCAGGATCGTGCTCGAAGTCACCAGGGTCACTGGCGTGCGGGTTCGGACGAAGGTCGTCGTCGGCGGGAAGGTGTCCGACCATAAGGGCCTGAACATTCCCGGAGCCAGGCTCAGCGTGCCCGCTCTTTCTGCTAAGGACGAGCAGGATCTTCGCTGGGCGCTCGGGCTCCGCGCTGACTTGATCGCGTTGTCGTTCGTGCGCGGTCCTGATGACGCCCCTCCGGTGCGCGCGATCATGGACGAGGTCGGCGTTCACCTGCCGCTGATCGCGAAGATCGAAAAACCGCAGGCGGTCGACTCGCTGCCCGAGGTGCTCGAAGCCTTCGACGCGCTGATGGTCGCGCGCGGCGACCTCGGGGTCGAGTTGCCGCTCGAACGGGTGCCGATCGTTCAGAAGCACGCGATCAGCCTGGCCAAGGAAAAAGCCAAGCCTGTCATTGTCGCCACCCAGATGCTCGAGTCCATGATTTCCGCGCCGAGGCCGACGAGAGCCGAGGCATCAGACGTAGCCAACGCCGTGCTCGACGGCGCGGACGCGCTGATGCTTTCCGCGGAAACCAGTGTGGGAACTTACCCGGTGGAGACCGTCGAGACCATGGCGAAGATCATTCTCGCGGCGGAACATGAATGCCTGGCCGCTATGCCGTCGCTGACGAGGGTGCCGACCACTACCGGCGGAGCAATTGCCCGCGCCGCCGCCGAGGTCGGTGCCGTCGTCGGCGCTACCGCCCTGGTCGCGTTCACGATGTCTGGCGAGACCGCGAGGAGGCTGGCCAGGTACCGGTCAGCCATTCCCCTGCTGGCGTTCACGCCAGAGCAGTCGACAAGGAGCCAACTCGCGCTGACCTGGGGAGTGGAGACCTTCATCGTGCCTCCGGTCCTGCACACAGATGACATGGTCAGGCAGGTTGAATCCGCTCTTCTTGACGTAGGTCGCGGTCAAAAGGGCGACAAGGTGGTGATCGTGGCAGGTAACCCGCCGGGGACACCTGGCAAGACGAACGCTCTGCGCGTCCACAGGATCGGTGACGCGATCGACTCCGGCAAGGGCTAAGCCACCGCGACCGTCACGGTTCCGCGATGTGCCACTGCAGGCCGTAGCCGAGATACATGGTGGGATGCTCGAACCGCACGTGCACCTCGCCTGCGCCGTCAGGTATGAGGTTTTCCTTGCCAGGTCTCGGCGTGTCGAAGGTACGGACCGTCTCTCCCTTGACCTCGCGAACCCAGGCCGGCGGATGCGCGAGGTCGAAGCGGACGGTGAGGTCGAACGCGTTGCACTGGTACTCGGGCGTGAAGATGTAGTGCTGTCGCTTCAGGCCCTCGGGCAGGCGCAAGATCAGCGCGTACTCATGCTGCTCGCTGAGCTCGAGCGGAGCGGGCAGCTCGACCAGGAACTCGAACCTGTTGCCTTCGCGGTCAAAGCGCTTGATCAGGCGGCCGCCGTACAGCACTTCCGAAATTAGCTCGGCCCTCGGCAGTCCTGAGTCCCTTGGTATGTCCGTCATGGCCAGTACCTGAGTCAGCCCAGCGCGGCTGGCGACGACGCGCCGGCGTTCATGCGACTCAACGGTCGGCGTGTCCAGGCGAAGCACTGTCCTGAACTCATCCAGATACCAGCCGTTCGCGCCCGAAGACGGCAGGTCGCGCCGCCGCCGCAACTCGGCGGCGATCTCCTCTGCGAGTAGCTGCTCGGCGGTCTCGATCCGGCGAAGCATGGTCCGGTCGGTGCGGCCAGCTTGCTCCGCCAGCCAGGCCACCCGGTCGCCGAAGCGAGCCATCTGCTTGGTTTCTGCCGCCTGCCCTACGCTCGCCAGCACCG